>ONOH01000046.1 GCA_900319405.1 uncultured Bacteroidales bacterium | reverse complement strand
CATATCCTGCCAGACCATCACGCCCAGGACGTCGCACCAGTAATACCAGCGGCGCGGTTCGATTTTGATATGCTTGCGGATCATGTTGTATCCGAAGTCCCGGGTCTTCTGGATGTCGAATTTCAAGGCCTCGTCCGAAGGGGCGGTATAGAGGCCATCCGGCCACCAGCCCTGGTCCAGCGGACCGTAGTGGAAGATGGGCTTCCCATTGAGACCCAGCCGCTTATAACCATCTTTATCGACCACCATGCTCACCGAGCGCATGGCCGCATAGCCCGTTACCCGGTCCACGTCTTCCTCTCCCCGACGCAAGGTCAGCCGGAGGCCGTACAGGTAGGGCGTATCCGGGGTCCACAGCTGCGGATCCGGGACGGTCATGCTTACCGGCTCCCCGGGCGCAGTGACGGCGGAAGCGATCAGGGCTCCCTCGGCCGAGAGGACCTCTACCTCAACCGTCGTATCCAGATCCCCGTTTCCGGCGCAATTCACCGTTATCGAGAAGGAACCGCTTTCCGGATCGGCGACTGCTTCGTAATCCGTGATGTGGACGGAGGGAACGGGCTCCATCCACACACTTTGCCAGATACCGGTTACCGGTGTGTACCAGATTCCCCTCGGGACCGTGACCTGCTTGCCGCAGGGCTGGAAATCGGTATCGGTCGCATCGGTCACCTTCACCCGCAGCAACTGCTCTTTCCCCTTCTTCAAATACGGGGCGATATCAAAACCGAAATGGGTATATCCGCCCGAATGGGTACCCACAGAATGGCCGTTTACATAGATTTCTGCAAACCAGTCCACGGCCTCGAAATTCAGCATTACACCGCCCTTGCGCCACGAATTCGGAACGGAAAAGACGGTCTCATACCAAAGGGCCTCCTTATTTGAGACGCGTTTCCCAACGCCCGAGAGGGCCGATTCCACACAAAACGGGACCAGGATGGTACTGTCACAGACCGGATTCTGTTCCTCCTGCGGCACGATGGCATATTGCCATAAGCCGTTCAGCGACTTCCAGGTCTCCCGGACCATTTGCGGCCTGGGATATTCGGCATGGACATGGGCGGGGTCCAGGGATTCCCCCCACGTGGTCAGGATTCTGTCACGGGCCGGTTTCCAGCTCGGAGCAGCGGTGCAGGCGGCCACCAGGACGGTGGCCAGCAGGACAGTCAGTTTTCTCATATCTGATTCTCTTTGGATTTCCGTGTGAATTTCCACCCATAAAAGAGGGCCAGTGACAAAACGAATACGCCCACGCCCAGGAAGGCGTTCCAGTTGGCCGGAAGGTGGAGTCCGGTCTTGTCAATGCAAATGAAGGTTACGCTGACGGCGCTCATAAAGGCGGCCGGTAATAACGCAACCAGATAACGTAAGTCCTTCTTATTAAGGGTCAGGTAAACCGTTACCGCCCAGAGCGAGAAAACGGCAAGCGTCTGGTTGGCCCAGCCGAAATACCGCCAGATGGTATTGAACCCTTGGGAATCGGCAATGTTATACCAGAGCAGCAGCCCGGCGGCAATAAAGAGCGGGATGCAGATCATCAGCCGGTTGCGGATACTTTTCTGCGGGAAAGAAAGGAAATCGGCCACGATCAGACGGGCGCTGCGGAAAGCCGTATCGCCGCTCGTAATGGGAGCCGCGACGACGCCCAGCACTGCCAGGATGCCACCCGCAAGACCCAGCCAGTTTTTCGAAACCTTTGTTACCACTTCGGGAGCGGCGGCACCCATGGAGGAGCCCACCTCGGCCGCACCGCCATCGAAGAAGAAGTAGGAAGACACGGCCGCCCAGACCAGGGCCACCAGGCCTTCCGTAATCATGGAACCGTAAAACACCGGACGTCCCAGTTCCTCGTTTTTGATACAACGGGCCATCAACGGGCTCTGGGTGGCATGGAAACCGGAAATGGCGCCGCAGGCTATGGTAATGAACAGGCAGGGGAAAATGGGCTGGCCCGTAATGCCCAGTTCCGGTCCCCTGTTGGCCAGGCCGTCCCACAGTTCGGGGATGGAGGGCCATTTCACGATCAGGCCCACCAGCAGGCCGGCCGCCATGAACAGGAGGGCGAAGGCAAAAACCGGATAAATCTTACCGATAATCTTATCGATGGGCAGGAGGGTTGCAATGATATAATAGACGAAAATAACGCCCACCAACAACATCATGGACATCTGAGCACCGAATCCGGCGATATTGCCCAGGATGATGGCCGGAGAATACACAAACACGGCACCCACCAGCATCAGCATGATGACGGAGAAGACGAGCATTACCTTTTGCGTGCTTTTCCCCAGGTAGATGCCAATCAGGTCGGGCAGGTTCGCGCCCCCGTGCCGGACCGACAGCATTCCCGTCAGGTAGTCGTGTACCGCACCGGCGAAAATACAGCCCAAAACAATCCACAGGTAAGCCGCCGGGCCGAATTTAGCGCCCATGATGGCACCGAAGATCGGCCCCGTCCCCGCAATATTGAGGAACTGTATCATAAAGACCTTCCAGGTGGGCATGACAATGAAATCCACCCCGTCCGCCTTCTCCACGGCCGGCGTAGGCCGTTTCGGATCCGGACCGAATACCCTGGCAATGAACTTTCCATACACGAAATACCCCAGCACCAGAGCCAAAACACTCAAAAGGAATGAATACATAGTACGATAATTTATGCGTCCTACAAAAATAATAAAAAAGCCGCAATAAAAGAAGAAAAAACGGCTGTCCCCTGCTCCAGGTGTCCCGAAAAAGTGCAGACCAGGGTCAAAATAAGCGTTTTTCGCTCCTGGTCTGCAATAGAGTAGGACACCTGGAGCACTTCCCCCTAACTGTACATAGAGATCACAGCCCTCTACAAGAGAATCACTGTCAATTTTACCAATCTTTGCAGAAAAGGCCGGCAGCTTGGAAGGCCGGGTCATTCAGGGGGAGGTCATCCGCCGAAAAGTCCTGACTGGTGGATGGCTCCCCAATCCAAACCCCACCATCATCCCTGATCCAGCAACTCACTCACGGACTGATAGGAAAGACCGGAAATCCTGGACAGCTGATGGGGCCCTGCTGAGAATCGATAGCGCAACTGTTTCATAATCTCCGCTTTCTGTTCTGTAGATAATTCCGAAATCTGCGTTTTTCGGAATAACGAGACACATAGACTTCGAGCTGCTGAGAGTACCAAACTGTCGTCAAAAGAAGGAGCTTCTTTCAACCGACGGGCTTTTGAGGAGTTCTGCAAAAAATAATTCATTCGTCGTGGTGTCCTAAAGACTGACTCCACATACTTTACTGGTACAAAAGAACGTGGAGTGATATACCCTTTTTCACCCATCATATAGTGATCCGGCAAGGATTCTTTGCTTCGCGTCATCCGGTTCACTGCACGCGCACTCATGGAACCAAGAGGGATTCCCGTCTGAGGAGTAGCACTAAAAAATACATCGCCAGTTCCCCACGGATATCCTGAAGGGTGCAAACAATTGTTAGCGGCCACACTGTTCATCTGGATATATGCCACAGCACGCTCAAACGATTCATCCTTCAGGCTCACTTCCCGAACATCAATCTCATTTCCACGGAGCAATTCAGCCGATCCATATTTATAGGAATAATATTGGGAATACTTTTTCTTAAAGCGCTCAACAAATAACCTTCCTTGCTTCTCTGTTCCAGCCAAAAGGAAATGGACATGGTTCGACATCAAAATAAAAGCTATTACCATCACCGGATTATGAGCCGCTAAGACAGCTACATAATTCATTCCTGTCTTGTAATCTTCTTCGTCTTTGAACCAAAGACGGTCTGTCAGATGATTCGTTGTTATCATCCAAAACGTTGTTTCTGTTTTTAAATTCATAGCATACGGTTGATTAGGTGCTCTTGGTCTACAGAAGAATGGGACACCAAGAGCAAAAAACGCTTATTTTGCTCCTGGTCTGCAATAGAGTAGGACACCTGGAGCACTTCCCCCTAACTATACATAGAAATCAAAGCCCTCTACAAGAGAATCACTGTCAATTTTACCAATCTTTGCAGAAAAGGCCTTTCCCACTCCAGAAAAAAAAGAAGCCGGCCAAAAAGGCCGGCTCGTGCGCGAGATGAGACTCGAACTCACACAGGTTTTACCCCACTAGCTCCTGAAACTAGCGCGTCTACC
>ONOH01000045.1 GCA_900319405.1 uncultured Bacteroidales bacterium | reverse complement strand
GGATAGAGCGTCAGGACGTAGATGATGAGCGGGCCGTTCTGGTCAAACCAAGGCTGCTTCTCAATTACGATGGTGTTCTTGTCCTTCACCCAGGACTTGAGAACAGAGCCGCCGTCATAAATAGCGTCACCCCAGGAGTAATGCTGGTCCTCTTCGAAACGGAGAAAGACAGCCCCCACGGCACTGCGGTCTATGCTGAGGTCCGGAACGTAAATCTCCAGTTGATCGCAGGCCTGGTAGTCTGCATTGGTGGGGTCAAAACTGAACTTGGAATTCAGGACCACATAGTTTTCTGCCTGGTAATCCTTGAAGGAGATTTGGCCGGCACCGAAATTATTTCCTGTACTGTTGAACATAGCGTTTCAGATTGATGGTTAATAGATGATACCGGCCCCAAAGCACTCCGTTTTTGCCACGTAGTAGCCGCCACGATGAGCAAAAGTCATTTCAGACTTGCCACCATAATTGCGGATGTAAACCAAGTAGGACTGAGCGACAATCTTCCCGTTAGGGTCATTGGCACGCCCAAGGCATACACCAGTTCCGATAACTTCTGCAGGCAGTTGTTGATCCAGATAAACCTCGGAGGATGCGACGTTGCTGTGTCCCAGGCAAACTGCATTGAATTGTGCCACCGGAGCGCCGGTAGAGAAGTCCACGTCAATGGCGGAGACATTGTTGTCCTCCGTGGGGTCAAGGTTATCCATCGTTACCTTTACACGGCGCTGGTAAGGAGATTCGCCGGTGACGATGACGGTATCACGGCACTCGATGCCGGTGAACCCAGTGGCGGTATCCAGCCAATAAGTCTCGATGAAGACCTTCTCACCGGGCACGGGTTCCACGCCGATGGTCTTGAGATACAGCGTGGTGACATCCACCTCGCCCCAGTCATCCTCCGTTCCCGGATTGATGATGACGGTCTTGCTCCAGCCGTTGGAAACGCCGGCGCTCTGGGAGACGGACATCTTCACCACGAACTTGAGCGGTGAAGGCTCATGCTTGATTCCGCCGAACACGACCAGTTCGGGGGTGACGACAACCTGGGAGTAGGACACGTTGGGAACGGCCACCTCGGCTGCAGGAGCATCCGCCATCATGCTCTCCCCGGCCATTACGCGGTAGGAGTTCAGGCGGATATACAGGTTAAGGCCGGAGATCTCCGCCTTCTGTCCGAGCGAAGAAGCACCGCTGGCGTGTTCTGCCAGGCGGTCCCATTCGCGCATCTGTTCAGAGGAGAGGGCCTTCCAGCTCTTCGAAATCTTCTTGAGGGAAGCACGGCGGGCAAGCTGGGCACCCGTCGCTGCTCCGGTCGGGAAACATTTCAAGGAAAGGACGCTACGTCCGCCAACCTGGCGAGCCGTAACGCCCTTTGCCGACCCAGAAAATCCCCCGAAAGCAATGGAAGGAAGCGCTATCATGAAGTTTAAGTTTAGGTTTAAGTATTCAGGTCACATCTTCTGAGAACAAAGTTAGCAAATTATTGTAATTGTTCAAATACAATTATTTACACTATTTTATTTCAAGTGTAACTTTAGCAATAAAGACGCAAGACTATAAAAGAAAACCTCCCGTTTAGAGGAGGTCGAACTGGAAAGATTCTTGGATGAGCTGGTTTCTGTATCCCGTCACATTGTCCAGCAACCGGTGCCGGCAGTTTATCTGATACCTGTGCAGATCCAGGTGAGAAAAATTCTTGTAGTCCGGGATGACGAAATCAATCACGCCGCCGGGAGCCGGGCAGTCCTGCAGGGCCAGGAAGTTCCGCATCTTCCCCGGGTTGATGCAGCCTCCGGGCGAAGTCAGGTGCATCCTGTTCAGTACCCGGTACCGATCCGGATGGTCCACCCCGCAGACGAAGCACCGGAAGGTAAGCCGCAGGTCATCGCCGTCCACGGCTCCGGACACGAACTCCAGTGCATACGGCGGGAACTTGACGAAGGCCTGGGGCTCCGGTACGTGTTCATTCCCCAGGGTGACAAAGCCGTGATAGGCCGAAACGAACAGATTGTTGCCAGAGATGTACGCCTTGTGGTCGAACGGTGGCCGGTGGGGCTCCACCTTCTCTGCCAGGTCATTCCAGAGCAGCTGCGTCTGGTGTGGGATGGACCTCCAGGCGGCCATGGCCCTCTGATGCACGCTTGCCTGGACCATCTGGCCGGGAGTCCCCGGGAAGACCGGCTTGCACTTCTTCCGGGTATAGCACTTCCCATCCCGATGATACCAGGTAGTATCACCGGCCGAGCCGAAGCCGTCGCTGAAAAGTATGTTTGGGTAGTACCGGGGCATCCTGCTGCTGTAACTCTTGGATTGAACAATAACAAAGTAGGGCCTTCAAGGCTACACAAATATAGTAAAAATCAGCGACTTAAGCAAGCATAATCGCACCCGCAGCGGCGTCAGCCGCTGCCTCCCTGAGTATATATTTATACCCTTTTTCCGGCCTTCGGGCGGGTGATGCCGGTGGATGTCGCACCGAGGCCCGGGCGTGTGTCCCTGGTTGGCCTATGGTGCTGGAAGTCTTGCAGGCGGAGGCGTCCGGGCGGGAGACTTGGCCGGCGTTCCCTCTGACCTCGATGCGGGAGCCGCCTGCAAGTCTTCCAGTACCATAGGGCGCGGAACGAAGTGGAGCGTGGCCGGGGAGGCGGTCTTGGAGCGGAAGGCGGCGGGCTCTGTAGCGCCGCGGAAGGGAGACCTTAGGCTCCCTGGAGCAGCGGAAGAGCCCGGCGCTGTGGGTGGGAAGACGGCCTCACCGGCCTGGGCCGGAACGGCCCAAAGGAGTGAGCGTAGCACTGACGGTCGAGCGGGGTACTAGGGTGAACGCGAACAGGCACAAACCTTCGAATAGAAGCAGGACGCTACGTCGCCGATGCGGGCAGAACCGCGCAGTCTGTGGCTGGCAGCACGGCTTTGTGGCAGGAGCGAGGCATCTGACGCAAAGGCGGGATGACGGACACTGTCTGCGCCAACGGCCGGGACGGCCGTGTCCTGGACGCCCGGAAGGCTCTTTGCGGCCTGACGCCTTAGCGGCAGGTCCAAAGTGCCTGGAGGAATAGCGGCCAGGTTAAACTCTACCTTGGAGTGGAGGGACGGGACTCTTCTTCCGGAGCTTGCGGAGGAAGAGGAGTCACGGCCTGGAACGACCCAGCAGCGGAGCTGCGTAAGGCGGCAGGATGCCTGCACTGCACTGAGGCTGAATGCGGGAGATGACGGTCGAGAAGCACTGCGGCTCTGCGTGGTGGCACTTTGCGCCCACGAATACCCTCTGACGTTTCCTCAATGAAAGTAGCGGATGTCGTGGTCTCCGGAGCCTGCGGAGGAGACGACGACAGGAGCGGGACTTGCAACGCACTGACGCTGATACGAAGGAGCGCAAAGTGCGCGGCCCCCTGACGGGCCTGGAGGCCGGAGGTCCTTGAAGGGGGCCGCCCTCCTGCCGCCGCCTCGACCGGGCGTGTACCGGCACTGACCTACCTGCGTGGTACTCAGGGAGTTAGTTAACATAATCTAGATTGTGTACACCCGCAGCAGGCAGGACGTCCGGGCGGGCTTCTGACCTATGCATACTCCCTACTTTGATGCGGGAGATGTCGGTGTCGCGAGGAGTGACACAATCTCGATAAGATTATGTTAACTCACGGATTATCAGCACTTTCGGTGGAGCGGGGTACGACGGAGCCCGGGCGATTGTTTTCCCCTTGGGGGGCCAGGGGGGATTCCAGGGCGAGTCTCTTGCCGGCTTCGGGTGTGCGATGGCAAGGGCAGCGGCAGGCAGCCGCTGCGTGGGGCCGGCAAGAGTCTCGCAACCGCTTTCCCTTTATTGGGCGGGAGGGAGCGCAGCGACCGGGTGGGGATAAACCAGCCGCAGGCTGACCGCTTTATGGCACTGTCCCCGGCATCAGCGGGACGTTCCTTCCATCTGATACCCCTCGCATCAGGACCGGCGAAGCCGGGGCGCGAAACGGCCGTGAGTCTCTGACTGGAGCGCATCAGCGCGGAAGGTAGAGTCTCACAGTGGAGCTGCCATAAGTGGAGTTCGAAGGGGCGCTTTGTGCCCCGGAGGACGGAACCAAAGCGAGTGAGCGCAGCTTTAGCGGAGCGAACTGGCTTTGACCGCTTTCTCCTGTAACGGACGCGTAGCGGCCGTATCTATCGGCCCAGACCATCGGCGTTGTTCTGTTCCGTTCCACCCCCTGTGCGGAACAAGCGGAACGGATGGAACAAGAATCGTCAACTTTTTCCAGCGATAATCGGCAGTTTGTTCCGTTCCGTTCCACGGAATGTGTGGAACAAGCGGAACAAGTGGAACAAGAAAACCTGCCTGAATGCGCTCAGGGGCATATCGGCCTTCCGGATAATTGTCCAAACTCGTTCCATCTGTTCCACCTGTTCCATTCCCCTTGTGGAACGGAACAAGCACCACGGCCGATAAAGTGCAATCAAAAACTACATCGTCCCGAGGCCCATCAGCATATCTCTCAGCGCCTCACTTTCATCGGCCACATAGGGCTTGCTGGACAGGATCATTCGGGCAATCTTGACGCCATCGTCAATCGTGGTAATCTGCTGGAAGAAGGGTTTACCGAATTCCGGCCAGACGAGTTCGGCCTTGTCGCCTTCGTCGACGAGATCTACATAGACGACAACCACCCAGCCGCGGTCGGTATCGTATTTTTTGCAGCCGTTGACCTTGATCTTCATCTCGATTTCTTTTGCGATTACGATGCCTTTCTCAAAGTCCATGTCAATCTTGGTGATTTCGACCGATGGAATGCGCATCTGCTGCGACAGGATGGCGTGGTCCTCATAGGAGACATAGCGAGGCGTGGCGATAATTTCAATGGCCTCGACATACATACGGCCGCTGTAGTTCAACGGGTTGGTGCTCTGCGCTGCAGCGATAACGAAGTTGGTCAGTACCAAGGTGACGGTGATGATAATCTTTTTCATTGTGCTTTTTATTGTTATTGTTGTTTACTCTATTTCTTCAAGTTGCTCAAGAATCCGTTTTTGACCTTCGCGTTTCAGGCTTGCTCGTACCAGGCCGCTAACCATGCGATGTCCGTTTTTTGGACAAGCGTGCCCTCTAAAAGTGGATGGACTCTGCAGCCACTCCACTTTTACCGCGGGGCAATGAATTAGAACGAGTCTTGATGGAGAGTTCTTCGGCATCTCGTCTTGCCTGTGAGGGTTACGGATAGGGTCGTCCCACTTTGATGATTTTAAAGACTGCCCTCTATAACAGTGTCTCATGAACTTGTTTCTTAGTTTACTTCTGCTCATAATCAATTATTCGTTTCGTGATGACTCTCGCTCTGATTTCCTTGCGGCATTCCGGGCAGAGGGTGAGCCGGTAACCTTCCAGGTTGGTGTTGACGCCAGTGGTGGAGCCACATTTCTCGCAGGTGTGCCAGGATGCTTCAATAGCCTCGTGTATGAGTTGTCTGATATCCTCTGATGCGTTGTAGTGGTAGATT
>ONOH01000043.1 GCA_900319405.1 uncultured Bacteroidales bacterium | reverse complement strand
CCTTATCTGGGATGAAGCGAATTCAATACCAAGGCCAACCACATAGGATACCACAAACAGAGGGAGCATCCTGAGGAGACCATACCAGAACATGTGGAACCAGCCCCAGTCAAGGCCGTAGAGCGTAGAGGTCTGGAGACCTACGTTGTACATGCCGAAAAGGGCTGCGGGAACCAGGGCGATGACCACCATGATCATCACGCGCTTGAGGTCTATGCCATCCCTAACGTGGGCACCCTTGAAGGTTACGGTGCCGGGAACGCGGAGGAAGGTGTCAAAAGCGTCGATGGAAGAGTGAAGCCAGTACAGCTTGCCGCCTTTTTCAAAAAGGCCAGGTTTATTCTGATCTGCCATAGCTTATGCCATTTCTTTGATCATGAGGTCAATACCCTTCTGGATAATGGCCTGGATCTCGTTCTTGGAAGGGTCTACGTAGTCGCACAGGGCGAGGTCTTCGGGAAGGACTTCGTAGATACCGAACTGCTCCATCTTCTCAATGTCTCCTGCAAGGCAGGCCTTGATGAGGTAGATGGGGAAGATGTCCATGGGGGTTACATCCTCGAAGCATTTGGTTTCCACAAAGGCGCGGGGACCGCCGTGGAGGTTGGTGTCCATCTGGTACTTCTTTGAAGGGGTGAGCCAGGAGAAGTAGCACCATGAACTAGAGTGCACCTTGGGACGGAAGGGCTTTGCCCAGCCAAACCATTCACGCTCATAACCTTCATGAAGGAGGGTGAGCTGGTTCTGGAAGAAGCCAAGGTAACCGTCTTTGCCAAGGTTTTCACCGGTAAGGGCGTCTCCGCCAATTACACGGACTTCAGGCATCACGTGGGTGATCTCACTCACGGGAGTGCCGGGGAGGCATGCAACGTATGCGTTGCGGGTTGCGGCAGGGCCGGTAACAGCCACCTTGCGGGTGAGCTCCAGCTTTCCGGTATTGATGAGGTGGCCGATAGCTGCAAGGTGCAGAAGGGATACCGTCCACACGGTCTCACCCTTCATGATGGGGGAGATGTGGCTTATCTGGACACCCACGTTTCCTGCAGGATGGGGACCGCTCACCTCATGGAGAGTAACGTTCTCAAGCTTGTGGAAAGGCGTTGAGGCCGAATTTTCCCTGCGGATTGAAACATGCACGGGCGCTATCTTGCCAAGGGCGTCTGCGCCGGCCTGGATATCGGGCAGGGCATCTCCCAGGACAAAGTCCTCATTGGGGGCAAGGGGAGCCGTGCTGAATGATGAAACGAAAATTGCCTTGGGGGTGATGGCGGGATCTGCCATGACGCCGTAGGGGCGCTGGATGAGGGATCCCCAGAGGCCGCTCTTCAGGAGCAGGGCGCGGACGTCTGCGTCCGTGGCGGGAGCCTTGGCGCCAAAGTCCACGGCTTCCTGCTTATCGGAGGCCTTTACCAGAACCGCAAGCAATTTTCTCTTTTCACCCCTTACGATCTGCTCAACGGTGCCGCTTACGGGCGAAGTGAGGAGGATCTCGGGGTTTTGTTTGTGAGCCATGACGGGGGAACCTGCAAGCACCGCGTCACCTTCCTTCACCAGGAGCCTGGGGAGGAAACCTTTGAAATCGGTAGGTTTTACGGCAACTACGTCAGGAGTAACCCGCCTGATGACTTCCGGGGCTGCCGCACCGTCAAGAGGTACGTTCAGACCCTTTTTCAAAGCGAGATTGTTAGACATTATTGATACAGTTTTGTGTATTTGCAAAAATACTGCGCGAAGTTACAAATTTTTTACTAATTTCGCGTCAAAAATATGGGTCAATATGAGCGAGATTTTGAAGGATTTGAACGATGAGCAGACCAAGGCCGTCACCTGCACGGAAGGTCCCGTGCTCATTGTTGCGGGGGCGGGGTCCGGGAAGACCCGTGTGTTAACTTCCAGGATAGCGTATCTGATAGAACAGGGTGTTCCTCCCGAGGGCATTCTGGCACTGACATTTACCAAGAAAGCGGCCGGAGAGATGAAGGAAAGGATTGCCAGGATGGTAGGGGAAAGGAAAGCCCGCCGGTTGTGGATGGGGACTTTCCATTCCGTCTTTATCCGTTTCCTGAGGGAGTATGCCACAGAGATTGGCTTTCCGCCCGCTTTCACCATCTACGACACCACCGATTCGGTGAGTGCCGTTAAAACCTGCATCCGGCAGCTTGGTTTGGACGAGAAACTCTATAAGCCCAAGGAAGTGCTTTCCCGCATCTCCAAGGCCAAGAACGATCTTGTAACCCCTACGCCTTATATGAATGGGGCCGGAGGTTACCGGGAAGGCGATGGCCACCAGAAAAAACCGGAGGTTTACCGCATCTATGCACTCTACTGCCAGCTGTGCAAGCAGGCCGGAGTGATGGATTTTGACGACATCCTCCTGTACCTGAATATTCTCCTGAAACAAAGCCCGGAGGCATTAGAGGTCCTTTCGGAGCGCTTCAGCCATATCCTTGTGGACGAGTACCAGGACACCAATCTGGCCCAATATGTCATCCTCCGGAAACTGGCCGCCGGGCATGAGAATATCTGCGTGGTGGGGGATGATTCCCAGTCCATTTATGGATTCCGGGGCGCCCAGATTCAGAATATCCTGAATTTCCAGAGAGATTTTCCTTCGGCCCGGATTTTCCGGCTGGAGCGCAACTATCGCAGTACGCAGACCATCGTGAATGCGGCCAATTCCCTTATCGCCCACAACGAGGGCCGCATCCCCAAGCAGTGCGTATCTATGGGGGAGAAGGGAGAGGTGATTCGCCTGGTCCGCTCTTATACCGAGCAGGAGGAGGCGATGCAGATTGCCTCGGCCATCCTTGCCCGGATGAGGGCACAGCCCGCCGAGTACGATGATTTTGCCGTCCTGTACCGGACCAATTCCCAGTCCCGGGCCCTGGAAGAGCAGCTTCGCCGGCGCAATATCCCGTATATGATTTACTCCGGCAACTCTTTCTTCGAAAGGGCCGAGGTAAAAGATATGATGGCGTATTTCAAGCTGGCGGTGAACCTTAATGACGACGAATCCTTCAAGCGGGTGGTCAACAAACCGGCCAGGGGTATCGGGGATACTTCGCTGCAGGCGCTGACCCTCGCGGCGCGTGAAGCCGGCGTTTCCCTGTTCAGAGCGGCGTCGCTGCCCAATCTGGAGAGCTTCGGCCTCAAGAATGCCGCCATCGGCAAAATCCGCGCTTTCTGCTCGATGATCGAGAAGTCGGCCCTGGAGGCGCCGGAGTCAGACGCATACGACGTGGCGCGTTCGCTGGCCTCGGAAAGCGGCCTTTACCTTTTTTATAAAGGAGACGATTCCATCGAGGGGCAAAGCCGCTTCGCCAATGTGGAAGAGCTTCTGAACAGTATCAAGGTCTATGTGGAGGAACGCAACGGAGACTACCGGAATTCGCTGGTAGAGGACGGAGTCGTGGAGGATGCCTCTCTGGTGCCGGATTCCGAGATTCCGCGCGTAAGCCTGGCCGATTATCTGGAAAATGTCTCTCTCCTTGCCAATGCCGACGTGGCTGAAGATGAAACCAGCAACAAAGTGGCCCTGATGACCATCCACACGGCCAAAGGACTGGAGTTTCCCTATGTTTTCGTGGCCGGGATGGAGGAGAATCTCTTCCCTTCCGGCGGCTGGCTGCTCACGCCCCGGGATCTGGAGGAAGAACGCCGGCTTTTCTATGTGGCCATTACCCGGGCAAAACATGCGGTGACGCTTTCCTATGCCCAGACGCGGATGCGAAACGGCAAGCACGAGTCCAATGCCCCCAGCCGCTTCCTCCGGGAGCTGGCCCCCCAGTACCTGGACCATCCTTTGAAAAAGGAGGATATGAGGGCTGTGGCTGATGAGGAGGATGCCGGCGGCTTCCGCTGGTCTTCTCCCGGAAAATGGTCTGTCCCGCGGAGCATCGCTCCCAAACCCGTCGCCCCCCGGCCCGTTTCCGACCATTCGCCCCGGATGACCGAGCCGGAACGCCCTCCCATCATCGATGCCGATTTTGTCCCGGAACCGATGTCTTCCTTCCGGGTTGGAGAAGAAATCGAACACAATCGTTTTGGGGCAGGAAAAGTCCTTGAAATCAGTGGGCAAGTGCCTGATTTGAAGGCTAAAATCTTCTTCGAAAAATACGGTGAAAAACTACTTTTGCTCAAATTTGCAAAAATTCGGCACAGAAAGTTGTGATTTTAATTATTTCCTTCTATATTTGTATCGAAGTTTTTCATAGTTTAAGTTTAGGTTAAGTAACCGGCCCTTCGCAGTGATGCGAGGGGCCGGTGAATTTTTGTTTATGTTTTAATTAGGGATAAAAAGTCCTAACCGCAGTAGAAATACTGCTCTACGAGCTTACGCATTAGCTTGGTGTCATTCCGTGCTTCTTTGTGCAAATCTGCGTCGTTGTGGGCATATAAAGCCTTCAGAATTCCATCTATCATCCGGGGACGGAAGACGTCGGCCTTTTCATATTCGATACGGACTTTTTCCAGACATTTGGCAGATTCGGTACAGCAAGTGGGCAGCTGGGCCAGGGTTGCCAGGCGGTCTGCATGCTCGCTCTTGTGGATGTCCATATCCACGTATGTAGTATCGGCAATCCTCAGGGCCTCTTCCTCCGGCATCTCCAGACCCACCCTGGCAGCAACGCACAGACCGGCCATCAACTGGTAGATATCGGCCGAACAGTCGGGGCTGCGCATTTCAAAGGTCTGCTTGGCGGTGGTGTCGTGGTCGATGGGCTTTTCCTTGGGATTGGCCTTGGAGCACATATCGGTGCCCGCACTCCAGCCCAGGGGAACGCGTACCAGGGCGCTGCGGTTGCAGTCTCCCCAGCACACATTGGTGGGAGCCTCCTGATGGGGAACCAGCCGGAAGTACGAAGTGGGGTTCTTGTTTCCGAAGGCGGTGATGGACGGGGCCATCGTCATCAGGCCGGCAATGGCGCGGCGGGCTTCCTTGGACAGTTTGCTGTCGGGACCCAGGGTGACATTGCGGCCGTCTTTCATCAGGCGCATATGGACGTGCATTCCGGAACCGGCCTTGCCGGTGGTAATCTTGGGGGCGAAGCTCACATCCAGATTATAACGGTAGGCGAGGTTGCGGATGACCCATTTGGCCAGCAGAAGCTGGTCGGCAGCCGTTTCTACCGGGCAGGGGAGGAATTCTATCTCGTTCTGCTCATATACTTTTCCGTCCAGGGTGAAGTTGCCCACCTCGGAGTGTCCGTACTTGATCTGGCCGCCGGTCTTGGCGACGAAGTCCATGCATTCGCGACGGAAGTCGTTCAGTTTGGCAAAGGGTTCGCTCTCGTGGTAACCTTTCTGGTCCGTGGCGGGGAAGAGCTTGTCTTCTTCGCAGATGACATAGTATTCCAGTTCTCCCATCGCCTCAAACTGCAGGCCGGTGGATTTCTGGAAGGCTTCCTCGGCCCGCATAAGCGTGGCGTGGGGAGCGCAGTCGAAGGGTTCTCCATCCTTGTTGAAGAATCCGCAGAGGAAGCACAGGGTGGGAATCTCGTTGAACGGGTCCACAAAGGCGGTGCGGTAGCGGGGAACTACGTACAGGTCGCTGTTTCCGGCCTCGATGAAGGAAGGGAAGAGGCTGGAGCCGTCCACGCGCTCACCTTCCGTGAGGATGGTTTCGGCATAGGCGAGGTTGTTGATGGTAAAGTTCAGGGTTTTTACGCGTCCGTCCTCGGCCGGGTACATAAAGTCAATCATCCGGATGTTGTTCTCGCAGATGAAATTGATTATATCCTCGCGGGTGAATTCTTCGGGGCTCTTCTTCAGAAAAGCGACTACTTCGTTGGGGTTTAATGCGATTTTCTTGTCCATTGTATTGATATATGCAAGCTATTGCTCCTGAATGATGTCCATTCCCAGGCGAATGGCTTCCTCGTTCATGGGAATGAGGTGGTGATGACGCTCCGGGAGGGTTTTGCGAAGGGCTTTGAGCACGCTCTCGATGGAGACGATGGGATGCACCTTCAGCAGGCCGCCCAGCACGATCATATTGAATACCTTGATCATATTCATCTCGGCCGCCTTGTCCATGGCGTCAATCCGGTAAACGTGGATGTCTTTCCGGGTAGGGGGAACGGTGATGCCATAGCCGTCATAGATAAGGGTACCGCCTTTTTTCACCTTCTTTTCAAATTTTTCCAGGGAAGGCTGGTTCAGGACGATGGCCGTATCATAAGAGGAGAGGATGGGGGAGGAGACCGGCTCGTCGCTTACGATGACGGTAACATTGGCGGTACCGCCGCGCTGTTCAGGGCCGTAGGCCGGCATCCAGGTCACTTCCTTGTCTTCCATCAGGCCGCTGTAGGCCAGAATCTTGCCCATCGAGAGGACGCCTTGTCCTCCGAATCCAGATATAATGATTTCGTGTGTCATAGCTTTTCCTATTTACCGTTGTCCTTGATGTCTCCCAGGGGGTAATACGGGAACATATTCTCTTCCATCCACTTGTTGGCTTTGTCGGGGCTCATCCTCCAGTTGGTGTTGCAGGTGGAAACAATTTCCACCAGGTTGGAGCCCTTGCCCTGCATGGAGTACTCGAATGCCTTCCGGAGGGCCTTCTTGGCCTTGAGGATGGCGCCTACGCTCTGAACGCTCTGGCGCGTCACATAGCAGGTGCCTTCGAGCTGGGCGGCGATATCGGCTATCTTGAGCGGGTAGCCGTGGAGCTGGGGATCGCGGCCGTAAGGGCAGGTGACCGTCTTCATCCCGAGAAGCGTGGTGGGGGCCATCTGGCCGCCCGTCATTCCGTAGATGGCATTGTTGATGAAGACAATGGTGATGTTCTCTCCGCGGTTGAGGGCATGGATGGTTTCGGCCGTGCCGATGCAGGCCAGGTCTCCGTCTCCCTGATAGGTGAATACCAGGCGGTCCGGCCAAAGGCGCTTGACGGCGCTGGCCAGTGCGGGAGCCCTGCCGTGAGCGGCTTCCTGCCAGTCTACATCTATATATTTATAGGCGAAAACGGCGCATCCTACGGGGGAGATGGCGATGGTCTTGTCGGCCATGCCCATCTCCATTACCACTTCCGAAATGAGTTTGTGCACGACGCCGTGGCTACAGCCCGGGCAGTAGTGCATCGGCACGTCATTGAGCAGTTCCGGTTTCTTATAGACCAGGTTTTCCGGTCTGATGATATCTTCTCTTGTCATAAGGCACAGCTCTTTAGAGGGTCATTTTTTTGATTTCGTCCAATACTTCCTCCGGCTCGGGGATAATGCCGCCCAGGCGGCCGTACCACTTCACCGGCACCTTGCATTCGACGGCCAGGCGAACATCTTCCACCATCTGGCCTGCATTGATTTCCAGCGAAAGGATGCCTTTCACTTGCTTGCCCAGTTCTGCAATCTTTCCGTACGGGAAAGGCCACAGGGTGATGGGCCTGAGAAGTCCCAGCTTGATACCTTCCTCGCGGGCGATGGCAATCACCTTCTTGGCGATGCGGGCGGCGCTGCCGAAGGCCACAATCAGGAACTCGGCATCCTCGGTCTTATACTCTTCGAAACGAACTTCGTTCTTCTCGATTTCACGGTACTTGGCCTGGATGCGGAGGTTGTTCTGCTCCATTTCTTCCGAGCGAAGCTCCAGGGAAGTGATGATGTTGGGCTGACGAAGGCCGATACGGCCGGTGGTGGCCCAGGGGCACTCCTTGGCAATCTCTTCCTCGCTGCGGCGGGCTTTGTAAGGCGGGAGAACCACCTTCTCCATCATCTGGCCGATGGCGCCGTCACTGAGAATCATTGCCGGATTGCGGTATTTGAACGCCAGTTCGAAGGCCAGGTCCACGAAATCGGCCATTTCCTGCACCGAGGCCGGAGCCAGGGTGATGAGCCGATAGTCACCGTGTCCACCGCCTTTTACGGTCTGGAAATAGTCGGCCTGGCTGGGCTGAATGGTGCCCAGGCCTGGACCGCCGCGGGAGACGTTAACGATCAGGGCGGGCAGTTCGGCACCGGCCAGGTAGGAGAGACCTTCCTGCATCAGGGAGATGCCCGGCGAAGAGGAAGACGTCATGACACGCTTTCCGGAAGCGGCGCCGCCATAGACCATATTGATGGAAGAGACCTCGCTCTCGGCCTGCAGAACTACCATTCCGGTATTTTCCCAGGGCTTCTCGGCGGCCAGGGTTTCCAGCACCTCCGACTGCGGGGTGATAGGGTAGCCGAAATATCCGTCGCAACCGCAGCGGATGGCGG
>ONOH01000023.1 GCA_900319405.1 uncultured Bacteroidales bacterium | reverse complement strand
GTTTCATTACCATCTCCAACCACCACTTTGGCAGCATCGACGGTCTCATTCTCTGCGATACCGTCCTTCGAAAAAGGGCAGACTACAAACTCCTCACCACTTTTCTGCTGGCCCTTATCCCCAATTTGAGAGAGGGCTTCCTCCCGGTAGACAACCTTTCCGGAAAAACCGACACCCGCAGCGTCAACAGTATCCGGGCTGCACTCAAGCACATCTCGGACGGTGGCGCCATCGGCTTTTTCCCTGCCGGGGAAGTAGCCACCTATCAGAAAGGGAGTGCCCGCACGGCCCTTGGGGAGTCCCCCGTCATCGAGGACAAGCCCTGGGCGGCCAACATCATCAAGCTCATCAAGAAGTCCGGTCTGCCGGTCATTCCCATCTACTTTGACGGCACCAACTCCCGGAATTTCCACTGGCTCGGGAAAATCCATCCCCGTCTCCGCACCGGCCGCCTCATCCACGAGCTGTTCAACAAGAAAGGGACCTTCGTGAAAGTGAGAATCGGCCAGCCCATCTCCCCTGCGGAAATGGCCGATATGGACCTGGAAACCCTGGGCGCTTACCTCCGCAACCGCACCTATGCGCTGGAAGCCAGGTGCATTCCTGAGGCAATGGAGAAGGAGGCACCGATGCAGCCCATCGCCCCCCAGGAAGATCCTGCTCTCGTCCAGGCGGAAATTGAACGAATCAGCGACCGCGTCCTGTTCGAATCCGGGGATTACCGCTGCTACTATACCCCTTCCACCGACATTCCGCACACGATGCGGGAACTCGCCCGCCTTCGTGAGATGGTGTTCCGTGCCGTGGGAGAAGGAACCGGAAATCCCCTGGACACAGACGTTTACGACCGGCACTACAAACAGCTCATCCTTTGGAATATCCCCAACCGGGAGATTGCCGGTGCCTACCGGATAGGTGTCGGCCGCGAACTGATGGGCCTTCCCGGAGGAAAAGACAATTTCTATACTTCCTCCCTTTTCCAGTTCAAGGATAAGATTCAGCCCTATCTACCTTTGGCCCTGGAACTGGGACGCACCATCATTCTCCCCCAGTACCAGCGGGACATCTCCACCCTCAAGTTTCTTCTTTCCGGCATTCTAACCGCCGGAGCCCGTGAGGAGGGCGCGGAATACACGATGGGACCTGCCAGCATCAGCAACGACTTCCCTCCCTTCTACAAGAGCCTCATCTATCATTATATGCACAAGAACTGCAGTATGGAAGACGCATCTTCCCTCCTGCAGCCTACGCATCCCTTCCAGCCCGACTTCCTGCGCGTGCATCCGGATCAGTTGCTGGCCCCCTGCCAGAACCTAAATACCGGCTCCCCGTTCTTCTGAGAAAGTACATTTCTTTCGGTGCCAAGCTTGTTTGCTTCAACGTGGATCCGGATTTCGAGAATACCCTGGACGCCTTTGTTATGATGAAACTGGCCGAGATGCCGGAAAACTCCTTCCGCGCCTTCTCCAAATTCCTCAGCGAGGAGGAAATAGCAAGCCTGAACGCCAGAAGTACCCGGATATAGTAGAAAAAAGGATGGTCCTGGGAACCATCCTTTGTGTGCGCGGAATCAGAGTCGAACTGACACGTCCTTGCGGACACTACCTCCTGAGAGTAGCGCGTCTACCAATTCCGCCATCCGCGCATCATTTGTTTTGGGACTGCAAATATACAGACTTTTTTTGAATCTCCAAACATTTCTCGCTCTAAATTTCCACTTTCAGGGGAATCTCGGTCGTCCATCGGCCGCTTTGGAAGCTCAGATGGGTTACCGAAAGACTCACCTTCAGGGACAGGTCCTTCAGGCTGGGAGCAGTCCAGTCGTAGCCGGCATCCAGCATATAGTTGCCCAGGGCAAAGCTGCGCACAACGCTCTCGGGCATATGGATATCCAGCCACAACTCTTCCTGGGGAGACTGCCGGGGGAGCCGGATGTTCCCCCCGGGGTCCAGTCGGCAGGAAAAAGGGCCCTCTACAGATTCTCCTTCCAGGGTTATCCCTTCGACAGCTCCCCTGACCCGGGCCCAAAAAGGGTCTCCGTCTCCTGGCGGACCGTCCAGAAAAAGCGACAGGGTGCAGAAGTGTTTTTCCAGTTTCAGCGCTATCCGGACCGTGTCCTTTGACGTTTCCAGCCATTCCGTATGCAGGTAGATGGGAGGACAGTCCGTTCCCCGGGGAATATAGACCGTGTTTTCCCGGGGAGGGGAAGTTCCCGCGAGAGCCAGCAGCTGCACGCCCGACTTGGGCACATTCAGGCGGAGCAAGGTGTCGCAGGACACTTCCATTTGTTCCCGGAATCCTTCTCCGGTCAGGGAAAGGGAGACCGGATAGGAAGGCAGATTCCGAATTTCCACAGTCAGCTCGCAGGGGCAGTCTTCCCGGCCTTCCCTGACCAGGGAGCAGGATGCGGCCTCCAGGGCCAGGAGAAGCGAAAAGACCGGCCTGACGAGCTTCGAAAGTTTATTTTCCATAACTGCGGAAGGTTTCTTCAATCATTTGTTCCCGGTCGGGATACAGCGAGACCAGCTGGTCTTTCAGATCGTCGATGCTGGTGACTTCCTTTTTCAGCGCCCTGAAAACCTCTTTTCGGGAAACTCCCCTTTCATAGAGATTCAGGAAGATGTCGGGCTTGAACCAGAAGCGGTTTCCATAAATGGGCAGCGTACCGCCGTAGCGGTCTTTATACAGGGTAGATTCCATAAAGTATCCCCACATCTCTCCCACTTCACAGTAGCCCGCACCGCTTCCTCCACCGCTGCCATAGGGATCCCAGCCCTCCGTGATGAAAGACTTAATCGTATAGCGGATATACTGATTCCAGTAAGGGTTTTCCACCTGGGCATAGTGGCTGGCGTGGGCCAGTTCGTGAACCGTCATCCGGTAGATGCCGTCATAATCCATCGCCTTCGTGCCCAGTGTAATGTCCGGCAGGAACAGCTTGGCGATAAACAGATAGTTTCCCAGGTATTCGCTCAGGAGGTCGTCGCTCAGGAAGGCTCCGTGGTGCAGCATACAGGCACTGGAGCTGGTCAGGTGCGGGAAAATCCAGATGCGAAGATCCTTAGGCGGCTCCCGGATATCCAGATCCGTATCCTTGCAGCGGGAATAATAGTCATACGCGGCGTTGTTAACGGCGCAGCGGCGGAAGAGGGCGCCGTCGCTCTCGGCATTGATATGAACATCCATCCCCTCCGGACTCCCTTTCCCCAGCGTACTTACCGAAGCCGGAATAATGATAAAGTTAAGGCCGATGTTGAAGCCTTTGCTATTCTGGAAAACCAGCCGGTAGCGCGGATTCCCAGAAAACGATTTGGACATCTTGTAGTAACCGTCCCGATCGGTGTAAGTGATAGAGATTTTGACAAAGATGTTGCATACCACCTTGACACCGGCCACACCGAAGGGTTTTCCGCCGCTGAAGGCCGGATCCTCGATGGTGATGCGGCCTTCGGGAGCGCTGGATCCCCCTTTGGTACGCGGCACCCACAGGTCTTCATTCCCCGTGAGCCGGAAGGCCTCTTCCTCAACCCGGATCCAGTCAATGCCTACGTCGCCCCGGGTAAGGGGATCATGTTCGGAGATATAGCACTCGTCCAGCAGTTCATAATGGATGCCCTCCGGGAAGGAAAAATCCTGCGGGACTACAGCATATTGCCAGGTAATGGCCTCCTCACCCACCTCAGGGTCCTGGTAATAGTCTCCCTCGCGGACAATCCGATAGTCCATCGGGTGGTCCATCAGGTACAAGTCCAGGGCTTTCAGCCGTTTCAGCTGTGCATCATCGGCCGGGAGGAATCGAACGTACAGGTCGGTGGCTTGGATGTCTATGCGGCCAGCCTTGGTAGGATACAGTTTGGTGAGGGCCTCCTGCATATTTTCCACCGTGTAGGGATCTTCCAGTTTTTCGCCCAGTTCGATCATCCCGTGATACACTTTTTCATTCTGCAGCAGCGAATCGTCATCGAGCCCTCCGCTCCGGTCACAGGCATTCAGCATCAGTAACGGAAACAAATACAATAACCATCGTCTCATAGCGTTTCAATTTTTATGTCCGGTACAAAGCTGGGAATAATTAGCCGTGTAAAAAAAGAACAAACGTTTACTTTCAAAATCGGCCTTCTGTGCCTCTGGTAACGCGTTTTTTGGCACGAAAGAAACGGATAAAACGGACAAATCGGCCCTGCCGGCGGGGCGAAATCGGCCTTGAAGAGCCCTCCAACGGCAAAAAGCCGTTTTTTGCGAGGCTGAAAAAATATCCGTATCTTTGTAAGTTTTAACGAAAAGCCTTATGCAGGATATTAGAAACATAGCCATCATCGCCCACGTGGACCACGGCAAAACCACTCTCGTGGACCGGATGATTTATCAGGCCAACCTGGTCCGTAAACCCGAAGATCTGGGAACCCTGATTCTGGACAACAACGACCTGGAGCGCGAGCGCGGCATCACCATTCTGGCCAAAAATGTTTCCGTAACATATAAGGGAGTGAAAATCAACATTATCGACACTCCCGGTCACAGCGATTTCGGCGGTGAGGTGGAACGCGTCCTCAATATGGCCGATGGTGTCCTCCTGCTGGTGGACGCCTTCGAAGGCTGTATGCCCCAGACCCGTTTCGTCCTGAACAAGGCCATCGATATGGGAAAGAAACCCATCGTGGTCATCAACAAGGTGGACAAGCCCAACTGCCGCCCGGACGAGGTGCAGGAAGAAGTGTTCGATCTGATGTTCAACCTGGGCGCCAATGAAGACCAGCTGGAATTCAAAACCATTTACGGCAGTGCCAAACAGGGCTGGATGTCCCAGGACTGGAAAAAACCTGCCAACGACATTACCGCCCTGCTGGACGCTATCCTGGAGGAGATTCCAGCCCCCGAAGTAAAGGAAGGGTCCCCTCAGATGCTGGTTTCCTCGCTGGAGTTCTCTCCCTATGTGGGCCGCATCGCTGTGGGCCGCATCACCCGCGGAACGCTCAAGACCGGAATGCCCGTAAGCCTTTGCAAGCGTTACGATCTCGTCGAAAAGAGCAAAATCAAACAGCTGATGGTCTTTGAAGGTCTGGGCAAAACCAATGTCGATCAGGTCCAGTGCGGAGACATCTGCGCCGTCGTGGGCATCGAAGGATTCGAAATCGGAGATACCATTGCCGATATCGAAACACCCGAAGCCCTGCCCCCCATCGCCGTGGACGAGCCCACGATGAGTATGCTCTTCATGATCAACAACTCGCCCTTCTTCGGGAAGGATGGCAAATTCGTCACCTCGCGCCACATCAAGGAACGTCTGGAAAAAGAACTGGAAAAGAACCTTGCCCTCCGCGTCAAGCCCGGCATCAATGCCGACAGTTTCGTGGTTTACGGCCGAGGCGTGCTGCACCTCAGCGTACTCATCGAGACGATGCGCCGCGAAGGCTTCGAACTGCAGGTGGGACAGCCCAAGGTGCTGGACAAGACCATCGGCGGCAAGCGTTGCGAGCCCATCGAGGAACTCTCCATCGAGGTTCCGGAGCAGTTCGTGGGAGCTGCCATTGAGCTCAGCACCCGCCGCAAGGGTGCGCTCATCCGGATGGAACCCCGCGGAGACCGCACGTTGCTGGAGTTTGAGATTCCCACCCGTGGTCTGATGGGTCTTCGTTCCAATCTCCTGACCGCCACCCAGGGAGAGGCCGTGGTGGCACACCGCTTCAAGGATTACCAGCCTTTCAAGGGAGATATCGAAATGCGTACCAACGGTTCCCTGGTGTCGCTGGAAACCGGGGAGGCCATTGCCTACTCTATGAACAAACTGCTGGACCGGGGCCGATTCTTCGTGGAACCCGGAGAGGAAATCTATGGCGGCCAGGTGGTGGGAGAGCATACCCGGGAAAGGGATTTGAACATCAACATCTGCAAGACCAAGAAGCTCACCAACGTACGGGCCTCCGGCTCGGACGAGAAAGTGGTCCTTCCCCCGGCTGTCAAATTTTCACTGGAAGAGGCTTTGGAATATATCCAGGAGGACGAACTGGTAGAGATTACGCCCAACCATATGAGGATGCGCAAACTCCAGTTGGATCCGCTGGACCGGAAGAGAAATTCTTCCTCGGAAGATTGATTTTCCGAAAATTATTTGTATCTTTGCACCCCTTAATCTGTTTATGTGGCTATGAATTCGTTGATCATACCCTTGAACGATTGGGCTGCCGGAGAGCGGAAATTCCACTCTCACGCAGGTTCAGAGTTCTTTCAAAAGTTTGACAACAGCGAAATCCTGGACGCCGATGTGAACGTGGAAATCCGGGTGGTCAAAGATGGCCGGAACAAGGTGGAGGCGGATCTCCGCCTGATGGGGAGCGTCACTGTTCCCTGCGACCGTTGCCTGGACCCTGTGGAAATCCCCGTGGACACAACACCTTCCGAAACGTTAACCCCGGGTGCCGGGGACGTGGATTGGGACCTCAGCCAGGCAATATACGACTTCATCTGTCTATCGTTGCCCTTGCAGAGGAAGCATCCGGAAGGGAAATGCGACCCCAACACCGTCCGGTTTCTGAGTCACCGGGAGCGGAAGAACGAGGAGGCTGCCTCGAACAGCCCGTTCGCCGCCCTGAAAGGACTTTTTGACAGCAAATAACAAAATTAAAAAATATAAACAATGGCACATCCGAAACACAAAATCTCCAAGCAGAGAAGAGACAAAAGACGTACGCACGACTTTGCTCCTGTTCCCACGCTGAGCGTATGCCCTAACTGCGGAGCTACCGTGATGTATCACCGTGTATGCCCCGAGTGTGGCTACTATCGTGGTCGTCAGATCATCGAAAAGAGCGCCGAGTAAAGCGCTTTTTTTGTTGCGGCCCGGTAGTTCAACGGATAGAACGGAAGTTTCCTAAACTTTAAATAGAGGTTCGATTCCCCTCCGGGCTACAAAAAAGAGCATCGCCATGCGGCGGTGCTCTTTTTTGAATAACGCCCGGAGGGGAATGAGGGCGGCTTAGCCGCCCTATTCTTCACACGTTACCCCCTCCCAAACCCTCCCCTCGGGGGAGGGCTCCGCCGCAGAAGCGGCGGTCGGTCCTGCAGGCCCTGTCGCTTCGCTCCGAAATAAGGCCGCCCGGAGGAGAAAGCCGACTCTACAGGGCAATTCCCGCGTGCGCTCCAATGGTGGGGCCGATGCTGAGGCCGATGAAGAAGTTGGACTTGCCCCACAAATGGAACGCAATGCCCGGTTGCCAGGAGCCCCAGAACTTCCAGTCTCCGGGCAGGACAGGAAATTCAGGTTCCGCTCCTGGGGATCGCACAACGCCGTTTTCCATATAGTAGTCGCTCATCTTGTAGACGCAGCGCGCTCCGAGCAGGATATCGCTGTACAGGGAGAAATTCTTTCTGTGCCCTAAAGGAATATAGTGCCGATGGTAGGCAACTATATTGAAGCGCTGCCCTGTGTGATGGGCCTCGGGGCCGAAGATGAAGAACGTCTGTCCCCATCCTATGCCCAGTCCGAATACTTTGTTCTGACTGGTGCGGACTCCGCCTGTAAGGATGAGGGATCCGTCCAGAAACTCTGCGTTGGCACGAAGACTGAATTCCGGTTTCCATCCCTTTCGCCCTTCCTTGGAGAGATGTGCCTTCACGCTGCTGAAATAATCTGAGACCAAAAAACGCGGCTGCTCAAAATTGAGTTTCTCTCCCGTCACAGCAACAGTTGAGTCTGCCTCCTGTGCGGTGGCCGAAAAGGCAATCAGAAAGGATAATATAGTGATTGTAAAGTGCTTCATGGGGTTATTGTTTTTCAAACATGGAACGTAGGTCTTCAAGTGTGGCGCTGCCCTCCAGATAAAGGATGGTAATGATCCAGGCGGCTCCGACGGGTCTGGCCTGGTAGCAAAGATAGCGGCGTACCCGTGCAAAGGGAGCGGGCTGTATCAAGGCGTATGTCAAGAGTTCGCCCGTCATTTCCGTTTCGGCCGATTGTGCTTCAGCCGCATCGGCCTGAATCAACTCCGCCACTTCTAAGGCAGTCTTCTCATCGACCTGGAATTGAACACTATGGTAGTAATCCAATTTATAAGTGGCCATGCTTTCGCCGCGAGCTTCCGTGATTACCATCCGTTTTGTAGGAACAATCTTCCCCTTGAAGACGGGATAGCAGTTCAGCCCCCGCTGGGCAAAAGCCGCCCCAGAAAACAGGAGCAAGGCCATTATGCACATCAATAACCTTTTCATCGCTCGAACATTTCGAATAAGTTAATTTCGGCAGGAGAACTGCCGCCGAAGAAATCGGCAAGGGATGACGCGACTGATGCCATAACCTGCTGATTGTCGGTAGTTTTCTCCCCATATGAGTAACAGACATAGAGTTCATCACCTGTTTGGGTCCCGCTATTCCTGATGGTAAAGCCGATGGCAACGACAGCGGCGATACTGGCGGCAGCGGCAACCAAAGGGAGGAGACGTACTGTACTTGCTCTCCGGGCCTTTTTCTCTTTGCCGATGGAGAGATAACCCAAAACGCCCCTGAGTTCATCGAACTCAGGATCGTCCGCCCGTGCAACATACCGGGCCAGTTCCCACTCCTCTTTGGAAGTGGTTTCGGCATCCCAGTACCGCTGCATAAGGTCCAAGTATTTTTCTTTATCTGTCATCTTTCAAAGCGTCTCTAAGTGTTTTGCGGGCGCGGGAGAGCTGCATCCTCACTGCTGCGGGCTTCATCCCCAACTCCGCCGCTATCTCTTCCAGGGTTCGTCCTCCGTATTCTTTCTCCTCCAGTATGTATCGTTGTGTGTCTGTTAACTCCGCTTGAATCTTCTCCTTCATCTGGGCGAAGGCCCGTTCTTTTTCCTGCGTATCGGGACTGTCATCGGCATAGTCCCTTTCCAAAGGAACTGACCGGGTTCGTCGGCGTTCATTCAGGCTGGCATTCCGGACCGTCCGGGTGAGCAGCGCTTCGGCTTCCTTTTCCGACTGCAGCGGATACTGCCGGCGCCAAAGCCTCACGAAACTGTCCTGCAGGATATCCTCCGCGCCATCGGCATCCGGCAAAATCCTGCCGGAAACCCGTTTGAGCCTTTGCCGAAGCCGTATGAACGCATCTGTCAAATAGTCAGCCATTGCTGTGGTTATTTCACATTCTCTCTATGTCGTCTATCTATATAACACACGACCAATAAGAATGTAACAAAGAATCACTGTACTTCTTTGTATAAAACTCAGCCAAAATGGGCTTTTGCTGTTGGTTTTGGCTGAATTATGCGAATAGAGAATCCAGCGTAACTATATCATTGATATGACTTTTGTGCTTGGATTCAGTCACGCCGATTGATGTCACGAGGGTTATATAAATGGAGTGGCTGGGCTTGTGAATGCTGGAGTTTCTTAAAGCAGCAATCTGATTGGTCAATTCGTTGACATCAGTATCTTTGAGAATATATTTCCCTTCAGAAAACTTCATCTCGCAGATGTAGTCGGCACGTTCGGCCGTGGCGGGGATGAGGAGGTCAATTTGAACGCCTTCTCCGTCCGGAGTTTCTCCCTTCCAACTGAAAGGAGTAGCGTATTCCTTTATGCGGAGAGCATTGGCCAGCTGTGGCATATGTTCTATGACCAGGAGTTCGAAGGTGTTCCCCGCCCAAGTGTAAAATGGTTTACTCCGCTGGACTGAGCGCCAGGAGGTATAATCAGGATTCTCGCAGAAACGCAGATAAAACAGCGTAAAGAAGTCCATCAGCTGGTAGACCGTCTGCTTCCGGGGGCCGCCGTATAGGGTATAACTCCGGATGATGCCGGAGTCCGTCAGATTCTCCAGCACTTCCGAGAATGTGCCGCCGCCTTTCTTTTCTACTGCATCAAGCAGGTCATTTCTTGACATTCCATAGAAGTTTTTCCCAAGTTCCCGGATGACTCTTATATAAACGTCTGATGTAGAGTACAGGCCGGCGTAAACATCCTTAAACTCCTGTTTTGCTCTGTCCTTGCTGAAATATATGGTGTTTATGTTGTCCGCCATCGTTCGATCCGTCCGGAACTTGTCCATGTAGTAAGGTATCCCACCGATAACCATATAGGTTAAGGCGACCTCATACCGGGAGAGGTGGAAACCGCGCTTTTCCCAGTAATGCTCGCATTCTGCCAGCGTGAATGGCTTGAGGGCGATTGTCTCAGTGGTTCTGCCGTATAATCCTCCATATTCCCGAATCACATTGTCTATCATCCAGCTGGTAGCAGACCCACAGACAATAAGGAAAATATCCTTTCGTTTTCGTGCCCACTGGTTCCAGAAGAAACCGAGTTCGCTCACCAGTTCCGAGGATTGAGGCCCGGCCAGCCAAGGCAGTTCATCGATGAATACCACCTTGCGGCGGGCTCGTTTGCTCAGGAGAAGCTTCTTAAGCAAATTCATCGCGTCAAGCCAGTTGGAGGGCGCAGGATTCTCTTCTTCCGGCAATCCATACTCCAGCAAGCTGCTGTAGAAGTGGCGGAGTTGCTGCTGGCGGTAGGATTCCACCTTCTCCGCATCATCCTTGTCCACCTTGATGTACAGGCCCACTGTCATAAAGGTGAATTTGTTCTCAAGGGCTTCCTCTATCAAGAAGGATTTGCCCACACGGCGCCTGCCGTAAAGGGCCAGAAACTCGGAACGCTCTGATGTGTAGAGCCTTGAGATAGTGGCAAGTTCTTCTTCTCTGCCGATAACTGAAGATGGGTTCATACTTGTGCTAATTGGTTGATACAAAGATAGTAAATAATCTTTTACTGTCCTAGAAATTCAGCCAAAATTGATAAAAGATCTTCATTTTGGCTAAATTTCAAAATGTTGATTAGGCATTATTGTTATGTTTACATTGTTGTCCCATTGTTTTACCCAAATCTTAAATAATGAAGCAACCGACTGAAATTTAGTGAGTTCCAGACTTGCAATGTAAGTTTCCTAAACTTTAAATAGAGGTTCGATTCCCCTCCGGGCTACGCAAGTGGAATTTTCAGAGTGTTCTGGAGATTCCACTTTTTTCTGTCCTTGTAAGTTCTTGGTTTCGTGGAAGATAATGCTAAGCAAATGGTTAAACCGGGAGGTTTTACATCTTTCTCCGTCAAAATAAATTTTTTCGGGAAAAATCGAACCTAATAGTTTAATTATTACTTCTGGATCTCCCAAACGAAAGAACATGGTGATATTTCCGATGATGTTCATGGAATAGTCAAGCTTTTGCCGAATGTTCAGGTCGGTGCTTAAGCGCGGAGAACCTTGAGATGATGCGTAAGATGGACGAGGAACATATCGGACATCCAGAGAAAGGTGTCATACAGATGACTGATTTCCTTCTTGATGAGGGCTACAAGGTTGGCCAGCGGCGTGTTCGCCGCCTGATGCGGCTGATGGGCGTCCAGGCCATCTATCCGAAGAAGCACCTGAGTGTTCCCGGACCGGCTGTTTACATCATGCCGTATTTGCTGCGAGGGCTGAAGATATACCATAGGAATCAGGTATGGAGTATAGACATTACGTATATCCCGATGGCGAAAGGGTTCATGTATCTGACGGCCATCATAGACGTTTACAGTCGTTTTATCGTGGGCTGGAGCCTTCATAATACGCTGGATGCGTCAAACTGCATAGAGGTGCTCAAAAACGCCATCGCGAAGTACGGAGCACCGGAGATTATAAACTCGGATCAGGGGCGTCAGTTTACCTGTCAGGATTGGAAGGGAACGTGCGCCGAGCATCCTGAAATGAGGATCAGTATGGACGGCCGGGGCCGGGCAAAGGACAACATCTGGAAAGGAAGATTTTGGAGAACGATAAAATATGACTATATTTACATCCAGCCGGAGGAAAACGGCGTGGCGCTTTATCAAGGAATCCTTCGATTCATCGATGACTACAACTACCACCGTCATCATCAGGGAATCGACCGACAGATACCAAGCAAGCTCTACCTACGGTCGGCTGCTTGACATTAACTAACAACAGGACAGTACCTGTCTAAAAAACGAAAGAACTTTATTTGTTTGTTATCAGTAAATGAAAATTCAAATCCAGATGGTCAAGACAAGTGGAAATGAACTATATGTAGCTCCTGCGGTTTCTGTCGTTGTGCTCCAAAGCCCAAACAGCATCCTGTCAGGGAGTCCTGATTTTGAAAGCACCGGCGCACAGGACTACATTGAACAGCCCGGGCTGTCCTGGTAATAACTCCGCTAAAGTCAATCGCAAGATGACAAAGACTATGAAATATCTGAGCATAGCCTCCATCGTATTAGCTGGAGCTATGATTTTGGGCTGCTCACAAGAGGACCTGCCCAATCTTCAGCCTGAGACCCCCTCCGGAAACGTAGTGATCCGTACTGCCACCATCAGTATGGAAGGAGAAGAACCTACCCGTGCCCTGACCGAGCACGGCGTAAAGACATTCGAAGTGGGAGACAAGATTGCCGTGATTTACCAGAATAATGAAGGTTTTTTTACGAAGGCTGAGGCAACCCTTGCAACGGGCGACATCACGGACGGAGGCAAATCAGCCAAAATCACGGTGACGCTGACCAATCCAAAGGCCGACGGCTCCGTGAGGTATTACTATCCTTCCTCAATGGTCTGGGATAATGGTAACGAGAATTACGATCCGCTCTATAGCGAGCAGGATGGTACGCTCGGTAAAATTGCCAGCAACTTCGACTATGCGAAGTTTGAAGGTACTTTGGCTGGTACGGAACTCCCTTCCGGTACGCTGGCTAACCAGCTGGCCATCTGCAAGTTCACCATCAAGGACGGCGAGAGCACCGACATCACCAGTGACGTCACCAGGCTGACCATCAAAAACGGCTCCGACGTGTATTTCATCACCCCCTCGTCGCTTGACAATATCTGGGTGGCCTTGAAACCTATTTCCTCCGGCAATATCGACATCTATGCCGCTAAGACGTGGGCGCTCTACAAGAAGACCGTCACCGGCAATACCACCCTTGAAGCCAATACGCTTACACCCATCACCGTGACTGCTCCACAGGTGAAAGGAGCCCTTTCCGGACTCTTCAGCATCAACGATAACCACGACCTGGTATATTTCTCACAGGGCAACCTGCAGGCACAGTGGGACGAGACCAACTCCTACTGGAAATGGATGTTCGCTGAATATCAGCACGAGTACATTCAGAATTTCCAAGCCAACGTCAGGCCAGATAGTCCTGAGAATGGCGACAAAATAGACCTCTTCGGTTGGAGTACCGGCACACTTGATAACTTTTTCGGCATCAGTGAGAGCAAAAATGACGGTCATTACTCTGGTATCTTCTTCGACTGGGGATGGTCGAATATTATAAATGGCGGTGGTAACAAACAATGGCGCACGCCAAGTAAGAGTGAGTTTGATTACATTCTCAACTGGCGTCTTTCCGGACCTTCTATTGCCGGCGTACTTTCTGCCCGCTACATCAGAGTGCAGTTAGGAGCAGCCGGTGACGCTGTAAAAGGCATCGTCCTTTTCCCCGACCATTTCATCCTTCCCACTCTTGAGCATACTACCATCACTTGGAATGATATTAATGAGGAAAACACCCCTGGAGTCATACTCCACTGGAAAGACTGGGGCAAAATGGAAGCTGCCGGAGCCGTATTCCTCCCCGCTGCAGGTTTTCGCAAAGGAAAAGAAGTTACTCTTGTCTGGGAAAATTATCCTGAGGGTTATTATTGGACATCCACGCAAGGAAGCGAGGGAAATGCGGATGACTGTGGTAAGGCTTTGGAATTTGGAAAGTGTCAAATAGATCCCGATGAATACTCTATTGAAATAGACGACGCTTTAAGACACGCTGGCTTCTCCGTCCGCCTAATCGGCCCCTGGATAGAAAATTGAGGCTGTCCGTGAGTTTCTGGAAAAATACGGGGTTGAATAAAAAAGACGCAGCACCCAAGGCTCAAGGCCAAAGGTGCTGCTTTTCAAATTGTTGATTTCTAATAGGTTATTACTAAATCGATGTGGTCCAGATTGTTGTCCACGTCGATGCTTTTGATCCTAGTCCCGTGGTGCTTTCATAGCCATGTCCCTCAACTCTGGCAGGAATATGCTTTGGACACAGTTGCTGATAATGTATGGTCCGTGATGCGTAGAGAAATCGGCGTATGTCCCTGTCTGATAATCCGTCCCCAGGAAGATATTTTCATCCCAGGAGTTAATGCTACCATTACAGTCCGAAAAACGCTTGGGGTCTTCATACCACTGTCCGTAGGTTTTCCAGATTGTGAACTTGAATTTTCGATCCTCTAACTGGGCAACCTCAAACTTAACCTTCCCGGGGCCCAGCCATTGATCAAGACGGTGTTGTCCCAGTGTCTGTATGCCCAGTGGAGACCAATCCTTTGTACTATAAGGATGGTCAAATAGTACTATCGTCATAATAAAGTATCATTGCTGTCCACTAAAAGTTGTGGACGTAGTTAAAAGTTAATAATCAAACAGCGGAAGCACACGAAGGGCCAAACCAAAAAGATAACGCGCCGGCTGTTGGACTTGCTGGGAAAGATACTGAGGGAGACGCGGAAGATGGAGCGTGAGCATGAAGGAGTGAAGCTGTTCACGCACAGAGAGCGGCAGACGCTTGATATCATCACGAAGGTATATCGCCAGCAGCGCAGCCACTTCCGTAGCGGAGATGCCCGTGAAAGCATTCCGGACAGGATAGTGAGCGTGAATAAGCCTTACGTGAGGCCCATCGTAAGGGGCAAGGAAGTGAAGAGTGTTGAGTTTGGAGCCAAGTGCAACAACATCCTGGTGGATGGGATATCGTTCATTGAAAAGCTATCCTTCAATGCATTCAACGAGGGGACAAGGCTAGCGCACAGCATTAAGATGCACAAGCGTCTGTTCGGGGTGAAGGCGAAAAGGATAGGTGGAGACACGAGCTACGCTGGTAATGCAAACCGGGAACTCTGCACGAAGAACGGCATCCAGACCTCATTCGTTCAGAAGGGTAAGCGTGCGAAGGAGATGTGAGAGAAAGACTTTGTGAGACAAGAACTTGCGCGAGTTCGCGCTACGACAATGGAGGGATCATTCGGCACGCAGAAGGAGCACTACTCCTTGCGTCGGATCAAGGCCAGGAGGAAGGAGACAGAGATTCTGTACATCTTCTTCGGCATCCACACAGCGAACGTGGTGCTCCTGGCGGAGCGGCTGATGGAACGACAGGAGGCAGAAGCGGCTTAGCCGGTAGCCTCAGATGGCCTTGAATCGGAGTCCTCGGAAGAGAACTCCAGGTTGATGGCAGAAAACAGACGCGAAATCCGGGCGATGAAGCTCGGAGCAAGCGACGAGAAGTATAAATTGGCGAGTTGGATACGGTGGGAAACAAGGGATGACCTCCGGACAACTCAAGTTGAAAACATTAAACGACAATCCCTAAACTATCTCAAGTCAGACACGGAAATTTGCAAGTGCCCCCTTTTTTTCTATATTTGAAAATTGATAATCAATTTATAAACAATGGCAGATAATCTTTTGGACAAGTACCCTTACGAAACTCCTGTTCTGAAGGTGGTTGATGTGGTCGAAGAAAGCACTATTCTCCATGTCTCCAATTATGACGGTGCGGAGACAGACTAGACAGGCAGGCATCATCAGAGTCCACTCAGTTTTGGAAAACTTTCCATCGTCGGCAACCAGGCAGTTGTCGTCTGGACGTTGTTTGGAATGTGGTGTAAAATAGACGATATGTGGGCTTACGGAACATTCGGAAATCGTCAGAAAATCCAAAATCTCGTATTTCCTGCGGGTATTACTTGGAACAGGGCAATTCCCGTGTGCGCTCCAATGGTGGGGCTGATACTGAGGCCGATGAAGACCGCCGGACTTGCCCCACAAGTGGAATGCAATGCAGCCCACTTGGTGGAAGTGCCAAGGGGCTAGAAGTAGGTCACGGTCTTTTGCTCTACCACGCTGAGGAGTTTGTTGGCGAGGGAGGAGACGCCGAAGCGGAAGAGGTCCCGATTGAGCCACTGTTCACCCAGAATAGAGCCGGCGATGGAAAGGTAACAGACGGCGTCCAGGGCCGATGAAATGCCTCCGGCAGCCTTGAAGCCCACTTTCCGGCCCGTAGTCTCGTGATACTTTTTAATGCACTCGCACATCACGTAGGCGGCCAGCGGAGTGGCGTTCACCTTTACCTTTCCGGTGGACGTCTTGATGAAATCGGCCCCGTTCTCCATCGCCAGGAAAGAGGCGTTGGCGATGGATTCAGGAGTCTGGAGAAGGCCGGTTTCCAGGATTACTTTCAGGATGACCGGACGACCCAGCTGGGCGGCCACTTTGTCGATGCATGCGCGGGAGGCGCTGATTTCGGCCCCGGCAGCCTCATAATCTCCGGCCAGAAAACTGTTCAGGGCCAGCACGATATCGATTTCATCGGCCCCGGCGCGAACGGCCATTTCAATCTCCTGAAGCTTAACTTCCAGAAAGCTCTGAGAGGTGGGGAAGCAGCCGGCCACCGTGGTCACATGCACATCCTTGTTTTCCCGTACAGTTGCCACCAGGGAGGCAAAGTTGGGATAGACGCAGATGGAAGCGGGAAGCGGCCAGGAAGGATAATCCTTTGCGAAGGAATTCACCTTCTCCACCAGACGACGGACACTCTCGGGCGTGTCCTCATTGGCCAGCGTGGTCTGGTCCATCAGGCCGAAACACGCTTTGTAAACCTTCTCGAAGGCTACTTCTTCCAAACCGCCGGCAATCAGGTTCAGGTGGCGGTCGATGGCTTCCTTGTCGGGCGTATAGCCGTATTTATTCGCTATAGACATATCTCTATCCTTTAATTTGAATTGTATAACCTTCGTCGATAAGGGGCCGTACCAGTTCTCTCATTTCGTCAGCCGTGTATTTCTGAAGCCCTTTCATAGGCGTTTCCCGATCGATGGTATAGACCATCACCGCGCGGGGCTTTACCTGTCTCACCAGTTCCATCCAGTCTGCCACCCAGTCTTCCGTAGCCCAGCCGGGGCCTTTCAAGAACATCGTCTGCAGAATAAAATTCCCCTCGAAACGGAGCAGGCTGCGCACAACATCCTGTACGTGGTACTTCCCTACCGGCCGATTGACCACCGCCGCCTGCCCGTCCGCAGGGGCATCCAGTTTGAGGATGGCGTTGTCCACCTTCAGAAGGGCCTGGAAAATGGCCTCCTCCCCTGCCCGGGTAGCATTGGAGAGCACCGAAACCTTGGCCTTCGGATAATAACGGTCCCTCAGTTCCAGGGTCAGGTCTATGATTTCAGGGAAATCCGGATTGAGCGTAGGCTCTCCGTCCCCGGAGAAAGTAATGGAGTCAATGGGCGTACCCGCCGCCCGGCAGGCCGATAATTTCTCCTCCAGGGCTTCACGGACATCCCGGGCGGTGGGAAGGGTAGTATCCTCCAGCCCGTCCTTGTTCCAACCACACTCGCAATAGACACAGTCAAAATTGCATATTTTCCCTTGCTGGGGCAAGAGGTTAATGCCCAGTGAACTGCCCAGCCGACGGCTGAAAATGGGTCCGAAAACGGTAGTTTCTCTCAACATAAGCGGTAGGATTTGCTTTGGGGGGTGAGGCGGGGAGCTTCTTCGCTGCGCTCAGAATGACAGGAGGAAATGAACACCAAGCCAGGAGTCTTTCCGGGTTCCAGGGTGCCCAGGACGGCATCCTTGCCCAGGAAACGGGCACCATTGAGGCAGGCCCATTCCAGCAGTTCACCCAGAGGAACTTCCGGGAAGGCCTGCTGGAGACAATACAGCTCGTCCACCATACAGAGGGCGTCGTTGGACGAGAGGGAATCGGTTCCCACGCAGATGGGAATGCCGCTTTCCCGCATCAGGGGGATGGGTGGAAGCATCCGGTGGATAAAGAGGTTGGAGAGCGGGCAGACGGCCAGATAGGGCTCCCTGAGCAGCTTCCTTGCGAGCGCGGCCCCCTCGGCCGTGAGGCAGCATTCGTGGACCAGTAGAACGTGGCCTGGAACGGGAGCCTGAAGCCCGCCGGCAAGAAGCCGGTCCAGGAAATACTCCAGGGACGTGGTTCCCGTCACGGGGGGCGTGGGGATGCCGTTCGCCTTGCGGTTTTCCCACATGGGACCGCTGCCGCAGAGCATCATCTGCTCTTCTTCCCAGGATTCCTCGCTGTGGAAAGAAAGGTAGCCGCTCCGAAGGCCGGCCACGGAAGAAGCGCTTAACAGTTCCGGGCTCATCGTATAGCAGGCGTGCGGGCTGGGAGCGGCATCCAGGCCCAGGGCCAGGGCCTTTTTCTGGAGGGCCAGAACAGCTTCCATCACATTCGGGCAATCCTCGGGATGAGCCCCGAAAACTTCCAGGAAAGTACGTATATAAAGGGGATGCGAAGCCTTCACGGCGAAGGAATCATCGCAGTTGGAGATATCGGCCATTGCCACAACGCCCTGATCCCACATTGCGTCCATCGCTTCCTTGAGGCAGGAAAGCTTGACCTCCGGGGAAAAGCTATCCCTGAGGGCGTTGATCTGGTCGATGAAGCCGGCCATCCCCGTCCCTTTCCGGAAAAGGCCCTTCATATAGGACAGTTCCACGTGACAGTGGGCGTTGACAAAGCCCGGAACGATGGCGCCGTCCAGCAGCTCTTCCCCGCTCTCGCAGGGACCTGTACGCAGGACGGTTCCGGCTCCGTCCACCTCCACGAAGGCGTTCAGCAGCGGGTCCTGCGAGGTGAGCGTATAGACATATTTTGCAGCGAAACGCCTCATAATGAATCTCTTACAAACAAGAGAGAATCGGGATGCGGTACGGGAAGGGAGTCCTGAGGTACCACCAGGTGCAGGGTGTCACCCTGGAAGCGGAGCGGAAGCGAATCCACCGCGCGTCCCCTGGGCCTCGGAAGGGAGGAAGTATCCCTCCGGCTATGGTATATCCTCATCATCCGGTCTCTCCAGGTCTTGGCATCCAGGACGCCTCCCACCTCCTCTATCTCTTTTTCCAGACGCTTCCCAACGCTCTCCATCACCTTTTCCATCCGGACCGGCTCTTCCAGGTAGTATTCCAGGCTGTACAGAAAATCGTCCGTATCGTAGCCGAAAGCCTCGAAAATGCCTTCGTACACCAGGGAAGTATCGGCCTCGGGCTTCAGCTGCGGCTCGATCTTGATCTGCTGGTCCTGGAGCAGCATTTCGTAGATGATTTCCTCCATATCGGCACGGGAGATGCGCCGCGGCCCGCAAGAAGAGAGCGCGACCAGGCACAAAAGCACGATATAGAAGCTCCTTCTCATTAACGGAGGACGGCGCCGAATTCTCCCTGAAGGGTGCTCAGAACCCTTTCCATCGTCTTTTCCACCTCCATATCGGTGAGGGTGCGTTCCAGATCCTGAAGGACAAAATTCAGGGCGTACTGCTTCTTGCCGGCAGGAATCTTCTCCCCGCGGTACACATCGAAGAGGGTGACGCTCTTGATGAGCTTCTTGCCCGCACGGACGGCAGCCTTGCGGACATCGGCATAGGCCACGTTCTCGTCCAGGAGGAGGGCCAGGTCTCTTCTGACTTCCGGGAAGCGGGGCAGCTCCTTGAAGGAGAACTTGTCCCTCTTGATCAGCGTGAACAGGACTTCCCAGTTTATCTCGGCCGCAAAGACGGGCTGCTTGATGCCGAAACGGCGGCAGAGGGCCGGATTCATCGTTCCAACGGTGGCCAGCAGTTTGGGTTCCTTGCCGGGGAGGCTGTAGGTGATACCCTCGGAGAAGACATCCGCGGGGGCCGGTCCGCACTGGAGCGAAGCCGCGTCAATCTTGTAACGGGCCATCAGGGCCTCCACATAGCCCTTGAGCTGGAAGAAATCGGACTTCCGGGCGGGGCTGCGCCAGACCTTATCCGGGGTTCCGCTGAGGAAGAGGGAGAAGCAGCGATGCTCTTCGTAAGCCTCAAGCTTGGAACCATCCCCTTCCGGAAGACGCTGATACACAGATCCATACTCGAAGAAACGGAGCGAAGTGGCCTGGCGGTTCAGGTTGTAGGCCACCACCTCCAGACCGTTCAGAAGGAGGGTCTGGCGCATTACGTTCAGGTCCTGGCTCAAGGGGTTGACGATAGGAACGCAGCGGCTCACGGGGAATGTCTCCAACTGCGTATAGTAATCCTCCTTGGTGAGGGAATTGTTCATGGTTTCCACGAAGCCGTTGGCGGCCAGCCAGTTGGAAATGGCATTGCGGGTGGCTTCCGGGTCCGGTTGGGCCGACGGGTTCACGCTCATCCGGAGATTCTGCGGCAGTTCAATGTTGTTGTAGCCGTAGATGCGGAGGATTTCCTCCACCACGTCGCACTCGCGGGTGACGTCCACCATATAAGTGGGAGCGGCCACAAGGGCGCCGCCGTCCTTTTTCTCCAGGAACTGATAGTTCAGCCCTTCCAGAATCTTCTCTATGGTGCCGTGGCCGATTTCTTTGCCGATGAAACGCTCTATCCGATTGTAATCCAGCTGGATACGGGCGCGCTCGATGGGCTGCGGATACACCTCTCTCACCTTTCCGACGACCTTTCCGCCGGCCACCTCCAGAATGAGGAGGGCGGCGCGCTTGGCAGCGTAGAGGGCGGCCTCGGGGTCTGCTCCCCGCTCGTAACGGAAGCTGGCGTCGGTACTCAGCTGCTGGCTCTTGGCGGTCTTCCGGATGCTCACGGGGTCGAAATAGGCTCCCTCGATGAACACGTTCACGGTGCTCTCTGAGACACCGGAGTCCTCGCCACCGAACACGCCGGCCAGGCACATCGGGCCTACGGTATCGGCAATGACCATATCGCAGGAGGCAAGCTTGCGATCCACTCCGTCCAGCGTGCGGATGGGTTCCCCCTGCTCGGCCCGCCGGACGATGACCTTGCCGCCGCGGATTTTGTCGGCGTCGAAGGTATGGAGGGGCTGGCCCGTCTCGAAGAGGATGAAGTTACTGATATCCACCACATTGTTGATGGGTTTGAGGCCGATGGAGACAAGCCGCTCCTGCAGCCACTCGGGACTGGGGGCCACCTTCACGCCCTTGACGGTGATGCCGCTGTAACGGGGGGCGCCCAGGGAATCCAGGACCTCTACCGGGATGGACTCACCCTCCGCTTCGCGGAAGGCCTCCACGGAAGGAATGCACAGCTCGCAGGGAATATCCCGGCTGCGAAGATAGGCGTACAGGTCCCTGGCTACGCCGATATGGGACGCCGCATCGATGCGGTTGGCCGTAATCTCATACTCGATGACGGCCGATTTCTCCAGGCCCAGATACTCCTCGGCGGGCGTGCCGGGAACGGCGCTCTCCGGAAGGACCATAATCCCGGCATGGCTGGTGCCGATGCCCAGTTCGTCCTCGGCACAGATCATACCGCAACTCTCCACTCCGCGGATCTTGGATTTCTTGATCTTGAAGTCTCCGGGGAGCACGGCGCCTATTTGGGCGAAGAGCACTTTTTGGCCGGCAGCCACGTTGGGCGCGCCGCAAACTACCTGGACGGGCTCCGGGGAGCCATCATTGACCGTTGTAACGTGCAAATGGTCGCTGTCCGGATGGGACTCACAGCTAAGTACCTGAGCCACAACTACATGGTCCAGGCCGCGGTCCTGCACTTCTACGGCGTCTACCTCAATGCCGATGGAGGTCATGGCCTCTGCCACCTGCTCCGGGGTAAGGTCACACTTAAGATACTCTTTGAGCCAGTTATACGAAACTTTCATAATGCTATTGTATATCTTCCAATTTAAAAAGGGCCTCTACAAACGCCTTTTTGTCAAACACTTTTAAATCTTCAATGCCTTCCCCGATACCCAGGAACTTAATGGGGAACTTGAAGGAGTCCACAATGCCCACCACCACGCCGCCCTTGGCGCTGCCATCCAGTTTGGTGACTGCCAGGGCCGTAACGTCCGTGGCCTTGGAGAACTCCTTTGCCTGCACAAAGGCATTCTGGCCGGTGGAGCCGTCCAACACCAGCAGCACCTCATGCGGGCCGTCCGGCACTACGCGACGAATCACGTTGCGGATTTTTGTGAGTTCATTCATCAGGTCCACGCGGTTGTGTAAGCGGCCGGCGGTATCTATCAGGACGACATCGGCCCCCTTGGCGACGGCGCTTTTTACCGTGTCGAAAGCCACGGCGGCAGGGTCCGAGCCCGTGGGCTGCTTCACAATCTCCGCTCCGGCGCGTTCCGCCCAGACGGTGAGCTGCTCCACGGCGGCGGCGCGGAAGGTATCCGCTGCACCAATCACCACCTTCTTTCCCTGGCGTTCCAGCAGGGCCGCCAGCTTGCCGATGGTGGTGGTTTTCCCCACCCCATTGACGCCCACAACCAGCATCACGTAGGGCTTTTTACTAAAGTCGAAGGGCTGCACCGGACCCTCGTCCGGGCCAATCAGATTGGCTATCTCGTCCCGGATGATGGCGGTTAGTTCCTCCATGTCCACGTACTTGTCCCTCTCCACGCGCTCCTCAATATTGTCGATGAGCTTGAGGGTGGTATCTACCCCCATATCAGACCCGAGCAGCGCCTCCTCCAGGGCATCCAGCACATCCTCATCCACCTTGGACTTTCCCGTAATGGCTCTCCCCAGCTTCTGGAAGAAGTTCAGGTTGGTCTTTTTAAATCCTTTGTCAAATATTCCCATAGATTGCAAATATACACAAAAAACCGCCCTTTAGCAAGGACGGTTTTGAGTTCATACAGAAAGAACTTACTTCTTGTTGAAGAATTCTTTCTCCTTGCCCTCTTCCACCAGCTGCTCTACGAAAACGTAGGCACCGGTCTTGGGGCTCTTTTCCATGCGGATCACCTTCACCATGTGCTTAGCACCGGCTTTTGCATCGAAGGTTGCAACTGCTTTCTTTGCCATAGTTCAAATTGTTTATTTAATTTCACGGTGGAGGGTAACTTTCTTGAGGTACGGATTGTACTTCATTCTCTCAAGACGGTCGGGGGTGTTCTTCTTGTTCTTGGTGGTGATGTAACGGGACATGCCGGGAACACCGCTGGCCTTCTGCTCCGTGCACTCCAGGATGACCTGCACCCTGTTTCCTTTCTGTTTCTTTGCCATAATTCTTAAGGATTAAAAAGGTTAAACAAGGCTGACGTATCCTTTCTCCTGGGCGGACTTGAGGGCGGCATCGAGACCGTTCTTCTCGATGATACGCATACCCTTGGTGGTCACTTTCAGGGTAATGAAACGCTGCTCGGACTCGGACCAGAATTTCTTGGTCTTGAGGTTGAGGGAGAAGGAGCGCTTGGTGCGCAGCTTGGAATGGGCGACATTGTTGCCGATCATTCTCTTCCTACCGGTTATCTGACAAACCTTTGACATAATATTATACTTTTTTAATTGTTACTTGTTTGGGTGGTGACGAGTTTCAGGAACCGTTTCCACCGGATGCTTTTGGGGAAGCTCTTGCTTGCGTCCGTTGAAAGCCAGATGATGGACGGGGTACCCACGATGTGGTCTTCCGGAACGAATCCCCAGTAACGGGAATCCAGGGAATTGTGGCGGTTGTCGCCCATCATAAAGTAATAGTCTTGCTGGAACGTGTACGTTGTGGCAGGGACTCCGTTAATGAGAATCTGCGTTCCTTCCACCGAAAGGCTGTTGTGCTCGTAGTCGCGGATAATTCGCTCGTAAAGCGGCAGGTTTTCCGCATTCAAGGCTACCGTGGCACCTTTTTCGGGGATCCAGAGCGGGCCATAGTAATCGCAAGTCCAATCCTTGCAGTACGGGAAGACGATGGCATCCTGTGCAGCAGCGGGATATCTTTCCAGATTGGGTTTTATCTCCACTACCGTCTGGATTTTCCGAACCTCTTCCAGCATTGCCTCCGTCAGGGGCATCATCGGATAGCCGGGAAGACGGGAGTCGAACACCAGCTCGTTCAGATTGACGCCCAGCTCTTCCAGTTTGAGCTGGTTGATGCGGGAACCGCTTGTGACTACCTTGTACGTAAGCTGCCTTCCGGGATAATCGGGTTCGTGCTTTCCGTTCACCCACACCAGGCCGTCCTTTACTTCAAGCGTGTCACCGGCAACGGCAACGCAACGCTTGACATAGTGATCCTTTTTGTCGGAGGGACGGACGATGACGGGACCGTACTCCTTGATGACCTGCTCCCTTCCCAGAGCCCGTACCCAGGCGTAGTAATCGTCTGCGGGACGGCGGGTCAGGACGGAATCACCATTGGGGAAGCCGAACACTACGATATCTCCCCTTCTCACCTCACGGAAACCCTTCAGGCGGCGGTATTTGTTCTGGATGAGCGTGGAATAGCTCTCCTTGCCGAAGGCACTGTTGTGCGTAAAGGGAATGGTGAGGGGCGTCTGAGGGACACGGGGGCCGTAGGTGAGCTTGGACACGAAGAGATGGTCTCCGGTGTACAGCGTACTTTCCATCGAGGAGGAAGGAATCCTGAAGGCCTGGAAAAAGAACATATTGATGAACGTGACCACGACCACGGCGAAGATGATGGCATCCAGCCAGTCCAGCCAGAAATTGCGCTTCTCTCCGGGGGCATACTCTTTCTTCCAAAAAAGCCACTTCACCTTCTTGGTGATGTGATGGTCGAAGATGATGCCCAGGCCGAGAAGCCACCAATAGTTTCCGAGCCAGATCACCCACGCGGTATAAAGCAGGGACCAGAATCCCAGCTTCAACCACTTGTTTTGGATGATTTCCTTCCAGCTCACGGGGCAATGACTATTTTACGGATTTCACGATAGCCTCAAAAGCCTGAGGATTGTTCATGGCAAGGTCGGCCAGGACTTTACGGTTGAGGCCGATGTTCTGCTTGGCGAGGCGTCCCATAAGCTGGGAATAGGTGAGACCGTACTGACGGGAGGCGGCGTTGATACGCTGGATCCACAGGGAACGGAACTCACGCTTTTTGGCCCTGCGGTCGCGATAGGCGTAGGTGAGACCCTTCTCGTAGGTGTTCTTTGCAACTGTCCAGACGTTCTTGCGGGACAGGAAATTGCCGCGAGTCTTCGAAAGAATCTTCTTGCGGCGTGCCCTTGAGGCAACAGAATTAACTGATCTAGGCATAATTTTTTACAATTTTGGAGGCAGTGGCACAAGGGGAAAAGGCCGATGGTGCACTTTCAACTGCGTTCCAGTTAAACATAGGTTACAGGACCAGGAGTTCTTTCACGCGTGCTACATCGTTCTTCTCCAGGATGGCGAAGTGATCCAGGTTGCGTTTCTGTTTCTTGGTCTTCTTGGTGAGGATGTGGCTGTGATAAGCGTGCTTCCTCTTGATCTTTCCCGATCCGGTAAGCGTAAAGCGCTTTTTGGCACCGGAGTTGGTTTTGAGCTTTGCCATTGTGTTAAACAATTAATAAATTATACATGATAAGTGAGATTCTTCACTCCGTTCAGAATGACATTTGTCATACTGAGGGCCGAAGTCTCTCCACCTTATTTCTTCTTTACAGGAGCCAGCATCATGGTCATCCGCTTGCCTTCCAGGGTTGGCATGCTTTCCGGGCGGCCGAATTCTTCCAGTTCCACGGCGAAACGGAGCAGCTGCTTCTCTCCCTGCTGGGCGAACTGAATGGAGCGTCCGCGGAAGAAAATGGAGGCCTTGACCTTGGATCCTTCCTGGAGGAAGCCCTCCGCATGTTTCAACTTGAACTGGAAATCGTGTTCGTCGGTGTTGGGGCCGAAGCGGATCTCCTTGATGACAATCTTCGCAGCGTTGGCTTTCATCTCCTTGGCTTTCTTCCTCTGCTGGTACAGATACTTCTGGTAATCCATAATCTTGCATACCGGAGGGTCTGCCTTGGCGCTGATTTCCACCAGGTCCAGTTCCATCTCCTCTGCGATGGACAGGGCCTTGCTAAAAGGATAGATACCCTGCTCGGGGATGTTGTCCCCGACCAGACGAACCTGCGAGGCGGTAATGTCACGGTTGATCTTCAGGGCGTTTTCGTCCTTTTGACCCCCCTGCTGCTGCACAGGCTTTTTCTTTTTGAGACCACCGGGTCTCGGTTTGAAAGGCGTTGCGATAGTTTTGCTCCTTTAAAACGTTAAACTTACTGGGCCAGTTCCTCTGCCACGGCCTTGTGGATATACTCCACGAAACCGGACACGCTCATAGAGCCCTGGTCCACGGCTCCACGACGTACCGAGACGGATTCCTCCGCCATTTCTTTCTCTCCGACAATCAGAAGGACCGGAACTCTCTTGAGGGAAGTCTCTCGAATTCTCTTTCCAAGCGTTTCGTTTCTGTCGTCTATAGAGGCGCGAATTTCGGAATTATTTAGCAGATTTACAACTTTTTTCGCATAATCTGCATATTTTTCACTCACCGGCAGCACTTTCACCTGATCCGGATGCAGCCACAGGGGCAGATGACCGGCGGTGTGCTCCAGCAGAACGGCCACAAAGCGCTCCAACGAGCCGAAGGGGGCGCGGTGAATCATCACGGGACGCTGGCGGGAGCCGTCGGAATCCACGTATTCCAGCTCGAAGCGCTCCGGGAGGTTGTAATCGACCTGGATGGTGCCCAACTGCCAGCTGCGGCCGATGGCATCCTTCACCATAAAGTCCAGCTTGGGGCCGTAGAAAGCGGCCTCTCCGGTTTCCACCACGTAGGGAAGCCCCTTTGCCTTGGCGGCATCAATGATGCCCTGCTCCGCCTTGTTCCAGTTTTCGTCGGAGCCGATGTACTTGGACGGGTTCTTGGGATCCCGCAGGGAAACCTGGGCGGTGAACTTGTCGAATTTCAGGGTCTTGAACACATAGAGGATGAGGTCTATCACCTTCTCGAACTCTTCCTGGAGCTGGTCCTGGCGGCAGAACAGGTGGGCGTCATCCTGCGTGAAACTACGCACGCGGGTGAGACCGTGCAGTTCTCCGGACTGCTCGTAACGATAGACCGTTCCGAATTCGGCAAAACGGAGCGGAAGATCGCGGTACGAGCGGGGTGCGCTGCGGAAAATCTCGCAGTGATGGGGGCAGTTCATCGGCTTCAGGAGGTATTCCTCGCCCTCCTGGGGCGTATGGATGGGCTGGAAGGAATCCTTACCGTACTTGGCATAGTGGCCGGAGGTTACGTAGAGTTCCTTGCCGCCGATATGGGGCGTCACCACGGGCAGATAGCCGTATTCGGCCTGCTTTTTGGCCAGGAAGGTCTGCAGGGTGTTGCGCAGGGCGGCGCCACGGGGCAGCCACAGGGGAAGACCGGCGCCCACCCGCTGGGAGAAGGTGAACAGCTCCATATCCTTGCCGATTTTGCGGTGATCCCGCTTCTTGGCCTCTTCCAAGACCTGGAGATACTCGGTGAGCATAGCGGCCTTGGGGAAGGTGATGCCATAAACACGGGTGAGCTGCTGACGCTTCTCGTCACCGCGCCAGTAGGCGCCGGCGAGGGAAAGGACCTTTACGGCCTTGATTACCTCGGTGTTTTTCAGGTGCGGGCCGCGGCACAGGTCGGTGAAGTCTCCGTTGGTGTAATAAGTGATGGTGCCGTCTTCCAGTTCGGAGATGAGCTCCTGCTTGTACTGGTCTCCCTTTTCCGTGAAATACTTCAGGGCATCGGCCTTGGAAACCTCGATGCGGCAGAAATCCTGCTTCTGGCGGGCCAGTTCCAGCATCTTGTTCTCAATGGCTTTAAAGTCCGCGTCCGTGACCGTACGGCCGCCGAAGTCCACGTCGTAGTAGAATCCGTTCTCAATGGCCGGGCCGATACCGAACTTCACCCCCGGGAACAGGGCCTCGAGGGCCTCTGCCATCAAGTGGGAAGAGCTGTGCCAGAACACCTTACGGGCCTCCTCGTCCTCCCACTTGAGAAGGCGCAGCGAGCAGTCTTCCTGGATGGGGCGGGTAAGGTCGATGGTGGTTCCACGGGAAGTTTCAGGCTCGTCGGGATACTTTACCTGGGCGGCCAGGACCTGTTCTGCCAGCCGCGGGCTGATGCCCATGGCGATATCATAAGCGCAGACGCCGGCTTCGTACTGGCGTACACTTCCATCGGGGAACGTAATGTTAATCATAATTTATTCTCATTTTTTAACCTGCAAATATACGAAATTTTTATGTATCTTTGTATGTCGTGAACGGGAAATTGGATAATACCGCCCTCTGGAACGAGGCCGCCAAGGCAGGTATGCTGCTGGGCCTTGTCTCTGTGGGCTGCCTGGGATTCAGGGAACTGGCCGGGATGTCCGGGTCAGCCTTCCTGGTGCAGGCGGCGGCCGTCATCCTCTGGGCCGTGGAGTTTTTCGGCTGCATCCTCGTTATGAAATCGCAGCAGCTGAACCTGCGGGGCAAGTACGAGGAAGTCAAGATGGAAGACACCTTCCGGCTGGGACGCCGGGCGGCGCTGCTGTCTGGTCTCGTGCTGGCATCGGCCCAGGCCCTGATTATCCTCTATATGCCCCAGGAGAGTATGGACGCCGTGGTGGGCCAGATTTCCCAGGCGATGAATATGAGTCCTTCCCAGATGGAACAGATGGAGGGCGTAGTGACCAATTTGCCTCTTTACACCTTCGTGTTCCAATGGATTTACTGCTTCCTGTACGGGACCGTATTGTCCGCCATTGTGTCCCGTTACATTTTCCTTCAAAAACTCTTCGGCCAGTAGCCTATGGATCTTTCTGTCATCATCCCCCTGTACAATGAAGCCGACTCCATTCCGGAGCTGAAAGCCTGGATAGACCGCGCCCTGAAGGATTTCACTTACGAAATCTGGTTCGTGGACGACGGCTCCACCGACGACTCGTGGAAGCTTATCCGTGAGCTGGAGGGTCCCAGCGTGCACGGCATCCGTTTCCGGCGCAACTATGGAAAATCGGCCGCCCTGTTCGAAGGTTTCGCAGCGGCCCAGGGAGACATCGTGATCACGATGGACGCAGACCTCCAGGACTCCCCGGAAGAGATTCCGGAAATGGTCCGGATGATCCGCGAGGAGGGATACGACCTGGTTTCCGGATGGAAGCGGCACCGCAAGGACAACGCCTTTACCAAGAACATCCCTTCCAAACTGTATAACTGGACAGCCCGCAAGGTCACCGGCATCCGCCTGCACGATATGAACTGCGGCATCAAGGCCTATCGGAAAGAGGTGGTCAAGAACATCGAGGTGTACGGGGAAATGCACCGCTACATCCCCTATCTTGCCAAGAATGCCGGCTTTGGAAAAATCGGAGAAAAGCCCGTCCGTCACCAGAAACGCAAATACGGAAAGTCCAAGTTCGGGATGGACCGCTTTGTCAACGGCCTGCTGGACCTGATGAGCCTGTGGTTCCTGTCCCGCTTCGGCGGAAAGCCGATGCACTTTTTCGGGACCAGCGGCATCCTGATGTTCCTGCTGGGCTTCGTGATGACGGTTTGGATCATCATCGCCAAACTGGTGCACCAGGCGCAGGACATCAAGTTCCGCGCCGTCACCGACCAGCCGCTCTTCTACCTGGCCCTGCTGGCCGTGGTCCTCGGCGTAATGCTGTTTCTGGCCGGATTCATCGGGGAACTGGTGACCCGAAACGCTTCGGAACGAAACGCCTATCAGATAAAAGAACGTTTTTAACCCTAATACCTAATTTATTGTTATTATGAAAAAGTATGTTGCTGAAGCTCTGGGTACCTTCGTACTCACCTTCCTGGGCTGCGCGTCAGCCATGTTCATCGGTTGTGGAGAGCCTGCAGGCGTGGTAGGTGTTGCCATTGCCTTCGGTCTCACCGTGGTCGCCATGGCCTACACTATCGGCGGCGTAAGCGGTTGCCACATCAATCCCGCCATCACCTTCGCAGTGGCCTTGTCCGGCCGTATGAGCTGGAAGGATGCCTGCGGCTACTGGGTGGGCCAGATCATCGGCGGTATCATCGCCGGTGCCCTGCTGATGCTGGTTGCCGGTGTCGTCGCTGCTCCGGATCTGACCGGTGCTCTCGGCTCCAACGGCGTTGCCAATGCCGGCGGCGTGGGCGGCGCTTTCCTCGTGGAAGTCATCGCCACCTTCATCTTCGTGCTGGTTGTTCTGGGATCCACGGACGGCAAAATCGGCGCCGGAAACTTCGCCGGACTGGCCATCGGCCTCACCCTCATCCTGGTTCACCTGGTCTGCATCAACCTCACCGGCACTTCCGTGAACCCGGCCCGTTCCATCGGCCCCGCCATTTTCGCCGGCGGTCAGGCCCTCAAGGATGTCTGGGTATTCATCTGCGCTCCCCTGGTGGGCGGTGCCCTCAGCGCTGTCTGCTGGAAATACTTCGCTCCCGCCAAGTAGCGACACTTTCCTCTTCGGCAAATGATTGAATATCAATCATTTGCCGAAAATCCTCTGCGCAAAAAGTGCAGAGGATTTTTTTGCTAAAACAGGGGATCCAGGGCGCGGAGGAAGGCGCGGTAGGGCTTGTGGATGCCGCGGGCGATGCTCTCTCCGGGGTTCACGGGATAGGAATCCTCCTGGATTCTCCGGAAATAGCGCGCCATATCGCTGGCAAAGGGTGCATCGTACACAAACAGGGCCACCTCCTTATTGATATAGAAACTGCGGTTGTCCAGATTCATGCTGCCGATACAGGCGAGGCGGTCGTCACAGACAAAGGTCTTGGTATGGTCATAATTGTCGTCGAACAGGAAAACCCCGATTCCGGCCGATAGCAAGTCTTCAAAATGGTCCCGGGAAATCTCGTTCATAAAGCCCCAGTCGCTTCTCTCCGGAAGGATGATGCGGACATCCACTCCCCGGGCCGATGCCGCCTTCATCGCCGCCAGGATGTTCTCCGGCGGGCAGAAATAGGGCGTCTGGATGTAAAAATAGTCTTTGGCCTGGTTCAGGGCACGGATATAGAGGTTTTCCATCGAAGCATCCCTTTCCGAGGTGATAACCTGCACCCTGAGAGGAGCCCCTTCCTCGGCCGCCAGGATTTCGGTTTCGGGCCGAAAGGTAGAAAGCAGCACCGAAGCCGCAGGGCCTTCTACCCGAACCTGGGTGTCCTTCCACCGGACAGACTCCTCGCAGAGATTCATCCCGCCCGTATAGGCAATCTGCTTGTCGATGACCACGATTTTTCGGTGGTCGCGCATCATAAAAATGGAGCCGAGGGAGCGGAAAGGGCCCATTTTGGAAAAGTCATGGACATAACGGACCTCGGCCCCGGCCTTTCGGAGCGCATCGTAAAAACTTGTCCGGGCGAAGGGCGTAACCATATTGTCGAAGAGTACCCGCACCCGGACGCCTTCCCGGGCCTTTTGAATCAGGGCGTCACGGACCACGCGGCCCACCGAGTCGGAGCTGAACCAGTAATACTCCATCTCGACGCTCTCCCGGGCCGATGAGATGTCTTCCAGGAGAGAAGACAGGTATTCCCCGCCGCTGTGGATAATCCGGATCCGGTTTCCGTCGGTACACGCATGCTCCTGCCCCCAAAGCGGAAGGCCGATGCAAAGCAGCAGTATGATACTCAATCGTTTCATATCCACGCTACAAAGGTACATATTTTTTACGAAGAAGCCCCGGGTCTGATTGACTCGGGGCTTCCAAAAAACCGCAGCGACTTACTCTCCCAACTGGTAGGTCAGTACCATCAGCGCGACTGAGCTT
>ONOH01000008.1 GCA_900319405.1 uncultured Bacteroidales bacterium | reverse complement strand
ACGAATGATATTGTACTTGTACGGCTTCTCGTAGGCGTAGTCAATCTTGTTGAGATACAAGAAATTGGCAATCTTCACTTCCTGTGCTGAACGAAGCGACTCGTGGGCAATGGAAATGCGGTTGCCCGTGCGTTTGTTGATGATTTCCTCCGTGTACTCGCTCATATTCCCCTTGAGCGTGGTGAAGTCCGCCTTGGAGATGTAGTTGAAAAAGGAATTGAGGTCATCGCCCTCATAAGGAGCATCAAAATAACTACCGAAGAAGAGAATCAACTTATCCACCAACTCCGGCTGCTCCAGGATATTGCTCTTTAGATAGTTGTTTACGATGTTGAAGAGGAAGCCCCCGTCCCGGATATTCTTTCCGGCAGGGTCTTGCTTCCGGAGGATGGCATAGCCAGTACTATGGAAAGTAGTCACCGGACATTTAATCTGGAGTGCCTTATTGATTTTATCCCGCAGTTCGCCCACAGCCTTGTTGGTGAACGAAATCACCAGAATCTTCTCCGGGTCGATGTGCTGACGCTCAACCAGGTACCGGACCTTCGCAGCCACAGTGGTTGTCTTTCCGGCGCCGGCACCCGCAATGACCAACGTGTAGTCCTCATCGGATAGCACCACCTGCCGCTGTTCTGCATCTAAACTGATGGCCGGATCAACAGACATAAGGATGTTATCCAAATAGCCCTTCTCAGATTCAAGATGTCGCTTAATGAATGTCTGGTTATGCTGATGAATACAATCAGACCCCTCCGTCATGTTGCAAAGGTCTGCATAGTTCCGCAGGAAAGCTTCCACCTCAGCACTGGGCACACCGTTGGCTGAGCAGTAGTAGTTGAGTGTCTTAGCTGCCTTCTGATTCTGAAAGAAGATATTCAGTCCCGCATAATCCTCCACCAAAGACTTGTAATCACTCCTAGCTAGATATTTGTCTGACATCAAAAGGGAATTCAATGCCTTAGTAAAAGCTACGAGATTTTCATACTCCGGTGTCATAGGGCCGGAGGAAGGAAGCTCTGTGGATTCTGGCTTCTTAATAAATATCCTGTTAAAGAAGGACACTAATCTGATGTGTAATTATGTGATTGTTTGATTAAACTAAGCAAATTTAACGTTTTTTCTTGATAATGGAGCTTCTAAAGTGCAAGAAGGGGAATATAAGGATACAAAAACGCAACCGCCGTACATCTGCAAGAATCCCATCGGCGCTGGCGAGCAACACAGGTTATTTCTTCATCATCAGAGGAAAAGACAATAATTATTTCTCATATGGATGCTCGCGTATTTCAAAACAGTGTCCATAACTATGAAAAACATGGATAGACAAGTGTCTTATATCGTTGCCGTTATCAGCAATTTCACCGAGCGTTTCGGCGTATCCACACCTCTGGCATATCGTTATCTTGCCCGATATAAGGGCATTGACTTCCTGTTGGAGTTCTATGATATAGAGCATACGCTGTCTTTTGAAAACGTTATGTCCGATGTGGCTCTCTACTGCAGGAACAATGGAGGTGCGCTGACATGATTCTGTATCACGGTTCCAATGTCGATGGGCGATGCTGCAGAACAACGGAATCGTCAGATTCCCCCCTCGACACAAAAACGGCCTTTGAGGGAGGTCACTGAAAAAGTCCTTTGGAGGAGTTCGTTATTGTAGAGGACGGGAAGGATGCAAGAGGAAGGGATACCCTCCGGAGGGCTTGTGCACCCCCGCACGAGGGCAGGGGGCGGGGCCCGTTGATTTTTGGATATTTGACCGAAGCTTGCTTCGAGGCAAATGTTCAAAAAGCAATGGGAGGGGCCGGAGTGGAGCGCGAAGCGCGGAACGGAGTCCCTCCGGCGGGTATCCCTTCCTCCGGCATGATCGCACCCGCGGCGGCATCACCGCCCAATGTCGCTGTCATGGGCCCAAAAGATGGGACGATGACAGCAAAAAACGCCTTAAACGCTGTCATGGGTCCAAAGAATGGGACGATGGCAGCACTCAAGAGCTACTGCGCCCGTTTATTCCCAAAGGGGCTCTCCGAATGTCAACGCGGCAAGAGGAAGGGACGCCCTCCGGAGGGCTTGTGCACCCTCGCGAGAGCAAGGGGCGGCCCCAAAGGGAAAGCACAGCCGGGGCCGAAGCCAAGGCTGTGCTTGAACGCATGGGAGGGAGGGCCATACCGCGGCGCAAAGTGCGAAGCGGAGTCCCTCCGGAGACCTACTTAATCAGATTCCCCAGAATACTGCGGGTAAGTTCCTTTGTAAGGGTGTTGGTAGCACTCCTGGTAGCCTTGTTCACCGCCTTCTTGGTGGTGGAGGTGGTACTCTTTTTCTTGGTACCGGTAATGGCATCGGCTGCTGCGGCGGCGGCCACGCCGGTCACGGCGGTGAGAACGCTCTTGAGCACCTTGGAGGCGATGCTGTTCTTGGCTTTCTTCGCCTTTTCCTTCTCTGCCTTTTCGGCCTCCTTGGCAGCGCGTGCGGCTTCCTTGGCCTCCAGGGCGGCCTGGCGTTCCGCTTCCTCTGCGGCCTCGATTTCGGCCTTCTGGCGCTGGGCCTCCAGCGTGGCGGCCGTGATGAGTTCGTAGGCGCTTTCCCTGTCAACGGGATGGTCGTAACGACCGTAGAGGCGGCTTCGCTTGATCAGATCGGTCCGCTGGTCTTCGGTGATGGCGCCAATCTGGCTTAACGGGAAGAGAATTTTGGCGCGCTCCACAATGGCCGGGGCGCCCTTTTCGTCCAGGAAGGAAACGAGGGCCTCTCCGGTTCCCAGTTCCAGCAAGCAGTTGTACGTATCGAAGGCCGGGTTGGTGCGGAAAGTGTCGGCAGCCACACGCACGGCCTTCTGGTCCTGGGGCGAATAGGCACGCAGGGCATGCTGCACGCGGTTTCCCAGCTGGCCCAGGATGTTGGCCGGAATGTCCGTGGGGCTCTGGGTGATGAAATAGATGCCCACACCCTTGGAACGGATGAGGCGGATGACCTGCTCGATCTTGTCCGTCAGGGCCTTGGAAGTGCCTTCAAAGAGCATATGCGCCTCGTCGAAGAAGAACACCAGCTTGGGAAGATCCATATCCCCCACCTCGGGAAGCGTGGCGTAAAGTTCCGAGAGGAGCCAAAGGAGGAAGGTGGAATAGAGTTTGGGCTGGAGCATCAGGCGGTCTGCCGCCAGGACGTTCATAATGCCCTTCCCGGCCTCGCACTGAAGCAGATCGTAAATGTCAAAATCGGGCTCTCCGAAGAACTTGTCGGCCCCCTGGTTCTCCAGGGCCAGCAGCGCGCGCTGGATGGCGCCCACCGAGGCCGTGGAAACATTACCGTATTTGAGGGTGTATTCCGCGGCGTTCTGTCCCACGAAATTGAGCATTGCCCTCAGGTCTTTCAGGTCAATCAGCAGAAGACCGTTGTCGTCAGCGATGCGGAAGACGATGTTCAGTACGCCCGTCTGGGTTTCGTTCAGTTCCATCAGGCGGCCCAGCATCTCGGGTCCCATCCGGGAGATGGTGCTGCGCATCGGATGACCCTGTACCCCATAAACATCGAAAAAGCGAACGGGACAAGGCTGGAACTGAGGGTTCTCGATGCCGAATTCCGGCAGGCGCTTCTCGATGAAGCCGGACAGCCTGCCCGCCTGGGAGATGCCGCTGAGGTCCCCCTTCATATCGGCCATAAAACAGGGGATGCCGGCCTGGCAGAACGTTTCGGCCAGTACCTGGAGGGTGACGGTCTTACCCGTACCGGTGGCGCCGGCGATGAGTCCGTGACGATTGATCATCTTCCCCTGCAGACTCAGGGGGCCGTTTTCACTATGGGCAACGTACAGCCCGCGTTCTTTATCAAGCATAGTATTACTGTTTTTTTGCGGTATATTTCCAAAGATAGAACAAAATCAACGAAATTACAAAGCTTCCGAGGCCTATCCAGGGGGCCGCTTCGGCCGGAAGGCGGAATCCCACCTTGTCCACCAGGAGGAAGCTGATGCAGACCGCCGTCATAAAGAGGGCCGGGAGAAGGGTAATCAGATACCAGTGTCCCCTGCGTTTACGGGACAGATAAACGGTCAGGGTCCAGAGGGTGAATACCGACAGGGCCTGGTTGCTCCAGCCGAAGTAACGCCAGATGGTGTTGAAGCCTTCGGCGTCGGCAATGTTGTACCAGAGCAGGAAGCCGGAGCCGATGAAAAGCGGAATGGCAATATACAGACGCTTCATCATGCTCTTCTGCTCCAGTTTCAGGAAATCGGCGATGATGAGGCGGGAACTGCGGAAGGCCGTATCACCGGAAGTGATAGGAGCGGCCACAACGCCCAGGAGAGCCAAAACGCCACCCAGCGTGCCCAGCCATCCCTTGGAAATACCGGTCACGATGGCGGGAGCGGCCGATCCTGCACGCATCCCCAACTCCGCGGCACCGCCGTCATAGAAGAACCAGCTGGCTGCAGCCGCCCAGACCAGGGCCACCAGGCCTTCCGTAATCATAGAACCGTAAAAAATGGGGCGGCCCAATTTCTCGTTTTTGATACAGCGGGCCATCAAAGGGCTTTGGGTAGCGTGGAAGCCGGAAATGGCGCCGCAGGCGATGGTGATGAACAGGCAGGGGAAGATGGGCTGGTCGGCAATTCCGCTCCTTTCCGTCCAGCCGGAGAACCCGTCCCAGATTTCCGGCAGCGCAGGCCACTTGACCAAAAGGCAGACCATCAGTCCCGCAGCCATAAACAAAAGGGCGACGGCAAAGAAGGGATAAATGCGGCCGATGATCTTGTCAATCGGAAGCAGCGTAGCCACGATGTAATAGACGAAGATGAGCACGATCCACAACATAATGGACGAACGTCCCCCGTCACCGGCGATGTCTCCCAGGATGAGGGCAGGCGAATACACGAAGACGGCACCCACCATCATCAGCAACAGGACGATGAAAATCAGCATCACCGTCTTGGTGGTTTTCCCCAGATAAATGCCCACCAGCTCCGGCAGGCCTGCACCGCCATGGCGGACGGAGAGCATTCCGCTAAGGTAATCGTGAACGGCACCCGCAAAGATACAGCCCAGAACAATCCACAGATAAGCGGCCGGGCCGAACTTGGCACCCATGATGGCGCCGAAGATAGGGCCGGTTCCCGCGATGTTCAGAAACTGGATCATAAAGACCTTCCAGGTGGGCATTGGGATGAAATCCACCCCGTCGGCCTTTTCCACGGCCGGTGTCTTCCTGGCCGGGTCAGGGCCGAAGACCCGCTCTACCAAGGCTCCATAGACAAAATAGCCCAAAATCAAGGCGGCTACGCATAAAACAAAAGACAGCATTACTCAAAGAAGCTAAAATGCACACGCCCGTAATGGCGTTCTTTTACAAATCGGGGATGGCCCGCGAAGGAGTGCTCATCTCCGTGCTCCAGGATAAAATACCGCTCGGGATGCAGAATCCCGGCCTGAAAAACGGCATCCGGCAGATTCTGAAGGCCCTCCAGGGTGTAAGGCGGGTCAGCGAAGACGATGTCGAACTTCTCCCGGCAGATGGGAAGGAAATCGAAAACATTGTCCCTAACCATCGTGACATTCCCCAGCCCCAGGCGTTCTGCCTCCGTCTTGATGAAGCTGGCATTCTCGCGGGCCATTTCCACGCAATAGACCCGGGCGGCGCCGCGGGAAGCGAACTCGAAAGCAATGGAACCGGTGCCGCCGAAGAGGTCCAGCACCTTGAGGTCTTCGAATTCGTACTCGTTGTCCAGGATGTTGAACAGCCCTTCCTTGGCGAAGTCCGTTGTCGGACGCGCCTTGTAGCCCGCCGGCGGCAGGATTACCTTCCCCTTGAGCCTTCCCCCGATGATTCTCATAATTGCACCACGCCCTTGAAATAACGGTACAGGGACATTTCCGCTTCCGGATCCAGCGGAGTGCGGAAACAAACAGTGGAGACCTCCGGATTCAGCTGGAGGCGCCGCATTCCCAGAAAGAGGAAATACTGCGCCGTGGTGAAGTCCGGTGCCTCGAAGACATTGGCCAGGAGGAGACTCTTTCCCTGGGCGATGACAAGGTGCAGCCAACCGTCCCTCCAGGAGGCGGCTATTTTGTTGTATTCTGTCAGCGTTTCCAGTTCCTTCAGGAGATAGTACATTTCCGGAAGCACCCTTACCGGCACGCCCGAAGAGGGAAGCACCGTCTGGGCTATCACCCTGGAAAGGGACTCTCCGACGGTGTTGGAGAACACCAGCACCGACCCCAGCGAAGGGAGAGGGACAGATTCCACGTAGTCCCCTTCTTCCAGGACGGCCACCTCTTCCAGGGCCGGGCGGGCTCTTCCCGGATTGTAGAAACTCTCCGGGACCAGGGCCACCTTGGGCGTGAGGAGGGATACATCCACATCCGAATAGCGGCGCTGGAACTCCGGCGTGGTGAAAAGGCGTTCCGCCCCTATCCAGGCGGAACGGGGTTCTTCCCCTTCCGGGGTACGGACCTTAAAAGAATATCCACTCAAGGAAACTTGAATGGATATCCCTGTATATGAGGTATGAGTCCGGTCCATAAAGGACTATTCCCAGTTACCTGCGTTGTTGTTGGGAGCGGTGATGCTGCCCACCTGCAGGCCTTCATACTTGTTCTGGTCCCGGCACTCGGCGTCTTTGTTGATACGGAGCTGGTTGTCCATGCCTTTGCACAGGGCCTTGTAAGGCATACGGGCCTCGAACAGGGGCACCTGGACACCGGAAACCGTCTTGATGGTGGATTCCATTTCCGTGAGCTGCCTGCCGGAGAAAGGAATGTAGAACAGGGAGTCGATGCAGAAATCCGGACGGTTGTTGAAGAGGGTGTCCTTTACGGCAATTTCCGTAACGGAGGAGAATACCACCTTCGTACCGGCGGCATAGGCTTCCCTGAGTTTCTCGGCAATCTGCTCGGGAGTGGCTTTCTTGTTGGCCTTCCTGACAGCAGCCTTGATGGCTTCCGTATTGGCTACGGCCAGGGAGTCATCGTGGGAGCCGATTTGCATAACGATGTCCATCTTGCCGGTTTCGTAGAACATCTTGAGGGAATCTACGTTGGGGCTGAAGCGGCCGGTGGCGCTCTTGAAGGCCACCTGGAGGGTACGGATATCCTTCAGACGCTGGATGCCCACCTCGGAGCGGGCTTTGAGCTCCTGGTTGAACTTGACAGGCTTCTGGACGCTTTTGACGATGAGCCATACGAACAGGCAGATAAGGGCTGCCAGAAGGATTTCGAGACCAATTTTTAAACCTTTGTTCATTATTTTAGTGTTTTATAATTTTCCAAACTTCCGACAAAGTTATAAAAATCATTTCTCAAAAGCAATAATCTTTTGTAAATTTGCCATCGCAAAAAGTTTTGCCTATGGATTTCATCCATCAAGAGAGCATACTTTCCTTCAAGGAGCTGGTGCAAAATGCCGCCAGAGTGGCCGTCGTGGGCCATACGCACCCGGACGGAGACGCCCTGGGCGCCACCACCGCCATGGCCCTGCACCTGCTCTCGATCGGCAAAAAAGAGACCGCCTGCCTGTTCCCGGACAGCCCGGGAGAGAATCTGCAGTTCATCCTGAGTCCGGATGTCCCGTATTTATTCCACGACCGGGAGGCGGAAAAGACCGAAGCCTTCCTCCGCGGGGCCGATCTCATCATCCTCCTGGACGCCAACGCCTTCAACCGTACCGAAGACCTTGAGCCCCTCCTGGAAGCATCGGCGGGGAAAAAGGTCCTGATGGACCACCACCTGAATCCGGACCGGGATGCCTTTGACCTGGCGTTCTCCACCCCGGACATCTCCTCCGCATCCGAGCTCCTCTACTGGGTTCTCCGGACGTTCTCCGACAGCCTTCCCGTACCCATCGGAGAAGCGCTGATGGCCGGGATGACCACGGACACCAACAACTTTGCCAATTCCGTGTACCCCTCCACCTTCCGGATGGCGTCCGAACTGATGGCCTCCGGCGTGGACCGCGATGCCCTGCTGCAAAAGATTTACAACAACTACCGCGAGAACCGCGTGCGCCTGATGGGCTATATGCAGAACGAGGGGCTCCGGCTTCTCCCTTCCGGCGGCGCTTATATGATTCTCACCCGGGAAATCCAGCAGCGCTTCGACCTCCGGGAAGGAGAGTCCGAAGGTCTTGTAAACATTCCGCTCACCATCGGCCAGGTGCGCCTGAGCATCCTCCTGAAAGAGACGGAAGACCATTTCCGCGTTTCCATCCGCTCGAAGAAGGGGACGTCGGCCCAGGAACTGGCCCGGCGCTTTTTCCACGGCGGCGGGCACGAGAACGCCTCCGGCGGAAAACTGTTCATCGGCCGGGACATTGCTTCTGCCCGGGAAGCCGACGGGTATGTGGAAAACGCCCTCAACACCTTTTTGAAATGAAAAAAAGCAGCGTCATATTGCTTGTGTGCCTGACCTTGTCGGGAATCGCCGCCTGTTCCAGGGAGTCGCTCAAGGCCACCTACGACAAGCAGGTCGGCTTCATCGAAGGGTTCATCTCCGCCCAGATGAAGGCCGACACCAACGCCACCCTTTTTCACAACGGGAAAGCCTACCGCCTCACCCTCCACGACACCCTGGACCGCGTGCTGGGGCCGCGGGAGACTCTCCTGGACGGCGGGAAAGTCTCGCTCTATTACGCATGTTACACCCTCACCGGCAGCAGCCTGTCGGCCGGCAACCTGGTGGCCACCAACGTAAAGGACATCGCCAGGCAGGCCGGATGGAACCTGTCCGACACCCTCCGCTACAAACTGGACACCCTCACCCTGGACAATTCGCTGGTGAGCGGTCTTCAGGAAGGTCTGCGAGGCGTGCGGCAGTATGACGAGTGCGTGGTGCTGTTCACCGGAGAATTTGGCTTCGGAAATACGGAGCGGGGCACGATTCCTGCAAGAAGTGCCCTGGCATATCTTTTTTGGATCGAAAACATAGACAATGAAAAATAGTATGGTCAAAAGAATTCCCCTTGTCCTTCTGGCCGGCCTGATGATAATGGCCGGCTGTGCCCAGGAAGACAACCTGAATACCGGAGAAAAGGCCCAGCAGTACCTGGAACAGTTCATCCAGAAGTACTACCCGTATGTCACACCCAACGAATACGGTATCTTCGTCCTGGAAGACACGCCCGGAAACGGCCAGCCCTGGAGCCAGGACTCCCTCTATACCTATGCCAGCACCACCATCCGCAGCCTGGGCGGCACCATCGCCTCCACCCAGGATGAGCAACTGGCCCGGCAGCTGGGAACCTACGTCAAGGGCAATTACTACGGCCCCCGCTTCCAGCAGACCGGAGAGAACCTTAGCTATGCCGGGCTGGACGCCCTTCTGAAGGGCATGCGCGCCGGAGGAACGCGCAAGGCCATCATCCCGGCCTGCCTGCTCACCACCGGCCGTTATTCCACGTTCAAGGAATACCTGGAAAAGGGGACGCAGGAACAGTCCCTGGAATATACCGTCACCCTGGGCGGCCAGGTGAACGACATCGACAGAATGGAGAGGGACAGCCTGGCCAGCTATGTCCTGCGCACCTACGGAAAGGACATCAAGCCCGTCACCTACAAGGAAGATGTGGCCGAAGGCAGCTTCTACTTCATCTCCGACAGCACGGCGTTCATCGGCAAGAAAAAAATCCCGGCCGATACCACCCTCAAGATCAACTATACCGGAATGCTCCTCAACGGCCAGGTCTTTGACACCACCCTCGAAAAAGTGGCCAAGGACGCCGGCATCTACAATGCCGCCAGGACCTATACCGCCGCCAACCTCATCGTGACCTCCAACTACACGGAAATCAAGCTCAACGACAATTCCGTCATCGAAGGTTTCCGGGCCGGAATTGCCCAGATGCACTGGGTGGGGCAGAAAGGCGTTGTCCTTTTCGTTTCCAACCTGGGTTACACCAACAGCGGAAGCGGTCAGACCATCCCTCCTTACTCCCCGCTTTTGTTTGAGCTGGAACTCCTGTAGCCATGACAGGAACCGGTGTACCTGCGGAACTCGGGACCAAACCCATCGGCGCGCTACTGCGGCAGTATGCCATTCCCGGCATCATCGCGATGACGGCTTCCTCGCTGTACAATATGGTGGACAGCGTGTATATCGGCCATATTCCCGAGGTAGGGTCGCTCAGCATTGCAGGCCTCGCCGTCACCTTTCCCCTGATGAACATCTCCACCGCGTTCGGAACGCTGGTGGGAGTGGGCGCCGCCACGATGATTTCCGTCCTCCTGGGCCAGAAGAACAACCAGGCGGCCGGCAAGGTGCTGTGTAACGACGTCACCCTCAATATCATCACCGGCGCCGTATTCACCCTGGTCACCCTCCTGTGGATGGATCCCATCCTGCGCTTTTTCGGGGCATCGGACGCCACCCTCCCCTTCGCCCGTGACTATATGACCGTCATCGCCCTGGGGAACGCCGTCACGCACCTGTACTTCGGCCTTAATGCCATCATCCGATCGTCGGGCAACCCCCGGCTGGCGATGCGCCTGACCCTGTTCACCGTCACCGCTAACGCCATTCTGGACCCTATCTTCATCTTTACCCTGGGGATGGGCATCCGGGGCGCCGCGCTGGCCACCGTGCTATGCCAGTGCCTGTCCCTGTGCTATACTTTCCGGTATTTCCTGGACCAGGACCGCTTCCTGCATATGCCGCGCTCCCTGAAAATCTTCCGCGTGGACTGGAAAATCGCCAAGGATTCCCTGGCCATCGGAATGGGGCCTTTCCTGATGAATCTCGCCAGTTGCATCGTAGTGCTGTTTATAAACCAGCAACTGGTCAAATGGGGGGGAGACCTGGCCATCGGCGCCTTCGGCATCGTGAACCGCATCACCTTCCTTTTCATTATGATCGTGATGGGATTCAACCAGGGTATGCAGCCCATAGCGGGATACAACTTCGGGGCCCGGCAGTATGCCCGTGTCCGGGAAGTCTATCTGAAAGCCGCGGCCTGGGCCACCCTGGTGATGGTTCTGGGCTTTGTCTTTTCCGTCTTCCTGTCCAGGCCGATGGTGCGCATCTTCACTTCGGATCCCATCCTCGTGGAAAAAGCCTCCCACGGCCTGCGGGTGATGAACATCATCTTTCCCATCGTCGGCTTCCAGATGGTGACCACCAACCTGTTCCAGTGCCTGGGAATGGTAAAAAAATCCGTTTTCCTTTCCTTGTCCCGGCAACTCCTTTTCCTGCTTCCCTGCATTTACATCCTGCCTCCCCTGATGGAGTCGGAAAGCGGGGTCTGGCTCAGTTTTCCCATCTCCGACGCCATCTCCGCCGTCGTTACGGCCATTCTGGGGTGGGCCCTGATTGTGAAACTGGGCAAGCTCAAGGACGGAGACGATCCGGGGATACTGGGGAGCCAGATATAGATTCTTTATGACAAAAGATATGCAGCACACCATCATCAATATCGGCCGGTCTTTCGGTAGCGCCGGTGGCCATATCGGCCACGCCATCGGCAAAAAACTGGGCATCCCCTTCTACGACAACGAGCTCATTTCCCGCGCGGCCGAGGAACAGGGCTACTCCAAGAGCGTTTTTGCCAAGGGAGAGGAAAAGAGCCTTTTCTCCTTTTCCAGCTTCTTCGCCTCCAGCCGCCTGGGTTATATGGACGGAGGCTATGTCAGTGACAATGTGATGTTCGGCATCCAGAGCGAGGTGATCAAAGCCATCGCCGCCAAGGGGGATGCCATCATCATCGGCCGATGCGCCGACTACATCCTCCGCGACCTGGACTGCCTCAACGTATTCATCTCCGCTCCGGAGCCGTACCGCATCCAGAGTCTCGTCAAAAGCGAAGGAATCAGTGCCGAAGAGGCCGAAAAGCTGATGCGCCGCAAAGACCGCACGAGGGAAACCTACTATAATTATTACACCTTCGGCGCCTGGGGACGGGCCTCAAATTACCACCTCTGCGTGGACAGTTCCATTCTGGGAGTGGACGGAACGGCCGAGCTGATCATCGACTTCGGCCGGCGTACCGGCAAAATCAAGTGAGAAGGACGACACTCATACTGACCTTGCTTCTGCTTGCCCTCGCAGGCGGGTCCTGCCTGCTGCACAGTCGCATCTCCAAAGAGAACCCCGCACCTGTCCGCTGGCGGGATTCACTCAACGAGGCCATCACCAACGACCTGTCTTCCCTGCCGGAAATGGATCAGGTAGTGGACAGTTTTATGACGTTCTGGCATCTTCGGGGCGTTTCGCTGTCCATCAGCCGGAACGACTCCCTCCTGTATGCCCGCGGATACGGGAAGGCCGATGCCGGGCAAGCTATGGCTCCGGGCACCACCCTCCGCCTGGCCTCCGTCTCCAAACTCCTCACCGCCGTCGGCATCATGCGCCTGCAGGAAAAGGCGATGCTGTTTCTGGACTCCCCCGTCTTCGGCCCCTACGGCATCCTTCAGGAGTATGATTCTTATATCCGGGACGACAATTATTACCTGATAACGGTGGAGCACCTGCTCCGTCACCAGGCCGGTTTCACCTCCCGGGGAGGAGACCCGGTATTCTCGCCCTACCCGTCGCAGGAGGAACTTTTGAAAAAACAGCTTTCCCGCAGCCTGTACTACGAGCCCGGCACCACGCAGGAGTACTCCAACTTCGGCTTCCTGTTGCTTTCGCTCATCATCGAAAAGGTATCCGGCCTGCCTTACGAGGACTTCATGCGGCAGGAAGTCTTTGCTCCTGCCCGCTGCTACAGCTTTCGTCTGGCGGGCAATTATCTCAAGGACCGGCATCCCGGAGAAAGCCGCTACCATATGCATCCCGAAGCCGTGCAGTCCCCTTCCTTCGACGGGCGCTTCGCCGCCGTGGACAAGTGCTACGGAGGCAACAACATCAGTGGCTCGCTGGGTGCCGGCGGCTGGACCGGATCGGTCGTAGAACTGTCACGACTAGTGGCCACCATCGACGGGAAAGGCCCTGTGGAGGACATTCTGCTGCCGTTTTCCGTAAAGCAGATGACCAATTACTACGACACGGAAACTTTCTCCCTGGGCTGGAACGACACCAAACCTACGGGCGAATGGACACGCTCCGGCTCTTTCTCCGGCACACAGGCCCTGGTCAAGACTTTCCCTGACGGAGAATGCTGGATTTTCCTGTCCAACACCTCCACCTGGCGCGGCTCCCGCTTCGCCCGCAACATAGCGGGGCTGTTCGACAATCTCCGCAGCCGCTTCAGCGCACAGCTCCCTTCCCGGGACCTGTTCAGGGAATGAGCACTTCGCGGAGCAGGAGCGGCTTGTTGGTGGTGATCACATCCACCCCCAACTCCTTCATCCGTACCATTTCCTCCTGCTTGTCCACCGTCCAGACGTTGACGCTCATCCCCAGGGCATGGGCACGGGCCACCCAGTCGGGATGCCGGCGAAAAACGCTGTAGTGATAGTCTATTCCGTTGATGCCGCTCTTGTGCACGGTTTCCGGGTCTTTGTCTCCCTCCAGATACTGGTTGCCGAAGGCCGGAAGATGCTTGGCAATCCACTCGCAGGCCTCGAAGCTGAACGAGATGAACATCACCCGGGAAGGGTCCAGAAGCTCGTAGCTGCGAAGAGCCTGCACGCAGCGCTGGACAAGACGGACGGTGGCCGATACGGAGGGCTGGGGCTTGACTTCCAGCACCAGCATACAGGGAGACTCGCTCCCCTGCTGCAGGTACTCGAACAGCGTGGGAAGGGTTTCACCGTTGGGAAGACGGCGTCTGGCCAAAAGATCCTTATATGTGTTGGTGGCGATGGGAAGTCCGTAAAAATCGCTGTCGTGATTCACCACCGCCACCTCGTCGGCGGTGAGATGGACATCAAATTCGCTGCCCCACAGACCGCTTTCCTGCGCCAGTCGCAGCGCGGCCAGGGAATTCTGGGAGTTTACGGCCTCTTCGCACTGCCAGAAACCGCGGTGGGCACAAATCTCCTGGGCCTGACCCTGGAAACAAAGAAGAAGGACAAGGAGGCTTATTCCGAAATGTTTCATGACTACTCCATCAATTTCTTGTACTTGAAGCGTTTGGGCTCCACATCTCCCAGACGCATCTTGCGGTTGGCTTCGTACTCCTGGTAGTTTCCTTCGAAGAAGACCACCTTGCCCTCTCCCTCGTAGGCCAGAATGTGGGTGGCGATTCGGTCCAGGAACCAGCGGTCGTGGCTCACCACCACGGCGCAGCCGGCAAAGCCCTCCAGACCCTCCTCCAAGGCACGGATGGTATTCACGTCCACGTCATTGGTGGGCTCGTCCAGCAGAAGCACGTTTCCCTCGTCCTTGAGGGTGAGGGCCAGGTGCAGGCGGTTGCGCTCACCGCCGGAGAGCACGCCGCAGCGTTTTTCCTGATCGGCCCCGGAGAAGTTGAAGCGGGACACCCAGGCGCGGGCGTTCACATCCTTGCCGCCCATCCGCACCCACTCCGAATTGCCGGCGATGGTCTCATAGACCGTCTTGTCCGGGTCGATGGAGCGGTGCTGCTGATCCACGTAGGCGATTTTGACCGTCTCTCCGACCTCGATGCTGCCGCTGTCCGGCTTCTCGATACCCATAATGAGACGGAAAAGGGTGGTCTTTCCGGCGCCGTTGGGGCCGATGACACCCACAATACCGGCCGGGGGCAGTTCGAAGCTGAGGTGCTCGAAAAGGAGCTTGTCCCCGTAAGCTTTTGACACATCGTTGAATACGATGACCTTGTTTCCCAGATGCGGTCCATTGGGAATGTAGATTTCCAGATTGGCTTCCTTTTGCCTGGTATCGGCCGACGCCAGTTTCTCATACGCGCCCAGACGGGCCTTCTGCTTGGCCTGGCGGGCCTTGGGAGCCATCCGTACCCACTCCAGTTCCCGCTCCAGGGTTTTGCGGCGCTTGGACTCCTGCTTTTCTTCCTGGGCCAGGCGCTTGGTCTTCTGGTCCAGCCAGGAGGAGTAGTTGCCCCTCCAGGGAATGCCTTCCCCGCGGTCCAGCTCCAGGATCCAGCCGGCTACGTTGTCCAGGAAGTAACGGTCGTGGGTGACGGCTATCACCGTGCCCTTGTACTGCTGCAGATGGGCCTCCAGCCACTGGATGGATTCGGTGTCCAGGTGGTTGGTGGGCTCGTCCAGCAGGAGCACGTCGGGTTCCTGCAAAAGGAGGCGGCACAGGGCCACGCGACGGCGTTCACCGCCGGATAGTTCCTTGATTTTCTGCTCCGGGGGCGGGCACTGCAGGGCATCCATCGCCCGCTCCAGCTTGGAGTCTATCTCCCAGCCGTTCACCTGTTCTATCTGCTCGGTGAGTTCCCCCTGTCGCTCGATGAGCCGGTTCATCTGCTCGTCATCCATCGGCTCCATGAACTTGAGGGAAATCTCATTGTATTCGGCCAGGATGTCCATAATGGGCTGCACGCCCTCCTGCACCACCTCCAGGACGGTTTTTTCCGGGTCCATCTGCGGTTCCTGCTCCAGATAGCCCACGGAATAGCCCGGGGCCCATACCACCTCGCCCTTGTAGGATTTCTCTACGCCGGCGATGATTTTCAGGAGTGTGGATTTACCCGACCCGTTCAGGCCGATGATGCCAATCTTGGCCCCGTAGAAAAAGCCCAGAAAAATGTCCTTGAGAATAATCTTGTTGTTGTGGGGCAGGATTTTGCTCACCCCGTTCATTGAGAAAATAATCTTTTCGTCAGCCATAGTCAGTGGTTTTGTACAAAGATAGGCAAAAATATCAGATATATTCCGCGATAAGCTCCAGCCAGGCGGCGTCGGTGGTGTCAAAGCAGGCCAGTTCCGTGGAATCGATGTCCAGAACGGCCTTCACATTGCCGTCCTTTCCATAGACCGGGACCACAATCTCAGACTTGGAAAGGCTGCTGCAGGCAATGTGTCCCGGAAATTCCTCCACATCCGGAACCACCAGGGTGCGGCGCTCCTTCCAGGCCGTGCCGCAAACCCCTTTTCCATAGCCGATGCGCTGGCAGGCAGGGGGACCCTGGAAAGGTCCCAGCACCAGCTGATCCCCGTCCACCCGGTAAAAACCGGTCCAGAAAAAACGCATCCTTTCCGCAATCAGGGCGCTTGTGTTGGCCATCCGGGCAACCGAGTCCGGTTCCTGTCCCAGGAAAAGGCCGATATCCTGGAAGAGGCGGAGGTAGCGGAAAGTCTTGAGCGGAAGATGGCAATAGCCTTCCGGATTCTTGTCCAGATAATTCTGGTGGTATTCCTCGGCCGGGTAGAAATTCTTCAGGGGGCCCAGTTCCGTCACCAGGGGAACGCCCAGACGGGCCTCCACCTCGCGGAATACGGCCTCTATGACCGGACGGTCTTCCCGGTCGGCATAAAAGACGCCGCTGCGGTAGCGCGTTCCTTCATCATGCCCCTGCCGGTTGAGGGTCAGAGGATCCGTGACCGTGAAAAAGAGGCGGGTCAAGAGCGCAAGGCTCACCCGCTCCGGCTTGTAGCGTACCCGCACCGTCTCGGCAAAACCCGTGGTGTCGGTATAAACTTCCTGGTAGCTGGGGTTCTCCGTATTCCCGTTGGCATAACCGGGTGTGGCTTCGGCAACCCCGTCCACTCCCTTGAAAAAGTGCTCCACGCCCCAGAAGCACCCTCCGGCAAAATAAATCTCTTTCATATCCACAAATTTAAGAAAATATTCTTTTATCTTTGCAGGATATGGACGGCAAACTGTTTCTTATCGACGGGCACGCACTGGTATTCAAAATGTATTATGCCTTTCTGCGCAGGCCGATGATCAACTCCAAGGGGGCGGACATGTCCATCCTCTACGGTTTTACCAAGTACCTGCTGGAGCTCATCCAGCGCGAAAAACCCACGCATCTGGCGGTGGCCTTCGACCCGCCGGGCGGCAGTTTCCGCAACCGGATGTATCCCGACTACAAAGGCACGCGTCCTCCCACTCCGCAGCTGGTGATAGAAGCCCTGGATCCCCTCACAGAGCTGGTTCAGGCGATGAACATCCCGGTGCTGATGGTTCCCGGTTACGAGGCCGACGACGTCCTGGGATCTGTCACTGTACAAAACGCCGCAGAAGGCATGGACGTGTTTATGGTCACCCCGGACAAGGACTACGGACAGCTCATCGGCCCGCACGCCTTCCAGTACAAGCCTGGGAAAAGCGGGGCCGATGCCGAAATCATCGGGCCGGCTCAGCTCTGCGAAAAATGGGGCATCTCCGACCCTTCGCAGGTCATCGATATGCTGGCCATCTGCGGTGACACGGCCGACAATGTGCCCGGCGTCAAGGGAGTGGGAGAAGTGGGCGCCGCCAAACTCATCGCCAAATACGGCAGCCTGGAAAATATTTATGAACATATCGGGGAACTCTCTGCCAAGCAGCAGGCCCTGTTCCTGGAAGCCCGGCCACACATGGCCCTTTCCAAGGCCCTGGTGACCATCAAAACGGATATGGACTTGCCCGTGACGCTGGAGCAGATGCGCTATACGGGCGCTTTCTCTCCGGAACTCTCCCGCCTGTTCGACCTGTACGAATTCGCCTCCTTGAAAAAGTTCCTCCCCGCCCACACTCCTCAGGAGGAAAACGCAAAGCCTGAACGCAGCAACCGTCATTCCGAGCGCAGCGAAGAACTGTTTTCCCCGAAGGGAACCACCCTCAGGGAAGTGGCGGCCGAAGCGCTCCGGGAGGGGAAAGTGGGCCTGATTACCGAAGCCTGGGGGGAGGGTGTTTTCGCTCCGCTCAAACGAATCATTCTCTCCGTTTCCGGCAAGGTTGCACAGATTCTTCACTTCGTTCAGAATGACAAGGAACTGCTTGCCATCCTGGAAAACGCATCCATCGCCAAATACGGAGTGGACCTCAAGCGGCAGGCCAACTGGCTGGCGGCGCAGGGAATCGGCCTTAACGGTCAGTGGAACGACATCAAACTGATGCACTATGTCCTGAATCCGGAGCGCAGCCACGAACTGGAAGCCCTGGCGCAGACTTATCTGGGCGTCGATATTTCAGAAAGCACGGAGCAGCCGGCCGTCACGGGGTCCCTGTTTGACGAGCTTCCCGAATCGGCCGGTCCGTCCCGCCTGAAGGAAGCGGCCGTCCTGGTTCCCCTTGGAGAGAAGCTCCGCGAGAATCTTCCGCCGCTGTACGATCAAATGGAGGAGCCCCTGGCCAAGGTCCTCTCCCGGATGGAGCAGGACGGTGTCAAGGTGGACCTCGGCGTTATCCGCCACTTTGCGGACGGGCTCCGGAAAGAACTCACAGAAAGGGAAGTCCGTATCCGGGAAATGGCCGGAGAGCCCGGGCTCAACATTTCTTCTCCCAAACAGGTGGGAGATGTGCTTTTCGAGAAACTCCGGCTGGATCCCAAGGCAAAAAAGAGCGGGATCAAGGGGCAGTACTCCACCGACGAGGCCACCCTTGCTGCCATCGCGGACCGCCATCCCATCGTGGAAGAAATCCTGGAATTCCGGGCGGTCAAAAAACTGCTTTCCACGTATATCGAGCCCTTCCCCACCTTCATCTCCGAGGTGGACGGACGGGTCCATACCACTTTCAACCAGGCGCTTACCGCCACCGGAAGGCTTTCCTCATCGCATCCCAACCTGCAGAACATCCCCATCCGCACCGAACGGGGCAAGGAAATCCGCAAGGCCTTCGTTCCGGGCACGCCGGAAGGGGTTATCGTATCGGCCGATTATTCCCAGATCGAACTGCGCATTATGGCGCACCTGAGCGGGGACGAACATCTCACACAGGCCTTCCGGGAGGGGTTGGACGTTCATGCCGCCACCGCCGCCAAGATTTTCGGCCTTCCCGTTTCGGAAGTCACGCGGGAACAGCGCGGGATGGCCAAGACGGCCAACTTCGGCATTATGTACGGCATCTCGTCCTTCGGCCTGGCACAACGGCTTCACCTTCCCCGCGGGGCAGCCAAACAGCTCATCGAAGACTATTTCGCCTCCTTCCCCGCCATCCGTTCGTTCATTGACGGAAGCATCGAATTTGCCCGGAAAAACGCTTATGTCCAGACACTCTTCGGCCGGAGGCGCTACCTGCCGGACATCCATTCTCGCAACGCCAATGTGCGCGCTCTGGCCGAGCGGAACGCGGTGAACGCCCCCATCCAGGGGACATCGGCCGATATCATCAAACTGGCGATGGTCGGGGTGGCCCGGCGCCTGAAAGAGGCGGGGCTCAAGAGCCGGATGGTGCTCCAGATTCACGACGAACTGGTCTTCGACGCGCTTCCCCAGGAGGTGCCGGCGCTCAAGGAACTGGTCACCGGGGTGATGGAAAACGTGATTTCGCTCTCTGTTCCGCTTACGGTAGAGTGCTCTTCGGGCATCAACTGGCTGGAAGCCCATTAGTCAACTGAAAATGAACTATTTAGACTTTTCCGAAAAAGAATTGGTGGCTAGAGCCATCGGCTCGGACCAGATGGCCTACCGGGCCTTGTACCAGATTCACGAGCCAGCCGTCCGGGGACGCGTCAGCGGCTATTTCCAATGGAAGGCCGATGTGGACGACGTAGTCACCGAGAGCTTCCAGAAGGCATTTTCGGCCCTGGGAAGCTTTGACACCTCGCGGGAACTCCGTCCCTGGCTGCTGACCATCGCCACCCGCACCGCGCTGGACCACCTGTCCTCCATCCAGCGGGAAGACGAGAAGAAGGAGGGTATCCTGCACAAGGCTTCGTCGGAAGGCGGCGACAGTGCCCAGCTTACGGACTTCACACCCGAGGAGGAAATCATCAACGACGAGCTGCACCAGCGCCTGATGGGCTATATCGACGAACTGCCTTCCCTGTATAAAGATGTGATGATCAAGTATATGATAGAAGAACTGGAATACGAAGAAATTGCCAGGGAACTGGAACTGGAACTCAATACGGTGAGAACGCGTATCCGCCGGGGTAAGCAGCACCTTGCCAAAATGATGCTGAGGGGGGAAATCGAATGAACTGGAAAGAGATCCTGCAGGCCGATTTCAGCCTGTCGGCCACCCAACTGTCCCGCCTGGAGGCGCTGGACAGCCTGTACCGGGAGTGGAACGCCCGGATCAACGTGATTTCCCGGAAAGACATCGACGCCCTCTACGAGCACCACGTGCTGCATTCGCTGGCCATTGCGCGTTACCTTCTCACCGTGCCGGGGCTTCAGGAGCGCTTTGCCAGCGCTTCGGTGCTGGACCTCGGCACCGGCGGCGGCTTTCCAGGCATTCCGCTGGCCATCCTTTACCCTTCGGCCCGCTTTGTCCTTTGCGACTCTATCGGCAAGAAAACCGTTGTGGCCCAGGCGGTGGCATCGACCCTGGGACTGGAAAACGTGCGGGTGGTGAACGCCCGGGCCGAGTCGCTTGAGGAGTCTTTTGACTTTGTGGTTTCGCGGGCAGTGGCCTCCCTTCCGGACTTTCTCCCCTGGGTCAAGGGAAAGTATTCCCAGGGCATCCTGTACCTCAAAGGCGGAGACATCAACGAAGAGATCGCTCTGGTGATGGCCCGGCACAAACTGGCCCGGGGAACGGTCCACACCTGGCCTGTATCGGCCTGGCTGCCGGATTCCTGGTACCAGGGAAAACTGGTGGTTCATATTGAAAAATAATTTTGTTTTTTCCTGGGGAATTGCTACCTTTGCAGTCCCTTATGCGAAAAAAATAAAACAGAGATAGTATGAAAAGAACATTCCAACCTTCCCGCCGCAAGCGTGTGAACAAGCACGGCTTCCGCGCCAGAATGGCCAGCGCCAACGGCCGCCGCGTCCTCAACGCCCGCCGCCGCCACGCCCGCAAGAAACTCTCCGTCTCCGACGAAGACCGCTGGTAGAAAACGAGCAACCCCCTCCGGGTTGCTTTTTTTTGTTCCGACTCCCCCCCCCGATACGCGATCCATAAATGATTGATTCGCAGTTATTTATGAAAAATCCTCTGCACTTTTTGCGCAGAGGATTTTTCACAACAGACTGAATACCAACAAGTTGCACATTTCTTCATTCCCGAGATTGTGCTATCTTTGAGCAAAATGATGTATTTATGTTGGATGTTGGTTTATTGGCGCTTTATTATTTCTCCTTCTGTCGGTTGGAGGAACCTCTTGCCGCATACGGAATCAAATGGGAGGAACAGGAGACGGAAGAGCTTCTGGCTTTTGTCAGCAAGGCGATGCTGGAGGTGGAGCGCAGAGGAATCACCCCGGCTCTTCCATCTCAGACTGTGAGAATCACACGCGGCCTGAGAATCTTTATCGGCCAAAGGGAAATGAAAATCCGCCCTATGGCCAAGACGGTATGGCTTTTTTTTCTCCGTCACCCGGAGGGTATTCCTCTCAAGCAATTCATAGAGTATGAGAAGGAACTCGCATACCTCTACAAGAAAGTGAGCAGAAGCTCGAGCCCAACGGAAATATCGGCCCGCGTCAAGCGAATCCTGGACCTGTTCAACAACGACCTGAATGTGAATATTGCTAGAGTGAATCGTGCCCTGTCCGCCCTGCTGGACAATGCCTGTGATTATCGCATCAGCGGTAGCGCCGGTGAACCCAAACGAATCGGCCTGGACAGGAAATGGGTGATTTGGGAATCGTAAAAAACAGCAAAAATTCGTAAAAAACAGCAAAAAAACATCTGAAACAACACTAACTTTTTTACGATGCTTTGAATCCTCGAAACTGCTGAATATCTTTCCGCCGGACTTCCCACAAAAAGGGAGGAGAGAAAAGTATGAAAAAAAGGAGAGTTTATTCAGGGCAGGTGCACCACATCTGCCAGCAAAGCATCGGTGGAGCAGTGGTTTTTTACACACTCTACGACTATCTGGTTTTTTTTACCATCTATTGCACCGTAGCCAGGCGGTATGGCATTCCGGTACTGGCCATATGTCCCATGTCCGACCATACCCATAATACGGTTATCGCGCCTGACAGCGTTACCCTGTCCAAGTTTGTCCAGCAGTACACACACCTCTTTTCACGGGAATGGAACGTGTCTCGAAACAGGAAAGGTCCCCTGTTCCGGCCACGCTATATGAGCTCGGCCAAACTGGGAAACAAACAGGTAAAAACTGCACTCAATTACAATTACAACAATCCGGTCGAAAGGAAAATGGTGGATAGAGCCGAGGACTACCGCTGGAATTTCCTCCGCTATGCACGAGAGAAAAATCCTTACTCCGCACCCGTCGGCAACAAGACAGTTTCACCCGGATTCCGAGGAATCACAAGAGAGATACAGCGGATTTTCCTGGGAAACGGATATCTGCATTACGCCCAGCTGGACAGATGGAGAAGGTTTCTTGATGAGAAATCATTCCAGCAGGTAGTGGATTATGCCATATCTCTATGGAATATCATTGATTATGACGAACTTATCCATTACTACGGAAGCTATGAAACCCTGCTGAGATCCTTGCACGACAACACCGGAAGCGAATACGACATCAAAGAAGAACGGGATCCGTATTCGGACGATGTTTACAACAAATGCGCAATAATTCTTCTCAAGGAAGGAATCGTCACAAATCTGTTCGAGATCCCCGTTCTACCAGAAAAAACGAAGGAGGAAGCTGCGGATATCCTGCGCAAACGGACATCAGCCCGTCCGCGCCAAATAGAGAAATATCTCCACATGCCCCCCTCCTTGCGCAATCCGTAATCGGGTGAAAATCAGTCGATTACGGTAAATCCTCTGCGCAAAAAGTGCAGAGGATTTTTCATAAGATATTGACCACCAATATCTTATATATATCTATTTCCGCAAGGGATACAGGCGAAGGAGGAAGAGCATCAACAGGGCGATAATAGCCGGGAAGAGGGAAAACAGGTTCCAGATCATCCGCTGGACGGAAGCCTCGTTGGTGATGTTGACCACGGTCTCTCCTGTAACGGGGTCCTGGCTGGAGACAAGTCCGGCTATCCCAAGCAGCAGGGCCACCAGCGCACCCGAGATGGCCGATCCGAATTTCTGCGCCATCGTGCCGGAGGAAAAGATGAGGCCTGTGGAGGAGGTTCCGTCCTTCTTGGTGGCATAGTCGGCCACGTCGGCATACATAGACCAGATGAGCGGAGAGAAGATGCCGATACCCACGGAGGTGAGAACGGCCACGGCGATCATCAGCCAGATGTACGAAGGGTCCATCGGGATGAAGAAGAACGCGAGGGAGGTGACGGCGCAGATGACAGCCGACCAGGCAAAGGCCCTGTGTTTGGAGCCCACCCATTTGACAAAACGGGGGGTCAGGCCTCCGACAACCATACAGACGGCTTCTCCGAACATCATGAACACGGTATAGTTGATGATGAGCCCGGAAACGGTCACCTCTCCGTGCATACAGTACTCGAACAGATAGGCGGCCACGGCATAACGGAAACCGTTGAAGAAATTGGTGCAGATGCCGATAAGCGTCAGGTAAATCCAGGGCTTGTTGTGAACCAGGTCCACAAAGGGTTTGAAGGAGAACTTCTCTGCCCTGACGGGTTCCAGCCGCTCTTTGGTCAGAAGGCCGCAGGCAAGGGTACCCAATGCGGCCAGAGCGCCCAGGACAACGCCCAGGACGGCATACTGGTGCGCCGGCGTCCCGCCCACCATTTTTTGCAAGTACGGGAAGGAGAAGAGGGTGACAAAACCCATCGCATAGGCTCCCACCATACGGAACGAGGAGAACTGGTTGCGTTCGTTGCTGTCTTCGGTCATCACGCCCAGAAGAGACCCGTACGGTACATTCACGGCCGTATAAACCAGCATCATCAGCAGATACAGGGCGTAGGCGTAGATCCTGCGGCCCGAAGGACCCAGATCCGGCGTATAAAGCAGCAGGGCAAACACCAGTCCCAGCGGGATGGCACCGAAGATGAGCCAGGGCCGATAGGTGCCCCAGCGGGACCTGGTGCGGTCGGCGATGGCGCCCATCAGAGGGTCTGTCACCACGTCGAAAAGGCGCGCCAGGAGCATCAGGGCACCGGCATCGGCCACGGAGAGGCCGTAAATGTTGGTGAAAAAGAAAGGGAACGCGATGGACATTACTTTCCAGGTAATGCCGCCGGCAGCGGCATCCCCCAGGCCATATCCTATTTTCTCAGATAACTTTGCCATTGAAACGGGTTTTTTTGGTGCAGGACAAAGATACGAAAAAAACCCGGAACTTTTGTCAGGCTTTGGGGTACTTCACCGTGAAGCAGGCGCCGCCCAGATTGAAGGAACGGGAGTAGGAGATGGTTCCGCCGCAGTGCTCCACGATACGGCGGCAGATGGCCAGCCCCAGGCCCGACCCGCTGGTCTTGGTGGTGAAGTCCGGGGTGAAGATTTTGTCCTGGTTCTTCTGGTCCACGCCGGGGCCGTTGTCCTCCACCACGATATCGTAGAAGCCGTCTTCCACTGCATTGCGAAGCGAGACGACCAGGTGCTTCTCCCCTTCCTGCCCGTCAACAGCCTGGATGGCATTGGTAATCAGGTTCACCACTACGCGGGTGAGCTGCGGACGGGGAGCCTCCACCACCGCCCCGGAAAGGCCGAAATAATCCAGCGCAATGTCTTCCCGGGAATCAAAGAGGGCCACTTCCTGCCGGATGAGGGCGTCGAGATCCAGGCGTTCCGCCTTCTGGTCGTACATCTTGGCGAAGGTGGAGAACTGGTCGGCCGAATCGGCCAGCAGGTCCACGTGGTACAGGACGGTCTGGGCCACCTCGTCAAAGCGCTCCTGCCACTGCGGGTTACCGGAGGTCTTCATCCGCATCAGCATCTGCAGTTGCAGCTTGATGGGCGTGAGCGGGTTTTTGAGATCATGGGCCACGCGGCGGGCCATATCGGTCCAGGCCTTGTCACGCTCTACCTGCGCCAGGCGGCGGGTGCTTTCTCCAAGGTCCTTCACCATCCGGTTGTATGCCTGCACCAGAGGAGTAATCTCGTCCACCTGCTCGTATTCCAGCGGCTCCAGGTAATTGACATCCGTCACGCTCATCTTCCGGCGCAGTTCCGAGATGGGACGGAACATCCGGCTCACCACCTCCCTGGTGACGAAACGGGACATGAGCAGGAGCAGCAGGAAGATGGTAATCACCGTAGCGACATGCAGGATGGCCTCGCTCTCGAAGTCGTGGGTAATATCGGTCAGGGGCGAGGAGACAATGGCCATCATACGGCCGCTGCTGTTCATCACAGGCGCATAGAGGGCATAATAGCTGCGGCGTCCCACCTTTTCCCGGTGGGTGTAGAAGCGCTTGTGCTCATACATGATTTCCCGGTAGGCATTGTCCTCCAGCCGATGTCCCAGGATCATCCGGTCATACACCTCCGGTGTGGTGCTTATGACCACGCGACCGGAGAGGTCGAACAGGGAAATATCACACTTGAGGTTGTTCCCCACCCCCTCGATGGTGGCCATCACCTCCGAGGTGCGCACGTTTTCCGGATTGTCCAGCTGGCGCAGACGCTCCTGGAGCATTGCCTGCAGCGAGTTGATACGGGCGGTCATGATGCTCTCCATATCGGCATAGTTGCGCTTGTACACGAACCAGACGCTGAAACCCGCCATCGCCACCAGGGTCAGGAGAAGGGAAATGTACATCACCATCCCAATCCGGCTCTGGAAATAGCGCCTCTCTCCGTTTCCGTGGGGCCGTCGGGTGATGACCGAGATGAACAGGAAGGCCAGGATGGCGAACAGGAAACCTTCCACCACATAATATAGCCATTCCGTGGTGGGCCGGGAGATGATGATGACCTCCTCTTCGGAAACGGTGTGCACGAAATGGCACCAGTTCTCCAGGTCCACGTGGCCGGTGGGATGCTCGTCCGCCAGCATCTTGAGGCGGCCTGAGTGGATGGTGGGATAGGGGTAAAGGCCCTTGTACTGGACCAAATGGCCATCGGCATACTTGGCCCAGGAATAAACAGGCGGAAGGGTTATTCGGCCGGGATCCGCGATACCCAGAAGGCTCAGATAGCCCCTGTCCTCGCGGTTGTGCTTGGATTCCACCGTAACCAGCACCGTGCGCACGCCGTGGTCTCTTACATAATAGGAGAACAATCCCGTATAGGACGTGCGACCGCTGCCGATAGTGCTGTAAAAGAAATGCGAGTTTTCACTGAGCCGGACCCCGCCCTGCACCCGATCCCGGAAGAGGGGATGGTCCCCGACGTCGCTGCCGGGCAGGTGGACAATGATGTCATAGTCCTGTGAAATACGGCCCATGTAAGCGCTCACCAGGCGGTTGCGGATGATGTCGGCACTGCCGTCCAGCACCGACAGGGCCCCAATCATCGCATCGGCCGAAATGGCGTTCTCCGTGCTTCGAAGCTGGATTTCCAGGGCGATATCACGGTCCATCGCCAGACGGTTGGCCCACACGTCCACCCGGTTTATCTCTTTCTGGAAGCCCATCATCGAGGAGGCCGTCACAAAGTACACGCCCACCACCACGGCATAGCCGACGCGTCCGTTCAGGGAAAACATATCGTATCGCAGGCCCGTCAGCGAGCGCAGGATGGGTGAAAGAATCTGGATAAGGAGCGGAATGGTAATGGTGAGGGCCAGGAAGGAGAGGTAGACGATGGCCGTATAGCCGCTCAGGAGGGGAACCCGGAACAGTTCCAGCGTGATGCTGGAGTTGTCCGAAATGCTTCGGAAAGTAAAGTGGATGTACAGGATGACGGCCAGCACCAGGAGAACGGTGCCCAGGGCCGACACCACCTGCAGCCACAGGCTGTCCCAGCGCCGGAGGCCCTTCAGCAGCGTCCAGCGGACCAGGTACAGGTCCAGAACCAGGAAGGTGATGGCCAGGTTGACAAGGACCACGGCGCCCAAGGAGTACAGGAGAGGTCCGTCGGCGTACAGGAGGGGGGAGAAAAGCTGCGACACGGCGGAAAGCCCCCTTCCATAGTAATACATCCATCCCAGAACCAGCGCCTGGACCAGCATCACAACGCCCAGCGTCCGGCGACTGGGATGGACCTCCAGATAGAACAGGAGGCCGGAAAACAGCAGGGTCACAGCCAGCCACAACAGGGCAGAATGGCGCTGGGACGACTCCGTAACGCCCTCCGACGTAAGTTTGAAGAGGGAAACGTCACCGATGGCCACGACCTCTCCCACGCCGGACGACAGCGGCCGCACCGAATAGCGTCCGTCCAGCCGGAAGTGGGGGTTCACCCCGTTGAGGGAACCGGCGCGAAGCTCGTCTACAATTTCCAGTCCGGCAATGATCTGACAGCTCTCGCCGATCACTTTTTTCACCAGGAACCACTTGGATCCGTGATTGACGTAAGCCGGCTGTTCTCCCGTATCCCTAAGCGGAGACACGAAGCTGTTCCGGCTGTCACCCAGCCGCTGGATCAGGGCTTGCGGGCGGATATCGTCGTTCCGGATGGGAAACTGGTTGGCCCAGCTCTGGAGGGTGTCTTCCACATAGCGGTACACCACCATATCTTCCGGGAGATTCCCCAGGTTCATCCACTCATCGGTATTCCCTTTCAGGGCCTTGTCGATGTAGCCGTCCAGCAGGTTCATCCGTTTTTCCACGCGCACGCCCATTTCCCTGGCGACTCCGTCGATATGGCCCCGGCCGATACCCGAGAAGAAGGAAGCGGCGAATACGACGAGGGCGACGGCCATCAAGACCACCGAAATCCAGTGCCGTATGCTGTTTCTTCTATTCATGGTGATAGGGCTCTCCCTTCAGGATGGTGAAGGCACGGTAGAGTTGTTCTGCAAAGATTGTGCGAACCATCTGGTGGGAGAATGTCATCCGGGAAAGTGAAATCTTTCCCTGGGCACGGGAATAGACCGCTTCCGAAAAACCGTACGCCCCCCCAACCGCAAAAACGAGGCTACGGGCGCCTCCGTTCAGCTTGCGCTGAAGGTAATCGGCGAATTCCAGCGAGCGGAACTCCTTCCCTTTCTCGTCCAGGAGGATAAGATTGTCGGAAGGACCGACCCTTTTCAGGATAAGCTCCCCTTCCTTGTCCTTGATCTGCTGACGGCTAAGGGCCGATACTTTTTTCAGCTCCGGGATTTCGGTCACCGAGAAAGGCACATAATGATTCAACCGGGACGCATACAGGTCCAGGCCTTCCTTCACCCACTTGACGTCGGTTTTGCCTACCGTCAGTAAAACGAGATTCATCAGACGCAAAAATAACAATTCGGCGCGGAATTTGCAAGAAAAGTGCTCGGATGAAAAAGACACTCCATATCCTTTTGTCGGCAGTGCTGCTGTGTTTTTGTTTGGCGGCCCAGGCGCAGTCCCATTTCATCAGCAACACAAAAACCTTTCAGCAAACCCCTGAAGACGGTTTTTCCGTCTTCTCTTCCATTACGAAATACCTCGCCGCAGGAGATGCCGCCTCCCTCTCCTCCTGGTTTGCCGACAATCTGGACGTCACCATCATCTCTTCTTCCCGCAACTGTTCCAAGAAACAGGCCCGCGAAATTCTCCGCAGTTTCTTCCAGGCCAACACCCCCAGGTCGTTCCGGGTAACGCACAAGGCCTCCGAGAGCAACAAAAAGTATATGATCGGCCTTTTGAATGCCGGCGGAGAACTGTTCCAGGTTACCATCTATGCCACCTCCTCTGCCGGAGAACCCTACAAAATCCAGCAACTTAACATTTCTCGCCAAACGGCGTATTAGGGGCAGTGCAGATATACAAAAAAGATTGTATATTTGTAGGAGTACGAAATAGCAGCATTTTATGCTTCATCTGGATATGTATGCCAGCGCCGGCGTAGGCGTTCTGGCTCTGTTGCTGGGGATGGCCCTCACGGGGAGGATTCCGTTCCTGAAACGCTTTTGTATTCCGGCACCGGTATCCGGTGGACTTATCGTATCCCTGTTCACTTTGCTCCTGTACTCCGTCTTTGGCCTGGAATGTCAGTTTGACGGAACGGTGAAAGACCTCTGTATGATGCTCTTTTTCACCTCCGTAGGCTTCCAGTCGGACATTCGCGCCATTCGCAAGGGGGGCAAACCCCTTCTGGTGATGGTGGCGCTGGTCGCCGCCCTCATCATAGCCCAGAACCTCATTTCCGTGGGACTGGCCAAAGGGCTCAACCTGAGTCCCCTTTTTGGAATGGCGGCCGGGTCCATCCCGATGAGCGGAGGCCACGGTACGTCCGGAGGCTTCTCGCCGCTTCTGGAGCAAATGGGGCTGAATGGAGCCTCCTCCATCACGATGGCGGCCGCCACCTTCGGCCTGGTGGCCGGGTCCCTGCTGGGCGGCCCCCTGGGAGAAGCGCTCATCCGCCGGAACCGCCTGTCCGGCCTCTCCGCCCGATCCGACGTCATGGCAAGCGTGGAGACCGCCCCATCCCGCGAAGAGGGTATGGAAAGCGAAGCATCGGCCTACCGGAAATACCTGAAAGCTGCCTGCGTGCTGGTCATGACAGTGGCCCTTGGGACAGGACTGAGCTGGCTTCTGGCCTTTACGGGCATCACTTTCCCTACCTATTTCGGAGCCCTGATCACAGCCTGTATCCTTCGGAACCTGTTCGGCCTTTCCCCCAAATGGGAAAAGGAGCTCAGCGTGGGGGAAGTGGTCGGCATAGGAGATATCTGCCTGCAGCTTTTCCTCGGGATGGCGATGGCCAGCCTCCGGCTTTGGGAACTGGCCTCCCTGGCCCTTCCGCTCACCCTCATCCTACTGGCGCAGGTCAGTTTCATGGCCCTGTTCGGCGCTTTTGTCGCCTTCCCGCTGCTGGGTAGGAATTACAACAGCGCCGTTCTGGTGAGCGGACTCTGCGGCTTCGGGCTGGGTGCCACGCCCAACGCAATGGCCAATATGTCGGCCGTCTGTTACAAGTACCGCTATACGGCAGAACCTTTCATCATCATTCCCATTATCGGGGCAATGTTCGCAGACCTGATCAACACCGGGGTCATTACCTTGTTCCTTAACCTTATTCACTGAATATGAGACATTTCCTTCTTCTTTTCATCACCATTTCAGTAGCGGCCTGTTCGCACGCCGGGGCTCCGCTGATCGGCATTTCTTCCGCGCGCTCCTCCAGCGGCTCCACCCTTCTTTCCAAAACCTATACGGAAGCCATCAGCCGGGCGGGAGGCATTCCTGTCGTGATTCCCACCGTGGGCACGAAGGAAGAGGCGGATGCCGTTCTTTCCGTACTGGACGGCATCGTCTTTTCCGGCGGGGAAGACATCCAGCCTTCCTGGTACGGGGAAGAAATCCTGAATGAAACGGTGCATATCGATTATGTCCGGGACCTCAGCGACAGCCTGCTGGCCCGGTCGGCCCTCGCGTCCGGAAAACCCGTCCTTGCCATCTGCCGCGGAGAACAGCTGCTCAACGTGATGATGGGCGGATCGCTCTATCAGGACATCCCTTCGCAGATTTCCGGGGCCGTAGGCCACGCGGGCGGTGCTACGCACAAAATCGGCCTGGAGCCGGAAAGCCTCCTGGCCGAGCTGTACGGGACCGACTCCCTGCTGGTGAACTCCTTCCATCATCAGGCCGTCAAGGCTCCCGCACCTGGGATACGGATCACGGCCCGGAGTAAGGAGGGCATCGTGGAAGCCTACGAGACCGACCAGGTGCTGGCCGTACAGTTCCATCCGGAAAAGATGGTGGCCCAGGGAGAGCAGGGCTGGCTGGCCCTGTTTGAGGAGTTCATCCGCCGCTGCGGAAAAAGAAAATTTGCAGAAAAAACCACAAATCGTTAATTTTGCAAGTTATTAGGACTGAACATTTAACTAAATACCCATTTTATGGCAACAACTGCTGATTTCAAGAACGGTCTCTACATCGACTTCAACGGTAAACCCTGTGTGATTGTCTATTTCCAGCACGTGAAGCCCGGCAAAGGCCCCGCTTTCGTAAAAACCAAACTCCGCAACCTGGAGAACGGCCGCATCCTGGAAAACACCTTCACCGCCGGTGCCAAGATTGATACCATCACCGTAGAGCGCCGCCCCTACCAGTTCCTCTACGACGACGGCGAGGCCTTCAACTTTATGCACGAGGAAACTTACGAGCAAATCACCCTTCCTCACGACGTGGTGGAAAATGCAGACCTGATGAAGGAAGGCCAGCATGTAGAGATGATGTTCCTCACCGAACCCGAGGAGCGCTGCCTCACCTGTGAACTTCCCACCTACGTCACCCTGGAAGTCACCTATAGCGAGCCTGCCGTGAAGGGCAACACCGCCTCCACTTCGGCCCTGAAGGAAGTCACCTTGGAAACCGGTGCCAAGATTATGGTTCCCCTGTTCATCGAAACCGGAGAAGTCATTACCGTCAACACCACCGACCGTTCCTACGGCCAGCGCGTCAAGTAATTCCCCACGGATTCCAGCAGCCATTTCGGCGTAGAGGTGGCTCCGCAGATACCCACCCGGTCCCGGTCCTTGAACCAGGCCGGGTTTATTTCTTCTATGCCGCCAACGACATAGGTGCGGGTGTTGACGCTGCGGCAAAGATCGCTCAGGACCTTTCCGTTGGAAGAAGTCTTTCCGGAAACAAAGAGAATCACATCATGGGCGGCGGCGAATGCGGCCAGTTTCTCATGGCGGGTGGCCACCTGCGCACAGATGGTGTCGTGGACGGTAAGACGGGCTCCCCGGGAACGCAGCATCCCGCAGATTTCCGCGTACTCCTTGGGGCTCTTGGTGGTTTGGGAGAAAATCTCCATCGGCTGGGAGAAGTCCAGGTTGTCCAGAGCGTCCGACAGCATCTGGGGGTTTTCCACCACCAGGGCGTCTCCCTCCACCTGTCCCAGAAGGCCCAGGACCTCGGCGTGGCCCACCCGGCCGAAAATGATCACCTGCCCGCAGAGGCCGTTTTCGTGAAGGCGGGCATAGGCGTCCCGGATGCGTTTTTGCAACTGAAGCACCACCGGGCAGGAACAGTCTATCACCTCCAGATGGTGGGCGGCCGCCGCCTCATAGGTAGAAGGGGGTTCTCCGTGCGCGCGAATGAGGATGGTCCCTTTGTCCGGAACATTGGAAAGGCTTTCCACCGTGACCAGGCCGTGGCCCCTCAGTCGGGAGAGTTCCGCCTCGTTGTGAACGATATCACCCAAGGAATACAGCCGGTCGTGCCCGGCCAGGTAATCCTCGGCCCGGGTGATGGCCCGGATTACACCGCCGCAGAAGCCGGACCCGCTGTCTATCTCTACGCTCAGCACTGCAGTCCGGGGGTTTCCAGAAGTCCGAATTTCCCTTGAAGGAGGCCCAGCATCCACACCACTTCCTCGTGCAGGGTCATATACGTATTGTCCAGCACGTAGGCGTCTTCGGCCTGGCGAAGGGGCGAAGTTTCCCGGTGCGAATCCCTGTAATCGCGGTCCCGGAGGTTCTCCAGCACCTCTTCCAGGGTGGTGTTTTCCCCCTTGGCCACCAGTTCGTCGTAGCGGCGCCGGGCACGTACGGAAGCCTCGGCCGTCATAAAGATTTTCAGCTGGGCATCGGGAAAAACGGTGGTGCCGATATCCCGGCCGTCCATAATGACACGGCCGCCCGCCGAAAAAGCGTGCAGGCGCTCGTCCACCCAGTTGCGCACCCAAGGGATGGCGCTCACCGGACTCACGTACTGGGAAACGTCCCAGCCGCGGATTTCGGATTCGATGCAGCGCTCTCCCAGATACAGCCGGGTAGCGCCCTCTTCCTGACGAAAATGAAGCTGAAGCGGGCCGATGATCCTCCGAAGCCCCTCCTCGTCTATCTTCCCGTCCCCGATGAAGCCGGCTTCCATCCCGGCGAGGGTAACGCCGCGGTACATTGCACCGCTGTCCAGATAGAGGAAACCGAACTCCTTGGCAATCAGTTTGGCAAATGTACTTTTTCCGGTAGAGGAAAAGCCGTCCACGGCTATGATGATGTCTGGAATCCTGCTCATATTACATAATCTTTTACATCCTGTGCACTGACGGGGGAGCCTCCCAGGATGAGAAGGCGTTCCACCACGTTGCGGAGTTCGCGGATATTGCCCGGCCAGGCGCGCTCCTTCAGGAGGGCCATCGCTTCTGCTTCAAAGGCGCGGACCGGCTTCCCGCTTTCGGCCGATATGCGCTCGGAGAAATGATCCACCAGGAGCGGAATGTCATCCTTGCGGTCGTCCAGGGCGGGAACCTGGAGTACGATGACGCTGAGGCGGTGGTAGAGGTCTTCGCGGAAGCGTCCCCTTTCGATTTCCTCCCGGAGGTTCTTGTTTGTGGCGGCAATCACGCGCACGTCAACGGTGATTTCCTTGTCTCCGCCCACCGGGGTGAGCTTGCGTTCCTGAAGAACACGCAGCACCTTGGCCTGGGCGGCCACGGACATATCCCCGATCTCGTCCAGGAAGATGGTCCCGCCGTCGGCCTGCTCGAACTTTCCCTTGTGGTCGCGGATGGCTGAGGTGAACGAGCCCTTCTTGTGGCCGAACAGTTCGCTGTCGATGAGTTCCGAAGGAATGGCGGCGCAGTTCACTTCCACGAAAGGCATCATCGACCGCTCCGAGAGTTGGTAGATGCTCTGGGCAACGAGCTCCTTTCCCGAACCGTTGGGACCCGTGATGAGTACGCTGGCCTGGGTGGGCGCCACCTTTCCTATCATATCCTTCAGGTGCAGGACGGGCTCCGACTCTCCTACCATTTCCCTGCCGTAGATTTTCTTCTTCAGGATCTTGGTTTCCTTTACCAGGGATGCCTTGTCGGTGGCGTTCTTCAGGGTGATGAGGATGCGGTTCAGGTCCAGGGGTTTTTCGATGAAGTCAAAGGCGCCCCCCTTGATGCAGTCCACCGCCGTAGAAATGTCGGCGTGGCCGGAAATCATAATGACGGGGGTTTCAATCCCCTCCTCGATGAGTTTGGACAACACCTCCGTTCCGTCCATTTCCGGCATCTTGATATCGCAGAATATGGCATCGTATTTTTCTTTTTCGGCCTTCTCCAGCCCTTCACGGCCGTTCTCGGCTGCCTCCACCTGATAATTCTCCATCTCCAGGATTTCCTTGAGGGAATAGCGGATGGCCCTTTCGTCGTCTATGATGAGAACTTTCATACCTTGCGTTGATTTATGCAAATATCGCAATAAATTGTAACTTTGCAAAGAGTAAGATGAAGGCCTGGAAAATCATACGGAATACATTGCTGGGGATGGCGGCACTGGTGGTGCTCGCGCTGGTGGGCCTGCAGATTGCGCTCCGTCCCAAGCTGCTTACCGGAATCGTGAACCGGATTGCCGACGGCCTGGTGGAAGGAAAAGTAGAGTTCCGGGAAGTCAAAGCGCACGTAATCAAGAGTTTTCCTTTCCTGCATCTGGAGGCGGAAGACCTGGCCGTCACCTACCCCAGCCCGCTGGTGGAAAACCGGACCGACACGCTGGCTTCCCTGAAGCGCCTGGACCTCTCCCTGGATTACGTGGCCCTGACCCGGGGCAAATATCATATCCGCCATCTGGAGCTTTTCCGGCCCCGCCTTTTCTATCACCAGTACGATTCCACCCTCTCCAATCTGGACATCGTACTCCGGGAACGGACCGGGGCAGATTCATCGGCTCAGGCAAATCCGTTTCCCGACATCAGCGTTCACCGCGTCAGCCTCAAAGACCGGCCGTTTCTGCTTGTCATAACACCCGGTGACTCCCTGGCCCTGCGGATGGACGGGCTGGAAGCCTCCTTCAAGGACAGGCGGCTGGAGTTGGACGCCCAGGCCAGGACCTATCTCCGCACGGCATCGTTCGGGCGCCTGAAGGTTCCCGTCCGGGTGGAGGCGGAAGCCTCGCTTCCCGAAAGCGGGCCGGGAGAGCTGGCCGTGGAGATTCACCGGCTGCGGCTGGGGCTTTCCTCCATCGGCCTGGAAGGGGCCGGACGTTTTTTCCGGGGGGCCGACGGAGTGATGGATATGGACCTTTCCGCTTCCATTCCGGACTGTCCGCTGGGGGCCCTGATGAAAGAATACCGTGACAATATCCCTGCACTGAAAAAAGTGGATACGGACGCCCGCATCAGCCTTAAGGCCAGCGCCCAAGGCAGGTGGGGAAACGGGCAGACGCCGCTCCTGGACGCCCAGCTGTCCGTTCCGGAGGCCGACGTGGACTATGAAGGACTGGGGCGGAAGGGGCGGCTGGCGGTAGATGCCACCGTCACCACGGACGAGCATCGGCAGATTCACGCCGATGTGGAAAAACTCCTTGTGGACATCGCCGGGGCCCGCATCAACCTCAAGGGCTTTGCGCGGGACGTCCTGGGGAAAGACCCGCTGCTGAGCCTGGACGGAAGCATCCACGCCCGTGTGGATTCCCTTGTCCGTGCCTTTGCCCCGGACGCAGGCCTGGAAGCTACAGGAGAGTTTGACGCCCGCCTGAGCGGCCGCGCCCGGCTTTCCCAGCTCTCGGCCCGGCGGGTGGGAGAAAGCGACATCCGCTGCGACCTCATCGCCCGGGACCTGTATGTGCAAATGCCCTCCGACAGCATCCTGGCCCGACTTCCCCAGTTGGATGCCAGCCTCTCCACCAGGGCCAACAGCATAGACCGGAACCTGCAGAAAGACGCCCGCGTACTGGCCATGAAGGCCGATGCCGACACCCTGGACGTGAGTATCGGCAGTATGTTCGTCCGGGGCGGCGGTGTCAGGCTCCTGATGCAGAATTCTGCCGATATCCTCCGAGGCGGAAAGAACCTTACGGCCCTGATGGGGCTGCTCAAAGTCAAGAATCTTCATCTGAGGGACGAAGAAGGGCTGGGACTGAGCCTGATGGACAATAGCGAAACTTTCCGGGTAACGCCCGCCACTCCGGAAAGGCCGTCGCCCCGGCTTTCCCTTTCCTCCGACAACGGGCGCCTGTTTTTCCGCAGCGGAGAAAACCTCTTTGCCCTGAGGGGCGCCAAACTGGCCCTGAGCGCCAGAAAACACATTTCCAGACAACTGCCTCCACGGGACAGCACCCGGCGACTGAGGCGGCTGAGGCCCCGCCAGCAGGACGATTTCGCCCGGGCCGACATCCGGATCAACCTCGGGGAAAGCCTCCGAAAATACGTGCAGGAATGGGACCTCGAGGGGCGGCTGGACCTCGCCGGCGGCCGGGCCGTCCTGCCGGCTTTCCCGCTGCGCACCCGTGTCGAGGCCGTGAAAGGCTCTTTCGCCGGCGACACCCTGAACCTGCAGAGCATCACCCTCCGGGCGGGAGAATCGGATGTGACTGCCCGGGCGCAGCTCAGCGGTATCCGACGGGCCCTCATCGGCCGGGGACGCAGCCGCCTCAAGCTCAAGGCCGATGTCCGAAGCGATTACATCGACGCCAACGAGCTGATGCGGGCCTATGCGCATTACGCCGCTTTCGCGGACCGGGATTCCCTCAGCGTCCGGGATTCCCTTTCCGAGAGTACGGACCGGGAGGCTGAAAGTGCCCTTCTTGTAATCCCTTCCAACCTGGAGGTGGATTTCTCGCTGGAGTCCAGCGGCATCAAATACGACAGTCTCCTCATCAGCTGGGCTGCGGCCGACATCGCCATGCGGCAGCGCACCCTTCAGATCACCAATGCCGTCGCCTCCTCCAATATGGGAGACATCTACTTTGAAGGGTTTTACGCCACCCGATCCAAAAAAGATATCAAAGCCGGCTTCAACCTTAATCTGGTGGACATCACGGCAGAAAAGGTCATCACCCTCTTCCCCGCCGTGGACAGCATCATGCCGATGCTCACCAACTTCGGCGGAGACCTGGATTGCACCCTGGCCGCCACGGCCGATATCGACACGCTGATGAACCTGGTCAAACCCAGCATCAACGGCATCCTCAAGATCTCCGGCAAGGACCTCACGCTGAAGGACAGCCGGGAGTTCACGCGCATTGCCAACATGCTGATGTTCCGGAACCGCGCATCGACCCATATCGACCAGATGAACGTCACGGGCATCGTGCACGACAATACGCTGGAGGTTTTCCCCTTCGTGCTCAATGTGGACCGTTACCAGCTGGCCGCCAGCGGCATCCAGAACCTGGACAGAAAGTTCGATTACCACATCTCGGTGCTCCGCTCTCCCCTGCTGGTCCGCTTCGGGCTCAATGCTTGGGGAGACGATTTTGACGACATCCATTACGGGCTGGGGAAAGCCCGGTACCTGAATGCCCAGGTTCCCGTGTACAGCAAGCAGCTGGACACCGTCCAGTACAGCCTGGTCGCCGCCATCCACAATGTCTTCGAGCTGGGCGTGGAGCGGGCCCTGCGGGAAAACCGCACCGAGAAGTATCTGGAGCCGCTTTCTACCCTGGAGGGTCCGGAGAATCCGTCCGGGGAACCTTCCGGGGATGTTTCCGCCCTTGTCCGGCAGGTAACCGAGAGCACCCGCCGCCGACGGGAGATCCTGAAAGAAGAGATTGTCGGCCTTGCCCGGGAGGCCGCCGTAAAAAAAGAAGAAAATGAACAGCTTTGATTATCTGGAAGTTTCCGTGAAGTTGAATCCGTTCACGGAAGAAATGGCCGATATCCTGATGGCCGAACTGTCCCAGCTTCCCTTCGACTCTTTCGTCACGGAGGACCCTTTCCTTAAATGTTTTATCCAGACCTCTGATTACAAGGCCTCAGATGTCAAGGTGGTCTTGAGCGCTTATCCTGCCGCAGAGGGCTTTACGGCCACCCCGGTGCAGGGGCAGAATTGGAACCGGGCCTGGGAGGAAAGCTTCCGGCCCATCGTCGTGGACGGCACCGTTACGGTAAAGGCAAAATTCAATGCCGATGTCCCCCGCACCCGCTTCAACATCTGGATAGACCCCCAGATGGCCTTCGGGACCGGCTATCACCACACTACGTATATGATGATGCAGCGGATGCTGAGCCTCGAATCGGCCATCAAGGGACGATCCGTGGTGGATATGGGTTGCGGAACGGCCATCCTGGCCATCCTGGCCGCCAAGATGGGTGCCCGGAAAGTCTTTGCTGTGGATATCGACGCCGTGGCAGCCCGATCGGCCTGGGGCAATGCCCGCTGGAACCGTGTGGGAACACGTGTGGAAACCGCCTGCGGAGACGCCTCGCTCCTGCAGATGGGCACCTACGACCTGCTCCTGGCCAATATCCACCGCAACATCATCCTGGAAGACCTGCCCACCTATGCGCGTTCCCTCCGTCGCAACGGACATCTTCTGGTGAGCGGCTTTTTTGCCGCCGATGCGCCGGCCATCTACAAGGCCGCCCTCGCCCTGGGGCTTTCGTGGAAGGGGGAATCGGTCCGGGAAGGCTGGGCCTGTCTGGAATTTGTAAAAAAATGATTACCTTTGCAGTCTAACTTTTATGAAGATGAAAAAAATTTTCACTATTCTCATAGCGCTTTGTACGCTGACCGGAGCTTATGCACAGGGTTTCGGCCATCGCGCCGCCGGAATCAACGAGATGGAAATCGGAGACCGCATCGACTTCGAGGTTCTCAGTTATCTTCATTTCGGCTTCAACGGCATCGTTAAAAACGACGATCTTTCCGGAAAAACTTCGTTCTTCAACAGCCAGCAGTTCGGATTCAATATGGTAGAACTTGCCTTCAGGCCGTATGAGAGCGGAAAAATTTCCCTCGGCGCCGATGTCGAATGGAACTGGTTCCACCTCAATAAAGACTATGTCTGGGTACCCCTCAGCGAGGGCAGTTCCAGTCCTTTCACTTCCGGAGGCACCCGGCTGGGCATTTTTCCCAAGGAACTGGCCGGAGTAAGGGAAGTGAAGCGCTCCATCTTCTCCGTCTGCACCTTCGGTTTCCCCATCAACTTCACCCAGCGTTTTGGCAAAGGCGCCTTTCAACTGGGCGTAACGCCGGAACTCAACCTCAACGGATATGTCCAGTTCAAAGGCACCAACCTGATGGGAGAAAGCATTGACGAAATGCGGTCCGGCGCCCGTTATACCAAGAACATCAATACCAACAACTTTTCCTTTAACGTGCATGCCGCCATCTCTTACGGCGGTCTGGGCCTATACTTCAAGTATCGCCCCCTGAACGTGGTCAAGGAGAACTACGGTCCCCAGTTCAACACCTTCACCGTAGGGCTCGTCCTGGGTATAGGGGTATAGTTATTTATGCGGGTGTGTTGGAATTGGTAGACAACCCAGACTTAGGATCTGGTGCCGCAAGGCGTATGGGTTCGAGTCCCTTCACCCGCACTCCACTCAAAGGCCGCCTTTTCAGGCGGCTTTTTTCGTTCCGTTTGGCGAAGGGACTCACTTCGTTTAATCTCCGTGTGCGTTTGGGGCTTGTTTTGCACACGAAAGGCGTTTTGGAGTGCCTCGGTGTGCATTGGAGGGCTCTGGTGCACACGGACAAAGCCCTGGCATGCAATTAGGATGTCGGGGCTTATAGTTATTTCTCCCTTACGTGTTTCCCGGATATGTGGTCAATGGAAATCTCCAGAATGAGTGCGTTTCTGGCATTCTTTGCCATATCTCCTTCAAGGTCATATCCTTCCGGGAAGTACTTGGCCCCAATCTGCCGCAGGAGACGGTCTTTTTCCGGTTCATCAGTTACCTCTGAAATGCGCCCGAAGCATATAACGCTTGTAAAGCAGTTCCACCACTCCCCGGGATTCTTGACTGGTTCAGATAATACCGTGAAACATACTTTATCATTGGCGCGAACAGCATCCAATTTATGCCCGGCCTTGGCGCAGTGGAAGTAGATCTTGCCGTCCAGATACAGATAATTGACAGGCAGCCCGTAAGGATAACCGTTCTCTCCATGGACAGCCAGGATACCGCGCTGGGCTGATGACAGCACCGCCTCACATTCCCGAAGCGTAGCGGCTTGTTTGAAACGTCGTAATTCTCTGAATTCCATATCACTGAACCACTTTAAGGCCGATAATTGAGGTAATGAGCGTAAAGGTAAACAGCAGTCTCCAGAAGGTGGCGGGCTCCTTGAATACAAAGATACCTAGCAGCACAGTCCCCATAGCTCCGATGCCCGTCCAAACAGGATAAGCCGTGCCGATAGGAATGGTCTTCACGGCTTTAGCCAATAGCACCATGCTTAATGCATATAGGATGACAAAAACGGCATACCAGAGCATCTGGCGGCCGCCGATGGCCATGTTTGCTTTTCCCAGGCAGAACGCAAAGCCACATTCGCACAGCCCGGCCAGAACAAGTACAATCCAATTCATAACTTGCGAGGTCATCCTTACCGAGGGCTGCAGCAATACCCGGCGTCTCCTTCCGAGGGCTTTGCAAACTTACTCATTTTACGACACATAATCAAACCAGGAGCTATTTATGTATTCAAAATAGTTCGATAATTGTCCCATTGCCCGCACAAGCCGGCCTTCGAGGTCCGGCTTTTTCGTACGGTGAAGGAACTCCGCCCAATTACGTCGCACTAGGTCGATGGGGGTGCTATCGGGCTAATTCGGCCAGAGCGGCTTCAAGGTCCTGGCGGAATTCTTTGCAACGCTGGAGACGGGCAAAGCATCGGCCTTCAGATAGGGCCCTTTCTGCGCAAAGGCCGTGGAGGATACCACGGCCAGGACAGTCAGCAGAACAACGAGTCTATTTATCGTTTAATCGTCTATCCTCAAGAAATTGCAGTTCCGGTCAAATTCCAGTTCCAGGCCATTGTCCAGTTTCACCTCATAACCTCTCCGGCTGCGCTCGATGCGGGTGATGAAACGGCCTGGGAAAACTTCCTTCACATAGGACAGGATGCGGGAAGGAATGACAGGCTCGGGGATGGCCTTCTGCCGGCATTTCACCTCTTTCCAGTTGCCAGAACGGTCGAATTCCACCGTGGACATATCCGAGAACAGCACTTCATACTCATTCCACTCCGACGTCACCTGAAGGACTTTTTCGGAGCCGAAGTGTTCTTTGATAAAGGATCGGGCCTCGACCGGCAGTTTGTCGTACGGAACTACTTTTCCGTCGGCAAAAGCCAGGACGGGAAGGAAGAGAAGGGCCAGGGCCAGGATGGTTTTTACATTTGCTCTCATTGTATTAAAAGTTTATGGGTTTTCCGAATGCAAAGGTATGGCGCTTTTATTACGCAAGGGCTACAGAGCTGTTACATTATTGTTACAGTCTTGTTTTTTTATCTGAAATATCCCATTTTTGTACAGCTTATGGAAAACGAAAAGAACATACATATCCTGCTGGTAGACGATGAGCCGGACATCCTGGATGTCCTGCGCTTCAATTTCACCGCCAGCGGCTATCAGGTAAGCACCGCCACATCGGCCGAAGAGGCCCTGGAAATGGACCTGACCCGTTTCAGCCTGCTCATCCTGGACGTGATGCTGGGCGGGATGTCCGGCCTGAAGATGGCCATGATGCTCAAGGAGAATCCCCTCACGGCCGATATCCCCATCATCTTTCTCACCGCCAGAAACGCCCGCGAAGACATTATCGACGGCCTGCGCATCGGCGTGGACGATTACGTTCCCAAACCTTTCTCCGTGCAGGAGCTCCTGCTTCGCTCCCAGGCAGTCCTCCGACGCTGCAGGCAGCACCCCGCCGCAGCGGAAATCACGCCGTCCGAAGGGCTGCACCTGGACATGAAAGGAAAAACCCTGCGTATCGACAACACGCCGGTCCCTCTTACCCGGACGGAGTTCAACATCCTCAGCGTCCTGATGGAACACCCCGGGAGGGTCTTCTCACGGGATCAGCTGCTGGAGCTGGCGTGGCCGGACGGAGTGGTGGTCACGGACCGGAGCGTGGATGTCTGCATCACCCGCCTGCGCAAGAAAATCGGCCCGTATTCGCAATGTATCATTACACGGCCCGGATACGGATATACCTATAAGGAATATGACCCAGCTTAGCCGTCATCTGTTCCTGAGCATCATCTCCCTGTTCCTGCTTTTTGCCGGAGCCTTCCTCCTGTACCAGAACCGGCGGGAGAAGGCGTTCAAGACCACCCTTCTGAACCAGCGTCTGCAGGACTACAATGCCGCCCTGGGGGACTTCCTCCACAGCGGTGCCGTCGAGGAGAGCGCCGTGCAGGGGTATCTCCTCTCCCACCCCGTCGCCTCCCTTCGGCTAACCCTGCTGGATTCGCACGGCTTTGTCCTCTTTGACAATCAGACCCAGGAATATCCCAACCTGAGCGACCATCGCAGCCGGAAAGAAATCCGGGAAGCTATGGACAAAGGAAGCGGATACTGCATCGAGCGCCGAAGTGTCACCGTGGACAAAGAATACTTTTACTCCGCCACTTACTTCCCCGAAAAGGACTTGATCATCCGCTCGGCCCTCCCCTACGACGACCGCCTTCCCCTGCTTCTGAAGGCCGATTACTCCTTCCTCTGGTTTGCCGCCATCCTGATGGCGGCCCTTGTGCTGGTGCTCTATGCCTTTTCCAAAAAAGTAGCGGGAAACGTAAGCCGAAAACAGGACCTGGAAAGCCTGGAGCTGCAAAAACAGCTCACCCAGAACATTTCCCACGAACTGAAGACCCCTCTCTCCGGCATCCGGGCCTATCTGGAAACCCTGCATCTGCACCCGGAGATGCCGGAGGAGACCCGGTCCCAGTTCATCGAGCACAGCTGCGCCCTCGCCCGGCGTCTGGCCGACCTTACCGAAGACCTGAACACCCTGGACGCGGCCGAACGAGTGGTGCTGCGGGAAGAGCTGAATGTGGCCGATATCCTCCTTCAGGTCCTGCAGGATACGGAGGAAGATTTTCGGGAAAGACAGATGTCCCTGGAAACGAACTTCCCGGAAAGCATCCCCCTGACGGGAGACAGGAAGCTGCTCTACAGCCTTTTCCGCAACCTGGTGGACAATTCCCTGCGCTATGCCGGAGAAGGCAGCACCGTTTCCGTCCGGGCGCGGAAAGAAGGGAAAAACTGGCTGTTTTCCTTCTCCGACAACGGTCCCGGAGTGCCGGAAGAGAGCCTTCCGCATCTGTACGAGCGTTTCTTCCGCACCGACAAAGGGCGTAGCCGCGAACTGGGCGGAACAGGACTTGGACTGTCGATTGTCCGGGAAGCCGTCCGGCTGCACGGAGGGGACATTCAGGCCCATGCCGTCTCTCCCCACGGCCTTCAGCATAGTTTTATGCTCTCCTGACGAAAGTTTTTGTATATTTGCAGACGAATGTCAAAAAAGCTCTTCATATTGCTGGCACTGATGCTCCTGGCCCTTCCGCTCCAGGCACAGTGGTATATCGGTGGAAGTCTGGGCTTCAACCGATCCTTTTCCGATAAAAACTCCTACTTCAACCTTTCCCCGGATGTAGGTTACACCTATGGACGATGGTCTTTCGGCGCCGAATTGACTGTCGATGTCTTTGGCGTTACTGAAAAGGAAAAGCCGGATTTCGGCATTGAAATCGATCCCTATGTAGAGTATGTTTTCTGGGAGTCCGGCATCCTGTCTTTCTATGTAGAAACCGGCTGCGGATTCCGTCGCTTCATCTCGGACAACCCCTACACCCAGTGGACCCCTTATATAAAACCCGGGCTGTCCCTGGAACTTACAGACCACTGGGCCGTACAGGGGACGATAGGGCGTCTGGAATACAACTCCTTCCACAAGACCCTCTACCTGGAAATGGACCACAGCGTCTCTGTGGGTCTCTATTACAAGTTCTAGTCTCTTAGAGGACCACCATCAGGTTGTTGGTTTTCAGGGAATTGTTGTATCGCAGAATCTTGCAGGCTTTCATCACCATCCGCACCCCGATGGTGGTTTCCGGATGAAGGGGGTCCTCTTTCCAGTGGGCTGCCTTTTCGCGGATATCAAAGCGGCGGCAGTCGTCCCGGAAACGCAGGATAATCTCCCCGTGGTAAACGGACAGCCTCACTTCCAGTTTATGCGGATTCCCGTCGGAGAAGCCATAGAGCATGATGATGTTCCCCATTTCCTCCACATACAAGGATGCCATATAGGATTTCTCCTGAGGCAGGCCGCGTTCCCGGCAGAAATTCATTACTTCTTCGGACAGGGTCCAGACTTCTTCCCGGCTTGTGAGCGTTCTCACCAGACGGTCTTCCGGAGCCACCCCGTAATGGTCCGGGACAAACAGGAAGGCCTCCATTCCGCGATACTTCCTGTCCCGCTGAAGATAGGCCAGGATATTGATCAGGACAATCACCAGCACCTGGCTCACTGCAAAGGAGGCGAAAACCCCTCTGATTCCCCAGATTTCTCCCATCACCACGGCACAGCCAAGCAGCAGGACCAATTCTTCGAGAAAGAACAGCAGCAGGGCCTGGCGGTTCTTTTCCACGCCCTGAAGATAGCAGCCCACGCAACGTGACCAGCCCATCAAGGGGAAGGAGACAGCCAGCCAGCGGACGGCATCTACTGCCAGCGGGTAGGCGGTCTCGGCCGGATTCAGGTACAGCGAAACCAGTGGCCGGGCCAGCAAAAACACCAGCAGCGCCAGGAATCCCAGAAGCACGATGCTATAATACGCACTCATCCGGACCACATCCATCAATTCCCGACGATCCTGCTCTCCATAACTGACCCCCGTCAGAAGCAGGGTAGTTCCGGACAGGCCGATGAGGACCGACATCAAAGGTGAGCACAGACTCTGCTGCACAGAAAGCGCAGCCATACCGGTCGGTCCCGACAGGAACATCACAAAGGTATTCATCAGCACCACGGCAAAGGTAAGGGAGGTCATGCGGACCCCAGTGGGAAGACCCATCAGGAACATATGTTTTCCGTCGATGCAGAGAATGTCCCGGATACTGAAACGGAAAAGGCGGTTCTTGTCCAGATAATACGAGAGCAGAACCAGCAGGCCCAGCGTATAGCTCACCGTATTGGCCAGGCCGATTCCGAACATTCCCCAGTGAAGGATCTTCACGCTGACCAGGTCGAAGATGATATCCGATATGCACATTACGATGCTGCCGATGTGGACCAGCCTGCGCTTCCCTTCAATCTGAAGGACCGGGATGAGTATCAGGAACATGACCAGGGAAGGGGTGCCCAGGAAAGCGCCCTGAAGATACTCGGCCGACAAGCGGGTGATGGTAGCCGACCCGCGGGCCCCCAGCAACGAGGCGATCCCCTGCGGAAAAATCAGGCCGCCCACCGCCATCAGGACGGAAAAAAGCAGGGAAAGCAGGATGGTGGCGCTGTACATCCCGTTGGCTTTTTTCCATTCTCCCCGGCCGATACATACTGTACTAGGCTGCTGGAAGGCCGCAATGAGCAGGCTGGTGAAGATGGTCATTATCACGAAGATGGGATTGGCGATGCCGTGTGCGGCAATGGCATCGGACCCCAGGAAACGGCTCACGACGATTCCGTCCACGATTCCGCAGATGCTGTCAGCGACTTCTGCGTTGATCAGCACCAGAAGGGTGTCCAGAAATTGCTTTCTGGACAGGGCGGGGATATTTGAGAATCGCTCCACAAGCCGTAAAGTTACGATTTTTTTTTAACTTCGTTTTATTTCGCTACCTTTGCAATCGCATAGAACACTAAAACCGAATATTCTTCTAAACTATGTCAGAGCAAAAATTCAGGGTCGAGAGCGACCTTATCGGCGAACTTCAGGTTCCCATCGACGCCTATTATGGCGTGCAGACCCAACGGGCCATCAACAATTACAAGATTTCCACCACGCACATGTACGACTATCCGGAGTACATCATCGCCATGGCTTACGTGAAGATGGCTGCCGCCGCGGCCAACACGGAACTGGGCGTGATGCCCAAGGAAATCGGAGATGCCATCGTGGCCGCCTGCAAGGAAATCGTCAATGGAAAGCTTTGGGACCAGTTCCCGGTGGATATGATGCAGGGCGGTGCCGGTACCTCCGTCAACATGAACGCCAACGAGGTCATTGCCAACCGAGCCCTGGAACTGATGGGTCACAAGAAAGGAGAGTACCAGTACTGCTCTCCCAACGACCACGTCAACTGCGCCCAGAGCACCAATGACGCCTATCCTTCCGCCTTCCGCTATACTTTTTTCCGGATGAACCGCCAGCTGGAAGCTGCACTGAAAGAACTGGTCGGCGCTTTCCGCGCCAAGGGCGAGGAATTTAAAGACATCATCAAGATGGGCCGTACCCAGCTGCAGGATGCCGTCCCCATGACTTCCGGACAGGAATTCAATGCCTTTGCCAACAACCTGGAAGAGGAACTGGCCAACCTGGAGCGAAACGCCGTCCTGCTGAAGGAAATCAACATGGGCGGAACCGCCATCGGCACAGGCCTCAACGCCGTTCCCGGCTTTGCCGAACTGTGCACCCGGCTGATGAGCGAATTCACCGGAGACAGCTTCGAGAAAGCCCCCGACCTGGTGGAAGCCACCCCCGACACCGGTGCCTATGTGAGTTATTCCGCCGCCCTTAAGCGCCTGGCTGTCAAACTCTCCAAGATCTGCAACGACCTTCGCCTGATGGCTTCCGGTCCCCGCTGCGGCCTGCACGAGATCAACCTGCCTGCCATGGCTCCCGGATCCTCCATTATGCCCGGCAAGGTGAATCCGGTCATCCCCGAGGTCACCAACCAGGTATGCTTCAAGGTCATCGGCAACGACACCACCGTGTGCTTTGCCGCCGAAGCCGGCCAGCTGCAACTGAACGTGATGGAGCCCGTGATTGCCCAGTGCATCCTGGAAAGCCAGACCTGGCTCATCAACGCGATGAACACCCTGCGCGCCAAGTGCGTGGAAGGCATCACCGTCAACGCCGAACACTGCTATGAGATGGTGAAAAACTCCATCGGAATTGTCACCGCCCTGAATCCGTACATCGGCTACAAGGCCTCCACCAAAGTAGCCAAGGAAGCCCTGGAAAGCGGGCGCAGTGTTTACGACCTGGTGCTGGAGCACGGACTGATGACCCAGGAGAAGCTGGACGAAGCCCTGGATCCCAAGGCCATGACCGCTTCCCACGAACTGCTCAAATAACGACGCTTAGCAAGTAATTGCCTGTCAACCACTTACAGAAAATCCTCTGCGCTTTTTGCTCAGAGGATTTTCTGTAAGTGATTGATATATAATGAGTTATAACTTACATCACGCGTAATAGGTCATTTCGGCAGCGGTGACAGCCACCAGAGCCAGCACCAGCAGCACGATGACGATGATAAGCCAGAGGACGAAGACCACTAGCCCGGGTTTCCAGGAGGGGGATTTGAAGCCGAAAATGAGCTGGATGCCCCCGTAGAGGAGTCCCACAAAGGGAAGTATGATGGCAAGGGCTGCCAGGACGAGTACCCAAGGTTCGGACAAGAGGTCCATCAGGATAGGATCCTGTTGGGAGATTTCATCCATCCAGTGTGCGAACGGGACGCCGAACAGCTGGGTTCCCTTGAGCGACAGCACCGACACCGAAGCCAGCCCTGAAGTACCCATAATGAGCAGGACAATGCCGATACACACCAGAATCCATTTGCCGAAACGCTGGAAGAAGTCGGAATGGACCACCTCGCGGGCGGCATCTCCCATTTCGTGGATACCGCTCTGGACATTGCGGCGGACGTCATCGGCCGTGCCGGAATCTCCTTTCATCGCCCAGCGCTCCTGCGCGGTGCGGGCGGCAGGCATAGCAATCCAGAGGAGACAGTAAACGAACGGAACAGAGAGGCTCCAAACTCCGTGCCGGGCACCGGAGAAGAAAATCACCGTCGCCACAATGGCAAAGACCGTCCTGAGGAGTGTCGTCTCCATGCCGAAATAATTGGCCAGACCACTGCAGACTCCGCCCAGACGCTTGTCGGAAAGATCCCGGAACAGTCTTTTGCGGGGCTTTTCCGTCTCGGCCGAAGAAGGGTCGGGGTCACTAGCCTCGATAGTTTCCGGGCGGCCAATGATATCGATGACACGGTGAATGCCGGAGAGGGCGACCACGGTGTCCTTGGGCGTGTTTTCCTGGAGAAGCTCGGCGGCGCGTTCCTCGATGCCTTCCATAATCTCCTTCCCGCCTTCCTGTTTGAGGTAGTGGCTTTCCAGGGTGGCCAGATAGCCAGACAAGGCGTCGGCCGCATCCTTTTCCAACGTGAAGGCATATCCTCCTATGCTCAGTTGTACGGTTTCTTTCATATCTCCTTATTGTTTTAAGGTTTGAATGCTTCGGACCATCTCTTCCCAGGCAGCGTCCATCTCCGAAAGCTGTTCGCGGCCTTTCTCAGTTATCACATAGTACTTTCGGGGCGGGCCCTGGGTGGACTCTTCCCAACGGTAGCTCAGAAGTCCCTGGTTCTTCTGACGAATCAGGAGGGGATACAGCGTTCCTTCCACCACCAGCATATTGGCGGCCTTGAGCTCTTCCAGGATATTGGAAGCATAGGCTTCTTTTCGGCTCAGGATGCTCAGGATGCAGTATTCCAGCACCCCTTTCCGCATTTGGGAGCGGACATTTTCACTGATACTTTCCATAGCCATTTATTTTTTATAGGTTTCACGGGCAAAGGCCGACATATTCTCCGCCGTGGGCGGGATGCCGCGCATTTCACATTTCTTGGCCGGGGTATCGGCCTTGGGGACGGCAATCCACAGAATCAAATAGATCCAGAAACCGGCCGATCCGAAGATCAAAGCCACCAGCATAAGGATGCGGATGAGCGTAACGTCGAGGTCGAAATGATACGCCAGGCCCGAGCACACGCCGGCAACGGACTTGTTGTCCACGTCCCGGTACAGGCGGCGGGAGAAGGGAGCTTCAGTCGTCGTGCCTGCACTGGAAAAGCCTCCTTCGGCCGATCCGTCGGGCATTCCCAGGGCTGATGCCACCTTCTGCGCCATCTCCAGCGTGACCACGCGGGAACCCTCCCCTACTTCCTGGAAAAAGAGTTCTGCGATTCGGCCCTCAATCTCCTCCATCACCTCCGCCTTCTGGTACTCCGGCACGGTGAGTTTGTTTTTGAAGCAAGACAGATAATCCTGCAAGCGGGTGTAGGCATCTTCATTAAGAATGAAATTGCGGCCACCCAAAGAAACATTTACTACCTTTTTCATTTTTCAAAATATTTGTTGGTGCAAAGATATGAAAATTATTTGGTACTTTGCAATACATAGTAGTAAAAATTTCAAAATATTCTTTTGAGCCGATTTGCAACCGACTAATTATCAATACATTACGTAAAATCCTCTGCGCAAAAAGCGCAGAGGATTTTACGTAAACGCCTGAATATCAGGAGCGTAAGGATTACACGAGGCTTACTCCACCGGGGAGAAATCTTCCTTGCCTACTCCGCAGACGGGACATACCCAGTCGGCCGGAATGTCTTCGAAGGAGGTTCCAGGGGCGATTCCGCTGTCGGGATCTCCCACTACCGGGTCATACTCATACCCGCAAATGTTGCAAACGTACTTTTTCATAATCTTATGGGGTTAAAGATTCTTCACTTCGTTCAGAATGACAGGGGCTACAGGCCGATGGTCTTGAAGAAGTCATTGCCCTTGTCATCCACCAGGATGAAGGCCGGGAAGTCTTCCACGCGGATTTTCCAGATGGCTTCCATGCCCAAGTCCGGGTACTCTACGCATTCGATGCTCTTGATGCCGTCGCTGGACAGGACGGCGGCGGGACCGCCGATGGAACCCAGGTAGAAGCCGCCCCACTTGTGGCAGGCATCCGTCACCTGCTGGGTACGGTTTCCCTTGGCAATCATCACCATCGAACCACCATGACTCTGGAACAGGTCCACATACGGGTCCATCCGCTGGGCCGTGGTGGGACCCATAGAGCCGCAAGGCATCCCTTCCGGGGTTTTGGCCGGTCCGGCATAGAACACCGGATGGTCCTTGAAATACTGCGGGAGATCTTCTCCGCGATCCAGGCGCTCCTTCAGGCGGGCGTGCGCGATATCGCGCGCAACAATGATGGTGCCGCTAAGGCTAAGGCGCGTGCTCACCGGATACTTGGTCAATTCTGCCAGAACCTCTTTCATAGGACGGTCGATATCAATCTTGACGCCGCCGGCCTCGCCGGGCTGGCGAAGGGCTTCGGGGATGAGGCGGCCGGGGTTGTCGTCCAGCTTCTCGATCCAGATGCCCTCACGGTTAATCTTTGCCTTGATGTTCCGGTCTGCACTGCAGCTCACGCCCAGGCCGATGGGGCAACTGGCGCCATGACGGGGCAGGCGAATGATGCGGATGTCGTGGGCCATATATTTTCCGCCGAACTGGGCGCCCAGACCAATCTTGCACACCTCTTTCCATACCTCCTCCTCCAGGGCCACGTCGCGGAAAGCGCGGCCGGTCTCGTCACCCGTGGTGGGCAGCGAGTCATAATAATGGGTGGAGGCCAGCTTCACGGTGAGAAGGTTCTTCTCGGCCGATGTTCCGCCGATGACGAAGGCGATATGGTAGGGCGGGCAGGCCGCGGTGCCCAGGGTTTTGATTTTCTCGATCATAAAGGGAACCAGGGTGTCCGGATTCAGGACGGCCTTGGTCATCTGGTAGAGGTAGCTCTTGTTGGCGCTGCCGCCTCCTTTTACCACGCACAGAAACTTGTACTCCATTCCTTCCTCGGCCTCGATGTCTATCTGGGCGGGGAGGTTGCATTTGGTGTTCACTTCCTTGTACATATCCAGCGGGGCGTTCTGGCTATAGCGGAGATTCTCTTCCGTGTAAGTCTTGTACACGCCCAGGGACAGGGCCTCCTTGTCGTCGAAGCCGGTCCACACCTGCTGGCCCTTTTCACCGTGGATGATGGCGGTGCCGGTATCCTGGCAAAAAGGGAGTTTACCTTTGGCGGCCACCTCTGCGTTGCGCAGCATCATCAGGGCCACGTACTTGTCGTTGTCTGAGGCTTCCGGATCCGTGAGGATTTTGGCCACCTGCTCGTTGTGGGCGGGGCGCAGAAGGAAGTTCACGTCTCGGAAGGCGGCGTTGGACAGGCGCGTCAGAGCCTCGGGAGTGACCTTGAGGATTTCCTTGCCTTCGAAATGGCCCACGGAGACTCCTTCCGAGGTCAGTTTGTAGTATTCTGTGGGGTCTTCACCCAACTGAAACATTGGAGCATATTTGAATTCTGCCATAGGGATACGATTGTTTAGAGTACACAAATGTACAACTTTTTCTGTAAATTATTAGTATCTTTGCAAACTATGGCAAAGTTTTGGACCGATATTCTGGTGCCCGTCGCCATCGCCGGAGCGGTGGCCGCGCAGACGCTGGGGGTAGAACTGACCCGGGCTTCCCGCCTGAGGACGTGGTTCCCCCAGGCCGTCCGGGATACGGTCCGGGTGGATACCGTAAAGAAGAAACACCCCGACAGCCTCAAAGTCAGGACCGACAGCCTCAAAGCAAAGCCGGACAGCCTGAAAAACCTGGCCGACAGCCTGGCCGATGAAGATTTTGACTTCTTTGGCCAGTCGGAAGACACCATCCCCCGAATCACCGCCCGGGACACGATGAAAGTGCCCGACAGCCTGAAGCTTACGGACCCGTTCCTGTACCAGTGGTATGTAGCCACCAAAGACAGTTACATCCACAAACTGGTGGTGGATTCGCTCAAGGAATCCGGAGACAGCCTCATCTGGCCCCGGGTGGATTCCCTTTTTCTGGCCGATTCCACCTACAAAGCCAAACTGGCCTGGGAAGCCAAATGGAGCACGATGTCCAAGGCCGAAAGGAAGCGCTGGACCTATGAAAACGTGGAACTCCCCCGCATTATGCGCCGGCAGGATTCCATCCTCAAGGTGAAAGACAGCCTCCGCCACATCAAGGACAGCATCCGGGAAAACACCCCGCGTGTCCTGGAAACCGGTTTCCTGCCGGATTCCCTCCTGTTCAAGCGTCTGGTCACCTGGCGACACAACCGCCTGTACAACAGTATGGAAACCTTCGAGTGGGACACTACGGCCAACTACCACTTCTACGACTATCCCTTTATGAGAAAGGACGTGGGAGCCAACTGGCTGGGCATGCCCGGCAGTGCCGTGCAGCAGTATAACTTCTTCCGCCGACAGGACGAGGAATCCGTCAGTTACTACCAGGCTATGGAAAGCTGGACCTACACGCCGGATAATCTCACCCAGTGGAACACCAAAACCCCGTACACGGAACTGGAATACTACGGAAACCTCCTCAGCAACAGCTCACTGAGCGCGGACAACTTCCGGGTGTTCACCACGCAGAACATCCTTCCCAGCCTCAATGTCGCCCTGGAAATGAAGCGTTACGGCGGTGCCGGTACGCTCAAGAACGAAGAGACCAACAACCGTACATATTTTGTGGCCGGCAACTACCTGGGCCGCAAGTACCTGGCCCACGGCGGCTTCATTTACAACGTCTCCTCGCGCCAGGAGAGCGGCGGTATGCAGGATACCTATTGGATCCGGGACACGACGGTGGACGTACGGGAAATAGATGTCAACCTGGCGGCCGCCACCAACAGCTATAAGAAGATGACTTTCTTCTACGACCACAGCTACCGCATCCCCTTCTCCTTCATCGAACGGCTCCGCCACCGCGGGGACAGTACCTGGCACCCCTCAGACAGCCTCAACAGGAATGTCACCACGGGCTTTATCGGCTCCTCTTCGGAATTCACCACCTACAGCAAGAAGTATGTGGACAACACGTCGTCGCCCCTGTCGCAGTTCTACAACGGCGTGTTCAACATCAACCCTTCCAAGAGCGTGGACTCCCTGCGAACGATGCGCCTGGACAACCGCATTTTCGTGCGGCTGCAGCCCTGGAAGGAAGACGCCCTGGTCTCCAAGCTGGAAGGCGGTATCGGAGACCGGCTTCAGACATTCTATCTCCAATCGCCCACGGAAGTACTGTACAGGAGCGCCACCCACAAGTGGAACAGCGTCTATGTCTATGCCGGTGCGGAAGGAAGGCTGAGCAAATACCTTTCCTGGGACGCCACCGGCCTGTATAACTTTGCCGGGCAGGAGGCCAACGACTTTTTCCTCAAGGCCAACGCCAGCCTGAACATCTTCCCTTTCCGCAGGCATCCCAAAAGCCCCATCAGCCTGAAGGCAGCCTTCGAAACCAATCTCAAGACCCCGGACTTTTACCAGCAGCACTTCTACTCCAACCACTTCCGCTGGGAGAACCAGTTCAGCAAAGTCTCCACTACCCGGATTCACGCTACACTGGACATTCCCAAGTGGGAACTGAAGGCGGAAGCCGGTTATGCCCTGGTGGCCGGACACATCTATTACGACACCTTGGGGGTGGCTCGCCAGCACGCTCCCGCCCTGAGTGTCTTCAGCGCCGGGCTTACCAAGAATTTCACCCTCGGACCCCTGCACCTGGACAACTCGGCCCTCTTCCAGTTGTCATCGGACAAAGAAGTGCTCCCGCTCCCTGCGCTGGCGCTCAATCTGCGCTGGTATCTCCAGTTCAATATCGTGGATCCCAGCGTCCTGAAACTGCAGTTGGGCGTGAATGCCCGTTATACCACGCTGTGGTATGCCCCTTCCTATAATCCGGTAGCCGGTGTCTTCACCCTGCAAAAGGAGGAGACCTACGGAAACTGCCCCGTTTTCGACGTCTTCATCAACGCCCAGTGGAAAAAGTGCTGCGTCTTCCTGAAACTGGAAAACGCCGGCAACGGCTGGCCGATGGAAAGGCACGACTACTTCACCGCACACCGGTACATCCAGACCCCCCGCGTCATCAAATTCGGCATCTCCTGGCCCTTCTATCCCAGGCTGGGCACCCAGAGGACCCTGTCCGAAAGGGCCAGCTCCGGCGGGTTCGGCGGAGGAGGGGCCGATCGCGGAGCAGGAGGTGCAGGTGCCGCAGGCGGCGCAGGCGGCGCAGGCAACCGCGTACGCCAATCGGCTGCCGGTAACAGATAAATTCTATGAAGACTTCTACCCTCCTGCTTGCTACCGGAATCTCCCTGGTCCTGATTTGTCTCACTTCCGTAAGCGGGCCGAAGCATCCTGTCCCGCAGAACAATTTCCAGATGCCCATTCTGCGCTTGAAGACCCCGGAAAGCCTGAGGGAATATGAGCCGCTGATCCGCGAAGCGGCCGACCACATTGGCTGGGACTGGCGCTTGCTGGCCTCCATCATCTACCACGAATCCCGCTTCCACAGCGACGCCCACTCCCCCAAAGGGGCGACCGGGCTGATGCAGATCCGAAGTTCGCGCTATTCGGAAGACACCCTCCTCAATCCCGCCGTAAACATTTCCATCGGGACCACTTACCTTAAAAAACTGGGGGGAATGTTTCACGCCGCCAGCCACCAGGACAGCGTCAAATTTGCCCTGGCGGCCTATAATATCGGGGAAGGGAATGTCCGGAAACTCATTGTCCAAGCCGATTCTTCCGGCCTGGACCCCACCTACTGGGACCTGGTGGCCCATATGCTGCCCGAAGGGCACCACACGGTGGATTACGTAGAGAAAGTGCTGAGGACTTTCGAGGGCTACTGCGAAATCCTTCCCCGCTGACGCTCCTCTTCGCGGGCTTTCTGGTAAAGCTCCCAGGAATTGAACAAATTCTGCCAGATGGCATACAGACCGCCCGCCACCGACGTGACCGGAGTCATATAATGGTATCCCAACCAAATCAGGAAGCCCGTATTCTTCTGCCCCAGGGCCTGTCCGGCAGTAAGGTGCTCCACCTTCCCTTTCCCCATCCTGCGTCCGGCGAAGAACTGCACGAAACAGCACAGGAGAGAAACCAGCACGATACCCGCCACGGCCGTCCAGCCCAGGCCGCTCATCAGGAGCGCACGGGTGGACATCACCATCGCCAGGGTGAGGCCGATTCCCCAGATATAGAAGGAGTTGGAAGCCCAGCGCATCAGGCGACGCTGCAATTTACGGGTGGTGTAGCGGACGAGCCAGGCCAGCAGGCCGGGCAGAATCAGCACCGGGAAAACCTTTAAGGCAATGTGCCCCACATAGGCCCAGAAGCCCATTGTGGCCGAAGGATTCACCAGCGGAATCACCAGCGGAATCAGGAAAGTGGCCGCCACGTTGATGAGAACCACATAGGTAACCGTTCCGGCCAGGTGGCCTCCCAGCCGGTCGGTGATGACGCCCGCCGCCGATGCCGTAGGACAGATCATACACAGCATCGCGCATTCCAGCAGCATCCGGAGCGTCCCTCCCGTAACGGCGACAAGAGCCGAAAGAAGCAGGAACGAGAGCATCTGGACGGCCAAGGCATAAAGGTGCCAGCGGCTGAGTCTAAGGTCGTGCGGAGAAATTTTGACAAACTGGAAAAACAGCAGGAAAGCGATGACCAGGCGCTGCCCCTCCGAAACCAGCGGATGCAACCACGGCCCCATCGGATGAAGGACCGGAAGATAATGATAGCCCAGATACAAGCCGATTCCCAGCACAATCGCGCAGGGAAGCATCCATTCTTTCAGGAATTGAAGGGCCTTATTCACGGACGGGCATGAGCGGACCGAAAAGGCGATCCATCCAGGGATCGGTGAGTTTCATACAAAAGCCGGTGAGGAAAGCCTGGATAAGCGTACCTTCCCGGATGACATTGGTGCTGCCGTTGCCGCTCAGCAGGCCGAAGGCCCACCAGGCAAAAGTGGCCGTAAGCGCCACCATTACAAGGTCGAAGAGCACTTTAACCGTACTGAATGGCTTCCGGCTGACCGTGCTCAGCACGGCCGTGGTCATATCTCCGGCCAGCACCCATCCCTGTCCCAGCACCTCGATCTTGATGCCGACGGCAGCGAGCACCACGGCAAGCAGGCTCAGCAGAATCTGAACCGGGTAATGGGTGGCCGGCGACTGGATGGCATCGAAAAGCCAGATGGCGGCATCGCACAGATAGCCGAACACAAAGGCTGCGGGAATCTGCATCAAGTAACTGAGCTTAAAGTCTTTGCGAAGGAGAAGCGCCTGCAGCAGGATGAACAGCAGATGCATCAGCCAGGTAAAAGTTCCCACCGAAAGGGATGTCCATTTCAGGTTCAGGATGGTAGGCGGGCAGGAAGGCGGAGAAATGCCCAGGTTGGATTTGATGGAAATGCCCACCCCCAGGGCGATGATCACCAGTCCCAGGGTAGAGATTCCATATCTGACAAAGATATCCTTGAATTTCATAAATTTTCTCCTTCGAAGATGCAAATATCCGTAATATTGTGTAATTTTGCAAACTACACCACAGATTACGTTTAACAACAAAACCTATGAAAAAGCCTGTTTTCATTATGCTGTCATTTCTCGCATTTGCAGCCTGTGCTCCCAAGAACACTCCTCCTGCATTGGACATGACTTCCCTGGACCTCACAACCAGCCCCAAAGTGGATTTCTACCAGTATGCCACCGGCGGCTGGCAGGCCAACAACCCCCTCCGCCCGGAATTCTCCCGCTACGGTAGTTTCGACGCCATCCGCGAACGCACCCAGGAGAACCTCAACGCGCTGTTTGAGAGTATGATCACCCTGGAGGCCAAACCCGGCAGCGTGAACCAGAAAATTTCCGACCTGTACAAAATGGCCCTGGACTCCACCACCCGCAACGCCCTGGGTGCAGAGCCCATTCGGCCGTATATCGCCAAGATTCAGGCCGTCCAGACCCGTGACCAGCTGGCCACCCTCATGGGAGAAATGGCGCTTTACGGAGACGGCGGCTTCTTTGGCACCGGCGTAGAGGCCGATCTGGCCAACAGCGACGTCCAGGTTCTGTATATGGGCCAGGGCGGCCTGGGTATGGGAGATCGCGATTACTACCTGAAAGAGGAAAACAAGGCGCTGTACGACGGTTATCAGGCCTTGCTGGTCAAGGCCCTTACCCTGGCCGGAATCGAAGACGCCCAGACGCTGGCCCAAAAAGATTTGGATGTGGAAAACGCTCTGGCCAAGATTTCGTGGACCCGCGAGCAGAACCGCAATATGCAGGCCATCTACAACCCCATGTCCAGCAAGGATATCCAGACCCGCTGGCCCGGCCTCCGTTTTGACAAATACTGTGCTCCCGCCGGCATTTCCGACCAGGAGAAAGTGATTGTCCAGCAGCCCTCTTACTTCGACGGCCTTTCCGCCATTCTGGAAAAATGCGACCTGGAAGACCTCAAGGCCTATATCCTGTGCCAGTACGTGAAAGATCAGTGCAGCGCCCTCAGCGACGACTTCTACACCGCCTCCTGGGAGTTCTTCTCCCACCAGATGGGCGGCGCCAAGGAGCAGCAGCCCCGCTGGAAGCGCGCGATGAGCGTTCCCAACAGCCTCCTTGGAGAAGCCGTGGGTGAAATGTACGTAGAGCGCTACTTCCCGGAAAGCTCCAAGCAGAAGATGGTTACCCTGGTGGAGAACCTCCGCACCGCCCTCGGAGAACACATCGACGCCCTGGAATGGATGAGCGACAGCACCAAGGTCCGCGCCCGCGAAAAGCTGGCCGCCTTCACCGTGAAAATCGGCTATCCCGACAAGTGGAAAGACTACAGCACCCTGGAAATCAATCCGGAGAACAGCTACTATGAGAATCTCCGCAACGCCAGCGCCTGGTACGTGAAAGACAACCTGAGCAAACTGGGCAAGCCCACCGACAAGACCGAATGGGGAATGACTCCGCAGACGGTGAACGCCTACTACAACCCCACCACCAACGAAATTTGCTTCCCGGCAGCCATCCTCCAGAAGCCTTTCTTCGATCCCGATGCCGACGATCCCGTGAACTATGGCGGAATCGGCGTGGTCATCGGCCACGAAATGTCCCACGGCTTTGACGACCAGGGATCGATGTTCGACGCTTCCGGTAATATGGTGAACTGGTGGACGGCCGATGACAAGGCCAAGTTCGACGCTTTGGGTGACAAACTGGTGGCCCAGTTCGACGAGGTGGAGATTCTGCCCGGCGTGAAGGCCAACGGCCGCTACACCCTGGGAGAGAACATCGGTGACCACGGCGGCATTTCCATCGCCTACAGCGCTATGGAGAATGCCATCCGGGGCAAAAAAGACCCGAAGATTGACGGTTTCACCGCTCCCCAGCGCTTCTTCCTGAGCTATGCCGCCATCTGGGCCCAGAACATCACAGACCAGGAAAAGGCCCGCCTGACCAACCTGGACGTGCACTCCCTCGCCGTGAACCGCGTGAATGTGTCCGTGAGAAACTTCCAGACCTTCTTCGACGCCTTCGACATCCAGGAGGGTGACCCGATGTTCCGTCCGGAAGAGGAGCGCGTCCACATTTGGTAGCGGAACGCTTCATATCGAGAAAACTTAAATTCCAAGGAAACGTGGCGGCGGTGGCAATCGCCGTCAGTTTCTTTGTTATCATCGTGGCCGTTGCCGTCACTTCCGGATTCCGGAATTCCATCCGGCAGGGAGTGGCGGCGATGACCGGAGATATCCGCATTTCCCCGCTTGGCGGTCCGGATTCGGAACCCGCCCCGATGCCCCGGCACATTCCCGGGGAGGATGAGATTCTGGCCCTCCCGGGCGTGAAGGAGATTGTCCCCGCCGTCGTTCGCGCCGGCATTGTCAAAAACGGCGAAATCGTCCACGGGGTGGTGGTCAAGGGCATCCAGCGGGCCGATTCATCCCTTACCGTTTCCATTCCCCGCCGCCTGAGCGAGATCACCGGTCTGGGCGTGGGGGACCCCCTCACCGTCTATTTCGTGGGAGAAAAAATACGGGTAAGGAAGTTTACCGTCTCCGGCATTCACCGGGACGTACTGGAGATGGATGACAACCTCCTGGTCTATGCCAATCTGGAAGACATGCAGCGCCTCAACGGTTGGTCTTCCGATCAGGTTTCCTGCCTGGATATCCTCACGGGGGAACGCAATCCCGAAGAGCTGGTTCCCGTCATCGGCAACTATGCCGGGGATTATTATGTCTCCTCCTCGCGAAAGAGTTACCCTCAGGTGTTCGAATGGCTGAACCTGCTGGACTTCAACGTACTCATCATCCTGGCCCTGATGACGGTCGTGGCCGGCTTCAATATGGTGAGCGGCCTTCTGATCATGCTCCTCAGGAATATCTCCACCATCGGCACGCTCAAGACCCTGGGGATGGACAACCGGGCCGTGGGGAGGCTGTTCGTGCGCATCGGCGCAGAGGCCGTCCTGAAAGGGATGCTCATCGGCAATGTACTGGCCCTGCTTTTCTGCCTCATCCAGGGCACCACGCACCTGATTCCCCTGGATCCGGAGAACTACTTTGTCTCCTGGGTCCCTGTACACGTCAATCCGTTATGGATACTGGCGGCCGACGCCGTCGCCTTCCTGGGCATCCTGGCCCTGCTCTGGCTCCCCACGCGGATGGTGGCGCGGATAGACCCCGCCCAGACCGTCAAGGCCGATTAGATCCGCGCTTCGCGGAAAACTTCCTGGATGGAAGGATAGGTGTTTTTCAGGAACGGCGGCAGGGATGACTTGGCCACCCAGGCCGCCTTGGTGATGTCTTCTTCGCGCTGCGGGGTAAGGTTGGTGGGATCCGTGTACAACATATCGTACCACCAGGTATGCTTGAGGTGCCAGAGCCCCTGACGGAAGTACACGTGGTCTGTGATGCAGATCAGGCGACGGAGGTCCAGCTGGTCCACGCCCGTTTCCTCCTGCACTTCGCGCATCGCACAAACTTCGATATCCTCCCCTTCCTCCTGGTGGCCCTTGGGAAGGTCCCAGAGCCCGTTCCTGGAGATGAGCAGGTAGTCTCCCCGGCGGTTGCTCACCAGGCCTCCTGCCGCGTTCACCTCCCTGAACTCCGAACAGATGCGCCGGTAGGTGCGTTCTATGTCACCGGTGGGGATGTAGATGCGCGAGAGGGTGTCCTGCACCTCGAACATCCGCACCAGGGCGTGAATGTCCAGAATCTCCCCCAAGTGGAATTCCACGGAATTAGGGTCTGCCAGGGCTTCTTCGGAGGGAGAGCAGATGATGATGCAACGTTTCTCGAAGTAGATTTTGTGCATAGTTTTTGCTATATTTGCAGCACGCAAAGATAAGTAATTATGACCGAAATAGAAAGCAAACACGGCATCGTGTCCCGCCAACCCTACGAGATGTATATGTCTTTCGTGGATCTGCAGAATTTCCAGCGGATGCTTCCGGAGGACAAGCGGGATATGATAACGGCTGACTATGACACCCTTACCGCCACGGTGCAGGGATTCCATATCGGCGTAAAGGTCCATCAGAGGGTTCCGTATTCCCGCATCGAACTGGTGGATTTCGACGCTCCCTTCGCCTTCCACATTGTCCTTCATTTCGAGCCCGCCCGGGAAGACCCATACAAGACGGAGTTCTGGATCAATGTGGAGGCCGACCTCAACCTGATGATGAAAATGATGCTCTCCGGAAAGGTGAAGGACGCCATGGACAAGGTGGTGGACGGACTGGTGGATGCCTCCAACGGCAAGATGCCGGAGGGGTTCGACCCTTCGCAGTGGGCCAGATAGATTCTTCGCTGCGCTCGGAATGACAGTGTTACCCGTAGGATTTCAGGACTTGCTCAGCCGCTCCCTTGGTTCGGAGCGGGCCCGTTGTGTTCTGGAGGCGTTGCAAAAACCCGCCTCCGTCTCACTGCGCCTGAATCCCTCCAAACTGCGGACCTGTCCGTTTCCCGACGCTACGCCCGTAGCCTGGAGCCCCTGGGGCTTCCTCCTGAAGGAGCGTCCCGTCTTCACCCTGGACCCGCTGCTGCACGCCGGCGCCTATTACGTACAGGACACATCGGCCATGTTCGTGGGACATCTTTTCCGGCAGCTGGAACTGGAGCCCGATGCGCTTGTGCTGGACCTTTGCGCCGCTCCGGGCGGGAAGACCACCGACCTGGCCGCCTCCCTCAGGGAACGCTTCGGGGACCGCTTCACCCTCCTTTCCAACGAGGTGATGCGAAGCCGCTACGGCATCCTCCGCGCCAACCTGGAAAGCTGGGGAGACCCCCGCGTGGGGACTGTCTCCCGGGATCCTTCGGCCTTTGGGCAGGACCCCCTTTTCGATGCCATCGTGGCTGATGTCCCCTGCTCCGGAGAGGGGATGTTCCGCAAAGACCCGCGGGCTGTGGCGGAATGGTCCCCCCAAACCGTTGAATTCTGCGCGGCGCGTTCCCGCCGCATCCTGAGGGACATCTGGCCCGCCCTGAAGCCCGGCGGATGGCTCCTCTACTCGACCTGCACCTTCAACCGGACCGAAAACGACGAAACCGTGGCCTGGATAGCCTCGGAGCTGGGGGCCGATATCGTTCCGCCCCGGAGCGAAGCACCCGCCCTCTGCACGGAAAACGGTTACCTGATGCTTCCCGGAGCGGTGCCCGGAGAAGGCCAGTACGCGGCCGTCCTCCGTAAGCACGGCACGCCGGAACATCTGCGCGGCGCCAACCCCTTCTCCCTTTTCCGGGCCGAAGTCCCCGCACCGGCTTTTCCCGCCCCCCGCTGGAACCTCTCCCGCGAGGAGGCCCTCCGCTACCTGCACGGAGATGCGCTGCAGCTCCCGGCGGAGGCTCCCGTCGGCCCGCTTACCCTTTGCTATCAAGACCTGCCGCTGGGCCCGGCCAAAAACCTGGGTAAACGCTGCAACAACCTCTATCCCAAAGCCAAACGAATCAGAATGGATATCCGATGAAACATTTCCTTACCCTTTTTGTCAGCCTTGCCTTCCTTGTGCCCGCCATCGGGCAGGAGAGCTATTCCCGCGAAGAATTCCTGCGCCGCTACAACAACCTCACCGAAAGGGTGGGTGCCAGCGGAGTGGGCGTGGAAACCCTCCTGAACAAATGGGAGGAAGCCTGGCCCGACGATGTCAACCATCGGCTGGCCCGCTTCTCCTTCAGTTTCAACCGCTGCCAGTCCTCCCGGGTGGTGCCGCTGGAGAAGGAACGCTATATGGGCAATCCCCCGCTCCTGACGATGACCGATTCCCTGGGAAAGAAGGTGAACTATTTCGAGGTGTACGATTATGACGACGAGCTGTTCGCCGATGCCAATTCGGCCATCACCCGGGCCATTTCCGCGCAGGAAAACCGCCTGGACTGGCGTTTTCTCAAAATCAACGCCCTGATGGCCTATGAGAAGGAAGAGCCCGAAATGACCCTCCGGGAGCTGAAATCCCTGGCCGACTATCATTTCAAGCGCAAGCCCGACTGGGAGCACGAAACGATGGGAAGCGTCTCGCCCGAGCAGTTCAACGCCCTGATGCAGGACTACTGCGCGGCCCTTTTCCAGATAGGCAGCCCCAAGTCCTCGGAAGCTTTTCGCCTCCTGTCCGAGTATCTTCTTACCTACTGCAAGGAAGAGCCTATGTACCTGGACAACCTGGGCTCCTATTACCTGGTCAGGAAAGAGTATAAGAAAGCCCGGAAATACTTCGACCAGGTGCTCAAGAAGCATCCCGAAGATATGACTGCCCTCAGGAACAGCATCCTCATGGCCCGGACCCAGAAAGACGTGAAGCTGGAGAAGAAGTACCTTGCCCTGATGGCCCGCTACGGAGAGACGGAGACCGACCGGAAGTCGGCCCAGACCCGTCTGGACGCCTACGGGAAAAAGTAGTGAAACTATTTTCCGAAATCTACCGTATATATAGAGTATCATTAATACGGAGTAAATGAAACTTTCTCAATTCAACTTCGGGTTCACCGAGGATCTCATCGCCCAGGAACCTCCCCGCTGGAGAGACGAGGCCCGCCTGATGGTCCTCCACCGTGAAAGCGGTGGAATCGAGCACCGCGTGTTCAAGGACATCATCGACTATTTCGGAAAAGGGGATGTCTTCGTCCTCAACGACACCAAGGTTTTCCCCGCCCGCCTGTACGGCAAGAAGGAAAAGACCGGGGCCGATATCATGGTCCTCCTGCTGAGGGAACTCAACCGCGAACAGCGCCTGTGGGACGTCATCGTGGATCCCGCCCGCAAAATCCGTATCGGCAACAAACTGTATTTCGGGGAAGACGAGTCGATGGTGGCGGAGGTGATTGACAACACCACCTCGCGCGGCCGCACCCTCCGTTTCCTGTTCGACGGTCCCTATGAAGACTTCAAGGAAGCCCTCTTCGCTCTGGGAGAGCCCTACGTGCCGGAGTGGGTCAAGAAAAAGACCGGTCCGGAGGATGTGGAAAACTACCAGACCATCTTCGCCGTCAACGAGGGTGCCGTAAGCGCCCCCGCCGCCGGCCTCCACTTCAGCCGGGAGCTGTTCAACCGGATGATCCTGAAAGATATCGGGAAGGCTTTCATTACCGTTCATATGGGTATCGGCCACTTCCGCACCGTGGATGTGGAAGACCTTTCCAAGCACCGGATGGACTCCGAGCGCCTGATCATCCCCGAACAGGCCGCCGCCGTCATCAACAAGGCCAAGCGCGGCGGACACAAGGTGTGTGCCATCGGCGCCACCGTGATGCGCGGCCTGGAAACCTATGTCACCACCACTCACGAGGTGAACGCCTTCGACGGATGGACCAACAAGTTCATCTTCCCGCCCTACCAGTACTCCGTTCCGGATGCCATCGTCTCCAACTTCCACCTTCCCCAAAGCACGATGCTGATGAGCGTAGCCGCCTTCGGGGGATACAAGCCGGTGATGGCCGCTTATGAAGAGGCGCTCAAGGAAGGCTACAAATTCGGCCCTTACGGAGACGCCCTCCTCATTGTTTAGGCTGTTGTTTCAGCCGATTGGCATTAAAAAACAGCTTACAGACAACTGAAACAACGCAAGTGGACCTCCGCCTGCGTTGTTTTTTTGTTTTTCCGCCGTATCTTGGCGGCATGATTAACGATGACGAAAACGTGGCGCTGTGCGCGCTGAACAAAATTTTTGGCTACCATCCCCGCCTGGCCCTCTCCCTGATGGAAGCCGCCGGATCGGCCGCGGCGGTCTTTTCCGGAGAGAAACCCTGCCTGCCCGGATATCCGGAACTGGCTGCTCAGCTGAATGCATCCACCCTGGACTGGGCGGCCGCGGAAATCAAAAGCGTGACGGAAAAAGGCTTCCGTTTCCTGGGTCTTTCCGACCCGGAGTATCCGGACGCGCTCCGCGAGATTCCGGACCCGCCGCTGGGACTGTACATGAACGGAAGCTCTTCCCCGGCCGAGATTTTCCAACTGCATCCCCTCGTCGGGGTGGTGGGGACGCGGGACATCAGTCCGTACGGAAAGGACTGGTGCCGGAAACTGGTGCAGGGACTGGCCGACGCTCCGGTAAAACCCTGCATCGTGAGCGGCCTCGCCCTCGGAGCCGACGGAATCGCCCACCGGACAGCTCTGGAATGCGGCCTTCCCACCATCGGAGTGATGGCGACGGGCATCGATTCCGTTTACCCCTGGCAGCACGAGCCGCTGGCCATGGAGATGGTACGCACCCCGCGCTGCGCCCTGGTGACCGACTATCCGATGGGCAACGCTCCGCTGGCGCTGAATTTCATCCGGCGCAACCGGATCATCGCCGCGCTGGTCCGGGCCGTGATTGTGGTGGAGTCCAAAACCAAGGGCGGTTCCCTGATGACGGCCAAATACGCCTGCGGCTACGACCGGGAGGTTTACGCCCTCCCCGGCCGGGCCGACGATATCCGCAGCGCCGGCTGCAACTCCCTCATCCGCGAGAACATGGCCTTGATCATCACCACCCCGGAGGACCTCGCCGCCCGGCTGGGACTGGGGGCGCCGGTGCGATGGGCGGGCACTTCCTGGGTCAGCGGTCCGGAAGGGTTCCGAAGTTCCCTGGAACGCCGGTACCCCGCCGTGCCGGAAGCCGTGCGGCTGGGAATGGCCGTGTATCGGCACCGGGGAATCACTCCCGAAGAACTGTCCTCGCTCCTGGACCTTCCCTATCCCCGGATACTGGAACTGGCAGGCCTTCTGGAAGCGGATGGATTCCTGACCACGGACCTGCTTCGGCGCTGCTGTGCCCTGGAACGGCGTTGAATCCGGGAAAAAATATGTATATTTGCGTTTATGTTTGTGGATACGCATACGCATTTCTACGACGAGTGGCTGCTCCCGGATGCGGAACAGGCCGTCCAGAGGGCCCTGTCGGCCGGCGTGGGGAAAATGATCCAGGCCGATGTGGACTCCCGTGAAAGGCCGGCCATGTGGGAAATCGGAGACCGCCACCCCGGCGTCCTTTTCCAGATGGCGGGCCTGTATCCCGGTTCCGTCACGGAAGACAACTGGCAGGAAGAGCTGGACCTGGTCGCGGAAACCGTTGCGGCCCGGAAAGTCGTCGCCATCGGCGAAATCGGCCTCGATTATCACGAGGGGAAGCAGTTCGACACGCTGCAGAAAGAAGTGCTGAGGCAGCAGCTGGAGCTGGCCGCCCGGCTGGACCTTCCGGTCAATATCCACCTGCGGGATGCCTGGGAAGATTTTTTTGAGGTGCTTTCGGATTGCCGGCACCTGCATTTGAGGGGCAATCTGCACTGTTTTACGGCCAGCTACGAAGTCTACGAAAGGGCCAACCGCCATGCCCGGTTCTCCGTGGGCATCGGCGGGGTGGTCACCTTCAAGAACGCCACGCTGGCCAAAACCCTGGAACGCATCCCCACGGAGGGGATCCTGCTGGAAACCGACGCTCCCTATATCGCCCCGGTTCCCTATCGCGGCCGCCGGAACGAGAGCGCCTACCTCCCCTCCATCGCCACCAAAGTGGCCGAGGTGAAGGGCCTTTCCCTCCGCGAGATTGAAACGATAACCACCCATAACGCTGAAACATTGTTCGGAATATGACCGCATCCATCCTTATCATCTACACGGGAGGCACCATCGGAATGAAGGAAGATCCGATGGACGGGACCCTCAAGCCCTTCGACTTCAGCCAGATTATGGAAGAAGTCCCGGAACTGAACAAATTCGATGTCCGGATAGACTCGCACACCTTCGCGCCCCTGATTGACTCTTCGGACGTGGAACCCTCCCTCTGGATTTCTCTGGCCGAAATTATCCGGGACCGCTACGACGATTACGACGGCTTTGTCGTCCTGCACGGCACCGACACGATGGCCTACAGCGCCTCCACGCTCAGTTTTATGCTGGAGGGGCTCACCAAGCCCGTGGTGTTTACGGGAAGCCAGCTTCCCATCGGCACGGGAAGGAGAACCTGATATCGGCCGTGGAAATCGCCGCCGCCAGGGATCATGAGGGGCATGCGCGCGTGCCGGAGGTCTGCATCTTTTTCGACTCCCGGCTCCTGCGTGGCAACCGCTCCACCAAATACAGTGCCGAGGCCTTCAACGCCTTCGCCTCTCCCAACTGCCCGCCCCTGGCAGAGGCCGGCATCCAGATCCGCTACAACACGGAGCTCATCCGCAAACCCGTCTACTGGGATGCCCAGCTGAGGGTCCAGACCCACCTGGACACCCGCGTTTCCATCTTGAAAGTTCATCCCGGAATGACCCCGCAGGTGATGCGGTCGGTCGTTTCCGACCCCCTGACCCGGGCCTGCATCCTGGAAACCTACGGTTCCGGCAACGCCCCTTCCCGGGACTGGTTCCTGGACATTGTGCGGGAAGCCGGCGAAATGGGGAAGATTTTACTGAATGTGACCCAGTGCAAATCGGGCACCGTGAATATGGACCTGTATGCCACCGGTGCCATGCTCAAGCGCGCAGGAGTGCTTTCCGGAAGCGATATCACCACCGAAGCCGCCCTGGGAAAACTCTTCTCCCTGATGGGCCGTAACGAGCAGAACCAGTGGGTAAAAACGATGCTGGAAAAGAACCTTTGCGGAGAAATAACGAAATAATCTTTGGCAAATTGGATTTTTATTCCTAAATTGCACGACCAAAAGAGAAATTTTTTTATTAAACTAATTCAACTTATAACTAACAACACAAAAACGATTATGAAAAAGTTTTTCATGTTTTTGGCAGTCGCCGGTCTTGTGACCTTCACTGCAAACATTGCTTCCGCCCAGGATGAGGGCGCCGCTCCTGCCGCTCAGGAACTGGCCGAAGAAGCCGATGAGGTTGTGGACCTTTTCGCCGGTTCCGGTGAAGAAGTTCCCCTCCATCAGGCTCTCAAGACCAAGTTCATCGAAGGTGGTGCAGGCTTTATGTCCCTGATCATCATCTGTCTGATCATCGGTATGGCCCTGGCCATCGAGCGTATTCTTTATCTGGCCTTCTCCAAGACCAACACCACCAAGCTCCTCGAAAATGTAGAGGCTGCTCTGGCAAAGGGTGGCATCGAAGAAGCCAAGAAGGTATGCCGCGAAACCCGTGGCCCCGTGGCCAGCATCTTCTATCAGGGTCTCCTCCGCGCAGACCAGGGTATCGACGTGGTTGAAAAGACCATCGTTTCCTATGGCGGCGTTCAGATGAGCCTGATGGAGAACGGCCTCAGCTGGATCGGCCTGTTCATCTCCATCGCCCCGTCCCTCGGATTCCTTGGTACCGTTATCGGTATGATTCAGGCCTTCGACGCCATCCAGGCTGCCGGTGACATTTCCCCGAACGTTGTGGCCGGCGGTATGAAGGTCGCTCTCATCACCACCGTGGGCGGTCTCATCGTCGCTATGATTCTCCAGATCTTCTACAACTATATCATCGCCAAGATCGACTCCTTGTCCATCGATATGGAAGACTCTTCCATCCGCTTCGTGGACACGATGGTCAAATTCAACAACAAGAAATAAGTAACCCCCTTTAATTCCTGTTAAAAATGGAAAACCAGAAATACGCTAAATTTATCAAGATTGTTCTTTGGGTCCTTTTGATCCTGAGCATCTGCGTGCTGGTCTGGGGTTCAATTAAGGGATTCGAGGCCAATGACGGCGCCGCAACGAATTTGCTCCTCTACTGGGCCTATATCGTTCTGGGCATCGCACTTGCTTCTGTGATTTGCTTGGGCCTGTACATCACGGCCACCACAAATCCCAAGGGCCTCATCAAGATCGGAATTGCGGCATTGGGTGCAGCTGTCCTTTTCGGCATCTGCTACCTGCTTGCCTCCGGCGCCCCCGCTGTGGGCTACACCGGTCCCAAGCTCCCCACCGCTTCCGAGCTTAAGATGACCGACACCATCCTCAACATGGCCTACATCGTCGGTGGCGCAGCCATCCTGTCCATCATCGTAGGTGAAGTTTTGATGACCATCCGCAACAAAAAGTAAAGTAAACCATGGCAAGAAGAAATTTTGCAGCAATCGGTTCCACGGCTGACATTGCATTCCTGCTCCTGTGCTACTTCCTGATGACGACAACCATGGGAGATCAGTCGGGTCTGCAGCGCCGCCTTCCCCCGATTCCGGACGAGAAACAAGCCCAGGATCAGAAGGTTAACCGCCGTAACATCATCATCGTCAGAATCAATTCTGCCGATAAGCTGTTTGCCGGTAGCGAAGCCATGGACATCTCGTACTTGAAAGAAAAGATCAAAGAGTTCCTCACCAACCCCTCCAACGATCCCAACCTTCCCGAAAAGGAAGCCAAGGAAATCGAAGGAAAGACCTATATGGTCTCCAAGGGCGTTATCTCCCTGCAGAACGACCGTGGTACATCCTACCAGGCCTACATTGCAGTACAGAACGAACTGGTAAAGGCCGTGAACGAACTCCGCGACGACTTCTCCAGAGCCAACTTCGGCAAGAAGTTCTCCCGTCTCACAGAAGCTGAGCAGGAAATTGTAAAGAAGGCCGTTCCTCAGAACATCTCCGAGGCCGAGCCTAAGGACACCGGTAAAAAGTAATAGGAGGTAAGAATTATGTCAAAATTTGGAAGTTCCAGCAACAAGAAGGAAGTCCCTCAGGCATCATCCAACTCCCTGTCTGATATCGTGTTCATGCTCCTGTTCTTCTTTATGGTGACCACCCAGATGCGTGAAACCGAGCAGAAGGTCAAAGTGACCATGCCAGCCGCATCCGAGGTTGCCAAACTGGAGAGAAAAGACTTGAGCGCCAATATCAACATCGGCAGCCCTACCCTGCAGTATCAGGCCATGTACGGTACCGATGCCCGTATCCAGCTCAACGACTCTTTCAAGACAGTAGCCGACATCCGTGACTTCATCGCCGCAGAGCGCGATGCCATGAGCGAGGCCGAACGGTCCCTGATGACCGTCAACCTCCGCGTGGACCAGGACGTCCGTATGGGTATCGTCTCTGATGTGAAACAGGAGCTGCGTCGCTGCTCCGCCCTTAAGATTATGTACGCCGCCCGCAAGCCGGCCCAAGACTAAGGAATCACATTCTACTATAATGAAAAGGCAGCCTCCCGCAGGTTGCCTTTTTTGTTGTTGATTATTTTTCAAGGAAAAGCAAGCCCAGGCCTCTCCAGGACATCCAGATGAAATAATCGCACAGGTAAAAATACGTATATGCCAGTTATTCAGGCATTTAACATGAAAAGAAAAAGCCGCCTCCAGATTTTCTGGTTCTTTCTCCAAAGTCTATCTTTGCCGCGCAAACTATCACTAATTTTCAGAACTATGAAATCGAGAGAAAAACCCGGCCTGAGGCCTGTGGCGGCGGTAGCCGCACGTCACTACCAGAAACAACGGATCAACGAAGAAGTGGTCTTGCTCTGCATTTTTGCCGCGGAATGGTTCCTGATGGAGGAGATGCATTTCACCGACGAATACCGACGGGAGAAATGTCTGGAGAAGCTGCGGGAAATTCTGGGTGGTCCAAACAAAAGAGGCTATCTGCAGGAAAGGATGAACCAGGAAATGGACGGGGTCCTGGACAGGCTGAGTCTTGACTTTAAAAACATTAGGCCCATCGAGGTCCTGATCTTCAGCCACGGAACGGCCGGACTCACCAACGACCTTTCTGCCAGGCTGGCCGGACTCAGCTGCGCACGGGCCGCCAGCGTCATCAAAAGCCGGCTCCGTGAGCGCTTTCTGCTGTCCCGTTCCCCCCGTGCGCAAGAGTATCTGGCTTTGTTGCCTCAGAAGGGTTGCCGATTTGGGGAAGAAATGTTATATTTGCATAATTTGAAGTATAGCAAGAAATGGAAACTCTGAAAAGAACCAAGATCAAGGCTCTGCTTGCCTCGGAGCCGGGCGTTGAAGTGCTGGCCAAAGGCTGGGTACGTACCAAGAGAGGCAACAAACAGGTAAAATTCATCGCCCTTAACGACGGTTCCACCATCCATAATATTCAGATTGTTGCCAATGCGGAGCTCTTCGACGAAGAGCTCCTCAAACGCATCACTACCGGCGCTTCCCTCTCCGTGAAAGGGCAGCTGGTAAAGTCTATGGGAAGCGGACAGGCCGTAGAAATCCAGGCCAGCGAAATAGAGGTCCTGGGAGACTGCGACCCTATGCGTTTCCCGCTCCAGAAAAAGGACACTACCCTGGAATACCTCCGCAGCGTAGCCCATATGCGCCCGAGGACGAACACTTTCGGAGCCATCCTCCGCATCCGCAACGCAATGGCCTTCGCCATCCACAAGTTCTTCAACGAGAAGGGATTCGTGTACCTGCACACTCCCCTTATCACCGAATCTGATGCCGAGGGTGCAGGAGATATGTTCCAGGTAACCACGATGGACCTCAAGAACATCCCCCTGGACAAGAAGGGGAACGTGGACTTCTCCAAGGACTTCTTCGGCAAGAAGACTTCCCTTACCGTTTCCGGTCAGCTGGAAGGAGAACTGGGCGCCACCGCCGTGGGTGAAATCTACACCTTCGGTCCCACCTTCCGCGCAGAGAATTCCAACACGCCGCGCCACCTGGCCGAATTCTGGATGATTGAGCCCGAAATGGCCTTCTACGACATTCAGGACAATATGGATCTAGCCGAGGAATTCGTCAAATATCTGGTCCAGTATGCTCTGGACAACTGTATGGACGATTTGAAATTCCTCAACGACAAATACGACGAAGGCCTTATCGCCCGTATGCAGGGCGTGCTGGGCATTCCCTTCCAGAGGGTCACGTACACCCAGGCGGTGGAAATCCTGGAGAAGGCCATCGCCCAGGGCGTCAAGTTCGAGTATCCGGTGCACTGGGGGACGGATTTCCAGAGCGAACACGAGCGTTATCTGGTAGAGACGCACTTTGGCAAGCCGGTCATTCTGATAGACTTCCCCAAGGACATCAAGGCTTTCTATATGAAGCAGAACGAGGACGGCCGTACTGTCCGCGGAATGGATGTCCTCTTCCCGAAGATTGGGGAAATCATCGGCGGCAGCGAGCGGGAAGCCTCCCTGGAAAAACTGGAAGAGCGCATCGAACAGCTGGGGATGTCCCGCAAGAATCTGGAATGGTACATCGACACCCGCCGTTACGGCAGCGTTCCGCACAGCGGATTCGGCCTCGGATTTGAAAGGCTGCTCCTTTTTGTTACCGGTATGGCCAACATCCGGGATGTCATTCCTTTCCCGAGAACACCCAAAAACGCAGAGTTCTAGATTCTTCGCTACACTCAGAACGACAAGTATATGCTAGTAATCGGTATCGCCGGTGGTTCCGGCTCAGGTAAAACCACGGTTGTCAAAGCTATTGTCAACCAGCTGCAGGGCCGCGTAGTGGTCATCCCCCAGGATTCCTACTACAAGGATTCCAGCCACGTCCCCGTGGAAGAGCGGAAGAATATCAACTTCGACCACCCCGATGCCATCGACTGGAAGTTGATGTGCCAGCAAATCCGGGAGCTCAAAGGCGGGAAAACCATCCAGCAGCCGGTATATTCCTACATCACCTGCTCCCGCTCCACCACGGAAACCGTAACGGTGGAACCGGCCGAGGTAATCATCGTAGAGGGTATCCTCATCTTCACCTGCAAGGAACTCCGGGATCAGATGAACATTAAAATTTTCGTGGATGCCGATGACGACGACCGCCTGATGCGCATCATCGTCAGGGACATCGCCGAACGGGGCCGTACCATCGAGACCGCCATCGAGCACTATTGCGACACGGTGAAGCCGATGTACCTGCAGTTCATCGAGCCCTCCAAGCGCTATGCCGATATCATCGTCCCTCAGGGCGGTCACAACAAGGTGGCCATTGACATCCTTACCACCACGGTGGAACAGGCCCTGAAGCAAAAGAAAAACAAGCGCCACAAGTAATGAGAATTCCGCTCAGTCCGGACCAGAAAGCAGGATTGTATGTCACCGTAAGCGTCCATCTTGCGGTGATTATCGTTTTGCTGGCCGTCCGGATTGGCTATGAGGTAAAGCGCGAGAACAGCTTTGTCCTGGACTTTACCCAGCAGGAGGAGAAGGAGCGCCGGGAACAGGAGGCCCAGTTGCAGGAGAAGGCGGCCGAGGAGCTGGAGCGCCTTTTGGCCACCGCCCAGGCCCTCCGCTCCAGCGAACTTCGCAACGTGGCGGTGGACCGGTCCACCCTCAAGGACGACAAGGGCATCAATGCCGAAGAACTGTACAAGGATGCGGAACGCCTGGCCCGGGAGCTCAAGGAAGGACAGAATCGGCGGGAGGACGACTCCGACGCCTTCGCCGCCGCCCAGCCCGACAGGCAGGATACTCCCGACCGGGAGAAGCCCCGCCCCTACAGCGGTCCTTCCGTCCTGTCCTGGAGCCTGGACGGGCGCAACGCCTCCCATCTACCCATCCCCGCCTACCGCTGCTACGGTGCCGGAGAGGTGACAGTCATCATCACCGTCAACAACCGGGGAGACGTCGTGAACGCCAAAGTAGATGACAAATTGTCCACGTCGGATTCCTGTCTGAGGACTTTCGCCGTCCGCGCTGCCCGCCTTTCCAAATTCTCGGCATCGGCATCGGCCCCGGCCCGGCAGATGGGTACCATCACGTATTCTTTTATCGCTCAATAATTTTTTATTATCTTTGTGGTCATGAAAGGGAACGAACAGGTACTCAGTTCAGAAAAACTGCAGGGGATGCTGGGCCTCAAAGGCGTCTTGGGCAGATGGATCACCCGTCTGGTGATGAAAATCCTGGAAATTGACAAGGTCAATGCCACCCAGGCTAAATTCGCCCAGGACAATGCCCCGGATTTTTCGAAACACGTCCTGGAAGAAATCGGCATCAGCTACGAACTGCCGGAAGAAGATTTGAACA
>ONOH01000044.1 GCA_900319405.1 uncultured Bacteroidales bacterium | reverse complement strand
GGATGGGGGGACTCGAACCCCCACGCCGTAAGGCACCAGATCCTAAGTCTGGGTTGTCTACCAATTTCAACACATCCGCAAGTAGCGGTGCAAAGATAAGAAAAAAAAATTGGGGCCGGAGGGATACGAATGAAACTATTTGCTATATTTGCAAGTAACAAGAATGTTATAGTCCCATGGAAAGCCCCTTTTTTATGATCGGTATGTGACCGGGAAGCATTTTATCGGTCGCAAGGACAGTTGTACCATTCTGGGCAACCTGCTGTCGAACGGGGTGTTTGTATCTATGCCCCTCCCAAAACCGGGAAGAAATCAAGGCGCTCCTTTCGGCGGAAGGGGAGGCGATGGAATGTGTCTTGCGGCGCGGGTTGGAGGTGAAGGAACATCTGGACCATTTCGTGCACTTGAGGGGCCTGATTGAGTTGGGGAATGACTGTGAGAAGAATTGCTTCTACTGCGGGCTTCGGAGCGGGAACGATAAGGTCGCTGGTTCGCTGCCGGTGCCCATCGGTATTTGTTGCGGATAGAAACATCGGCCAAAGACCGGATGAACATGACCCTGAAGATGATTGCGGTGCTGCGGATGATGATGCCGGGAATCAATATGGTGGCGGCCACCGCCAACCAGACCCTCGACCCGCAGGGAAGGGAAAAGGCGATAGCCGCAGGAGGCGTCTTCGGGATCGTTTTTTTTGAAACGGCATCATTTTTTTCAGGGTATCGGCGAACACGCCAGACTACCGTCTTTCACCGGGTTGGCGCCCAAAGAGTTCCTTAAAACATTTGGAGAAATACGACGGGGTTCCAAATCCTACGGCATAGGCAATTTCCGCTATGGTCTTGTCCGTGGTTTTGAGAAGCTGCTCGGCCGTTTTGAGCCGCGTAATCCGGAGCAGTTCAACCGGGGAATAACCGGTGAGGGCCTTGACCTTGCGGTACAGTTGTACCCGGGACAGGCCCAGGACGGAGCCAATCTGTTCCACGCTCAGGTTTTCATCGGCCAGGTTCTCCCGCACGACCGCCCGGAAACGGGCCAGGAAATCATTTTCCTGGGGCCGGGCCGCGCTTTCCCCGGTTTCCAGATAATGTTCCTTGAGCAGGATGCGGCTCTTCAGGAGGTTGCCTATCCGGGACAGGAGTACGCGCTCGCTGAAGGGCTTGGAAATATAGGCATCGGCCCCGGAGTCATAGCCCTGGGCCCGCTGGTCTTCCAGGGATTTGGCGGTGAGCAGGATCACGGGAATGTGGCTGGTAGCCAGTTGCCCCTTGAGGGCGGAACACAGTTCCAGCCCGCCCATGACGGGCATCATGACATCGCTGACAACCAGGTCCGGCAGTTCCCGGGAAGCCTTCTCGAGCCCTTCCTGGCCGTCACTGGCTGTCAGAATCCGGTATTCACTGTCCAGAAGGGTGCCGATGAAAGTCCTCAGGTCGGCATTGTCATCCACGATGAGGATGGTGGGCCGGTCTTCGGTTTGGGTAACCCGGCCGGCGGCTTCTTTCTGGCGGGTATTGTCGGCGACATATACCTCTTTGAAGTGCTCGGTATAGACCGATGCTTCCTTTCCTTCGGCGGGCGTACATCCCTTCTGTTTCAGGGGAATCCGGAAGGTAAAGACCGAGCCGTTTCCTGCCGTGCTGCTTGCTTTGACGCTGCCGCCGTGAAGCTCGGCCACCGCCTTGACCAGCGCGAGGCCTATCCCGGTTCCCGAGTGATTTCCGGAGGCCTGGTAAAAGCGGTCAAAGATATAGGGAAGCTTTTCCTCCGGAATCCCTTCTCCGTTGTCTTCCACCTTCAGGACGGCGTCCTGTCTTTCCTGACCCACGGAGACGGTGATGATACCGCCCGGGGATGTATGTTTGACGGAATTGCCCAGCAGGTTGAAAAGGATGCGCTCCATCAGCCGCATATCGGCCTCCACCGTCAGGCAGTCTTTCACCTCAAAGCGGAACTGGCGGTCGGTCCCCTCAAAGCCGGTCACCCATTCCTTCGCGGCGGCGGCGAGGTCAAAGCGGACCACTTCCAAACTCATATTTCCGCTTTCAATCTTTCTGAAATCCAAAATGTTATTAACCAGCTGCCGTAGAATCTCCACATTTCTCCGGGCCATCACAAGGTGCTGTCGCCAGGTCTCATCTACATTCCCTTCCAGCATCCGGTCCAGCGGGCCGGCCACCAGCGTAAGCGGCGTGCGGAGGTCGTGGCTGACGGAGGTGAAGAACTCCAGTTTGGCCTGGGTGCTTTCTTCCAGCTGACGCTTGAGTTCCCGGGTGGTCCAGTAGCTCCAGTAGGCTTGGGAAGCCAACAGAATGAGCAGGATGGCAAAAGATATCACCATCCACATAATGATGCGCTGGTTGTTGTATTGCAGGAGGAAACGGTCCAGCTGCCCGTTTACATTCCGCACCATGGCCCGCTGGGTGGCAATCTCCTCCTCCTGCATCTTGAGCATCAGGGCGTTGTGGCTGTCCACCAGCGCGCTTTCCAACCGGTTTTCCCTTTCGAAAGGCTTCCCATGAAGGATGTTCAGGGCCAGTTCCATAACCAGGTCTCCCCGGGTTGGATAGAGATAGGAAGCGGTGAGAACTCCGTCTATCACCTCCTGCAGGCCGGCGTCCGGCAGGGCATCCACGCCAAAAAAAGGAATGTCTTCCGGTTCTCCCAGGGCCCTGCGCGCGCCCATAGCCATCCGGTCGTTCTGGCCGAAAACCGCGTCCGGGCGGATGCCCTGCTCCATCAGACGCGACATTGCCCGGTATCCGTCTTCTTCCAGCCAGTTACCGTAAGGGGCTGCCAGCAGCTGCATCCGTGGATGCTCCGAGAGCGCTTCCACAAAGCCTCTGTGCCGGTCATCGGCCGGGGAAGAACCGGCCAGCCCCTGGATTTCCACTACCTGTCCTTCCCCTCCCAGGAAGTCGGCCATGAAGCGGCCCATCATTCGGCCTATTTCTACATTATCGGCCCCGATGAAGGCCGTATATTTGTCCGAGTCGATTTTCCGGTCAAAGAGGATGACCGGGATTCCGGCGTCAAAGGCCTCTTCCACGGCACGGGTGATGGTGCTGGTCTGGTTGGGAGACACCACCAGCAGGTCCACGCCTTCCCGCACAAAATCCCGTATCTGCTCCATCTGACGACAGCTGTTGTCATCGGCTGATACAAACCGGATATCCACCCCGCTGATGCGGGCGGCCAGCTTCAGTTCGTCGTTCAGTTTACAGCGCCAGATGTCGTTGCTGCACTGGGAAACGCCAATGACCAGCAACTTCTTCCCTCCGCTGCAAGCGGAGAGAAGAAGTACGGCTGATATAATCAGGAGGATTTTTTTTACCATAGAATCATTTGAAAGTATTCGGGATCTCCGGCATGGCTCCGCTCTGGGTGCATACGTAGGCCGACACCTTGACGGCCGTCTCGTGTGCTTCGGAAACGGTTTTTCCGTTCAGCAGGGACCCTACGAAGGCGCCGGTGAAGGAGTCTCCGGCGCCCACCGTATCGGCCACCGTCACCTTGGGCGTGTCCAGGAAGGAAATGCCGCCCTCATAGAAAACATAGCTGCCGTTTACCCCGCAGGTGAGGATGAGCATCCGGAGACCGTAATCCTTCATCAGGTGCTTGCACTTTTCTTCCAGCGCCAGGCCCGGAAGTTCCAGCAGCCGGGACATTACCACCAGCTCCTCATCGTTGATCTTGAGGATGTTGCAGCGGTGAAAAGAGGCCTCCAGCACTTCTTTGCTATAGAAGTCCTGCCGCAGGTTGATGTCAAACACCTTCAGGCAGTCCTCCGGAACGGCATCCAGGAACAGGCTGATGCTTTCACGGGAGACGGCGTTGCGCTGGGCCAGGGAGCCGAAGCACACGGCCTTGCAGTCGGCCGCCAGGGCGGCCAACTCCTTGGTATAGGGGATGTTGTCCCAGGCTACGTCCGTCTTAATCTCGTACTGGGGTACGCCCTGCGCATCCAGCGTCACCTGTACGGTGCCGGTGGGATATTCCACGCGGTCCAGGTGGTAGGGCAGCCGGTGCTCTTCCAGGGCTTCCACAATCTCTTCTCCCAGTTTATCCTGGCCGATGGCGCTCACGGCGATGGCCTCGTGCCCGAACTGGCTGGCATGATAGGCGAAGTTGGCGGGGGCGCCGCCCAGTTTCTTTCCTTCGGGGAGCATGTCCCAAAGCGCTTCCCCGATGCCGATAACGAATTTACCCATACTTACTTACGAACTTTGGTGAAATAATAGAAAAGGTAGGCCACACCCACCGTCATCACGGCCACGGCGCCGGCCTGTCCCACTGCGTCGGAGGCAAAGCCCATCAGGAGCGGGAAAACGGTACCGCCGAACAGACCCATAATCATGAGGCCGCTCACCTCGTTCTGCTTCTGAGGAACGGCCAGCAGTGCCTGCGAGAACACGATGGAGAAGATGTTGGAGTTGCCGAAGCCCACCAGGGCGATGGCTGCGTACAGGATTTCCTTGCTATGGCCCACGAACATGCCGCACATGGAAAGGGCCATGAGGACCACGCTCACCAGGAAGAACTTCCGGTGGCTGAACTTGGAGAGGATGAAGGAGCCGCTCAGGCAGCCGATGGTACGGAAGATAAAGTACAGGCTGGTGGCGAAGCCGGCCTCCGTAAGGCTCATGCCCACGCGCTCCATCAAGAGCTTGGGGGCGGTGGTGTTGGTGCCCACGTCGATGCCCACATGGCACATGATGCCCAGGAAGCTCAGCAGCACGATGGGTTTGCCCAGCAGTTTGAAGCACTCCACGAAGCCGGAAGCCTTGTCGGCCACCTGCTCCCTTTCGATGGGGGAGAGGGCCAGCAGCAGGGCTGCCAGAATGCCGATGGCACCGTACACGGGGAAGAGCACCCGCCAGCCCAGGCCGAAGGACGGCATGGCGGCGGTGGCGCCCCACATGGCGATATAAGGGGCCATGAAGGAGGCGATGGCCTTCACGAACTGGCCGAAGGTCATCGTACTGGCCAGCTTGTCACCTTTGATGATGTTGGTGATGAGCGGGTTCAGCGAAGTCTGCATAAGGGCGTTGCCGATTCCCAGCAGCGAGAAGGCGGCCAGCATCAGACCGTAGGTCTCTCCGAAAATGGGGAGGATCAGGGAAACCACCGTTACCACCAGCGAAAGCAGCACGGTGTTCTTGCGGCCGATGCGGTTCATCAGGATGCCCGTGGGAACGGAGAAGATGAGGAACCAGAAGAAGACCAGGGAAGGGAAGATGTTGGCGGCGGAATCGCTGAGCTGCAAGTCGGCCTGGACATAGTTGGAGGCGATGCCCACGAGGTCTACGAACCCCATGGCGAAGAAGCACAGCATCACCGGTATCAGTTGTATCTTTTTATTCATTATTTGCTTAGGGGATAAAGGGTTACATCGGCCTTCATATTGCCGTAGAGTCGGATGGTGTTATAGGGGGAGGAAGGGAACACCAGGTTGGTCATGGCGAAGTCTTCGCCGAAGGCCTCGATGCTGGCGCTGTCCACCAGCAGGCGCAGCTCCATCCTGCCTCCCACGCGGGTGGGGGCGGTGGTGACGGCGGCGAATTTCTTGGAGAACTTGACGGCTCCGCTGCCACGACGGTCCATGGAGAAGGTCTGGGACTCCGGCTCGTAGGAGAAGACCACCTGCTCGCCGGACTCGTTGGAAAGCACGAAGGTGGCGCCTTCCTTCTTCTGAAGGTTGAAGCGGATAAGCATCTCGAAGGCCTTCATGGGCGTCTCAAAGAGCTCCACGGGGGCGGTGGCAAGCGTGTGCTGCACCGGATTGCCGCGCAGGGCTTCCACTTCCGGGGAAGGCGTGCTTTTAAGAATTACTTCCTTCCCTTTTCTGACCAGACTGAGGTCCCGCGGAATGGAGTTGGAGCTGCGGAACTGCTGGGTGGGCACCGAATTGGCGTACTGCCAGTTGCTCATCCACGCGATGGCCACGGTGCGGCCTTCCGGAGCGTTGCTCCAGGTGACGGCGGCATAGTGGTCCTTGCCGTAGTCCATCCAGCGGGTGGTGGTGGGAAGGTCGTCGCATTTGAACGTCTTCCCGTCATAGCTGCCCACGAAGTACTGGGTAGCGCTGCCGCCGAAGGGGCCGCCGGGGTTGATGTTCAGAAGAAGGACCCACTTGTCTTTCCCCTCGAAGGGCAGACGGATCAAGTCCGGGCACTCCCACACACCGTTGTGGTTGCCGTAGGACAGGCCGAAGCTGCTGTCATACGTCCAGTCCCTGAGGTTGTCGGAGCTGTAGAACTGCACCTCCTGGCCGGCGGCCAGCACCACCTTCCACTGGCGGGTCTGGTTGTCCCAGAACAGCTTGGGGTCCCGGAAGTCGGGCGTATCTTCGGCCATGATCACCGGGTTGCCGGCATATTTGGTGAAAGTGCGTCCGCCATCGTTGCTGTAGGCGATGCTCTGGGTCTGGTTGTCTCCGTCGGAAGTATACATCGCAACGATGGCGCCCCGGCCGAAACCGGCGGTATTGTTCTCATCCACCACGGCGCTGCCGCTGAAGATGGCGCCCAGATCGTCCGGGGCCAGGGCAACATCCAGGTGTTCCCAGTTCACGAGGTCCTTGGAAACGGCGTGTCCCC
>ONOH01000040.1 GCA_900319405.1 uncultured Bacteroidales bacterium | reverse complement strand
ATTTTCTGCAACAGCATCTTCTGGCTGTTCAGGAGCCGTGCTCTGAACATCAGTTGCTGCAGGTTCTTCTTCCAGCCGTTATGGAAGTGACGGCTCTTACAAAACCGTTACCTTCGGTGTTAACCTTACCTTCTAATTTAATAGGGAATGACAATGAAACTCAATAATATTTTTGCTATTACAACTGCCGCCCTCGTTATTCTTGGAGGCCTGAGCAGCTGCAATGACAAGGCGTTCCTTGAAGAAATATCTTATCAGAACGACTCCGATGGATTCTATCAGTCCGAACGCGCAATGGAAATTGGTCTTGCTGCATGTTACTCCAATGTCCAGTACATGGTGTTTGGCAATCAGCGCGGCGGCTCGGACCACAACTGGATGGTGAACGGAATGGGGCTGGACTCTTTCGCTCCAACCGGCGCCAATACGGCTTTTTCAAACTGGCCGACACTTAATGCCGACAGTGGTTATCCTCGTCACTGGGGGGACTATATGTACAAACTGGTAAACCGCGCAAATACGGTTGTTGACATGATTGACAAGCATGACGAGATTGTCTATTCTACCGCTACCAAGAAAAACGAACTCCGTGGCGAGGCCGTTTTTATGCGCGCATACGCCTACCGCATTCTTGCAGGTATGTTCGGCGCCCTGGTTTATTCGGATCACATGACAACCGAAGCCCGTTATGACTACGAAATGCTGTCCCGTGAAGAAGCATGGGCCAAGATTGCCGAAGACTTTAAATGGGCAGAAGAAAATTTGCCTGCTAAACCTAGGCTTACAGGTACCGTAACCAAGGCGGCCGCAGCTCATTTCCTTGCAGAGACTTATATCGCCCTTGGACGTTTCGACGATGCAGAAAAAGCTGCAACGCGCGTTATTGACCAGACCAACGGCGATTACAAGCTCATGACCACACGTTTTGGCAACCGCAAGAGTGATGCCGTTGACCGTTATGGCAATTCACTTGCAGCACCTCAGGGTGCCTATTGGGATCTTTTCCGCAGTTCTGCGAAGTCTGATGGCACAGCCGCCACCGACTCAAATCCCAACGACCCTGAAAACAAGGAAGCAATCTGGGTGGCACAGATTCATTATGAGGCCGGACAGGATAGCTATCCTCTGGGCGGTTCTGGTGACAGTTGGTTCCGTATGCACGTTCCGGTCCTTGAGTCTACCTGGGCTCCCTGGCTTCCCATGGGCGGAAAGAACGGAACCCGTAGTCAAACGTGGTATGACCCTTCCAATGAGGATGCAGAAGATGGATATGTCACAGAAAAGTTCTATATCTTCACTGCAGATGCTACATGTTTCCCCGAGGGCGTTGAACCTGCCGGAGCAGGTACTCCTGCAAGTGATATACCGGAGGCTAAGGGACGTAAACTTGCATATAACCTGTCTACCCGTATGGATTCCCTCGCATGCCGTACTCAGGGTCTGAACAATGCCGCTACAAGTCTTGGCCTTTATGGCACTGAATATGTGACTCGTCCTTATGGTGACATAAATGAAACCGTTTGGGACGACCCTAACGACTTCCGTGGTTCCGAGGTCATGATCCAGAGAGATCCATACCTTCCTTCTGGAAAGAGGTGGTCTGTTGTTAAGGCCCAGATTGAGGCTCGTGCTGCCGCTCATGAAGGTGATGTTGATAAAGACGGAAAGAAAGTTAAGAACAACTACATCCTCACTGTTAGTGACACTGTCAACGTGACGCCCCGCTACTGGAAGTTCTCTGACGACCGTCACCCGAATCTGGCACAAACTGTAAACTGCTATTATGACTGTGACTGGTACCTCATCCGTATTGCCGAGACCTATCTGCTTCGTGCAGAAGCCCGTCTTGCCAAGGGTGACAAGGGCGGTGCTGCAGCTGATATTAATGTTGTACGTGCACGTGCCGGTGCGGGCCCTGTGGCGGCAGGGTCTGTAGACATCGACTACATTCTCGATGAACGCATCCGTGAGCTCTTTGGCGAAGAGCAGCGTTGGATTACTCTTAGCCGCCTGTCCTGCAATCCTAATGCAAAGTATGTGCTTGACAAGTATCCTGTGCAGAACGCCACCACTTCCAACACGCTCTATGAGCGCACCCGTAAGTATGGCTTCGGATATGAGAATGATGACCGTGGACGTGAAACATACGTAGACAAGATGGGCAAGACTCGTCATATCCCCAATATCCAGCCTCACAACTACGTGTTACCAATTCCTACTCAGATCATTCAGTCCAACAAGGACGTGAAGATTGAACAGAACTTCGGCTACTAATAGTTGATGCATAAAAATAGACCGGCTCCTTGAGGGGGCCGGTCCTTTTTTTTGAGGGGGAGGAGGCTTGCTACTTCATAACAAAGAGCAGTTCCGCGCCGTCTTTAATGTCTTCGTAGCGGATGGTTGTTCCTTTGAGTTTTGCTCCGTTCAGGTAAACGGCCTTGACCCGTACGTTGGAGGGGCTCCAGTTTTGGGTGCGGACGGTCAGGGTTCCTCCGTCGGACAGATGAAGTTTCATGCCAGGCACACAGGGGGAGCCCAGTTCGTACTCGTTGCTGCCGGGGCAGACGGGATAGAAACCCATGCAGTTGAAAAGGTACCAGGCGCTCATCTGGCCGCAGTCGTCGTTGCCGCTGAGGGCGTCGGGCGTGTTCCCGTAGAAGTGGTCGGCTACATAGCGCACCCATTTCTGGCATTCTTCGGGTTTTCCCAGTTTGTTGTACAGATACAATACGTGATGGCAGGGTTCATTGCCGTGCCAGTAGCCTCCGATCCGGCCCCAGATGTCGTGGGCACCGGGGATGTCGTCGCTCATTTCCAACTTAAAAATGCTGTCCAGGCGGTCTCTCAGGAACTTTTTTCCGGCCATTTCCATATAGGCTTCAAACTCGTGCGGGATGCTCCAGGTGTACTGCATCGTAAACCCTTCGGTAATATCTCCCCAGCCGTGCACGCTGTTGGGGCCCTGGTAAGCGATGGGAGCAAAGGGAGTGCGCCACTGCCCTTCGGAATCCCGGCCGCGCATATACCGTGTTTCGGGATCGTAGAGGTTGCGCCAGTTGCGGCTTCGGCCCAGGAAGAAGGCGTAGTCTTCCTGGTGGCCCAGCAGCCTGGCCGCCTGGGCGATGCACCAGTCGTCGTAGGCGTACTCGAGGGTTTTGCTCACGGACTCTTTTTCTTTGTCGAAGGGGACGTATCCCAACTGGGTGTATTCGGGAATGCAGTCGTAATGGGGGTTGGTGGCCGTGATCTTCATCGCCTGGAAGGCGCGTTCATAGTCGAATCCTTTCACGCCTTTGACCATCATGTCGGCCAGGACCGAGCAGGCGTGATAGCCTATCATACACCAGGTTTCCCCGCCGTAGAAGGACCAGATGGGAAGCATATGTTCCGTACTCTTGTCGAAATGCTCCAGCATCGAGTTGGCGATATCGGCCTGGAGGGGTTTGTTGACCAGGTTCAGCAGGGGATGGAAGGCCCTGTACGTGTCCCAGAGCGAGAAGGTGGTGTAGTTGGTGTAGTTTCCGGCCTGGCCGATGGTGCCGTCGTGGGCCCGGAAACGACCGTCCAAATCCTGAAAAACAAAGGGGTGCTGGGCCGTCCGGTAAACGCAGGTGTAGAAGGTTTCTTTGGTGCGGAGATCGCATTCGGGGGCCAGTTCGTATTTGCCCAACTCCTTTTCCCAGAGCGCTTCGGCCTGGGCCCTGACTGTGTCGAAGTCCTTTCCGTCCATCTCGCTGAGGTTCAGGAGGGCTCCGTCGGTTCCGGTGCCGGAAACGGCCACTTTAACAGAAATCTGCTGCCCTTTGGTGGTGGGGAAGCGGACGCAGGCCTGAAGTTTTTTACCCCAGGCTTCCAGGCTGCTGCGGAAGCGTTTGGTGTTGTAGATGACCGGTTCTCCATCCTGGAGAATCAAGAAATCTTTGATGGGCTCCGAGAAGCGGGCGGCAAAGTAAACCTGCCTTCCGGGGTTCCAGCCGGCCACGATCTTGCTACCCACGATGGTATGTTCGTCCACCAGTCGCAGCGTACTCCATTCGCACTTCCAGCGCAGCGTGTGGTCCAGGTCCACCATCACAAAGGAAGAATCGCAGGCGGGATAGGTGAAGCGGAAGATGCCGGAAAGCCGGCCGGAGGTCATTTCGGCCTTTACGCCGTAATCCAGGAGCTCTACGCTGTAATAACCCGGAGAGGCGGCTTCCTTTTCGTGGGAGAAGCGGGAACGGTATCCGCTGTCGGGATCCTCGTCCGTTCCGGTGGCGGAGCGGATGGGACCGGTCCCGGGCACAAAGAGGAAGTCTCCCAGGTCCGGAATGCCCGTTCCGCTGAGGTGGGTGAGGCTGAAGCCCATAATCGTGGGCTTGCTGTATTTGTAGCCGGCGGCGACATCGTAATCATAGTCATCGGTGTCGGGGCTGATCTGGATGCCGCCGAAGGGAATCTGGGCGCCGGGATACACATTCCCGAAACCATCGGTGCCGATAAAGGGGTTTACATAACGGACAAGCCTCTCCTGTGCATTCAGGCCGATGGACAGGAGGCAGGCGAGCAGGGCAAACAGCTTATTCATCTCGAGTAGGGTTTTGTTTCGGCGGCGATACCGCGGCGTTTGTTGGGTTTATGGCTCATCACGAACTCCAGCGAACCGCCTTCCAGCAGCATGGAGTGGGTAATGTAAAGTTTGTCATAGGGTTTTCCGTTCAGTCTGACGGCCTGCACGTAGCGGTTTCGTTCGCTGACCCCGGGGGCCTTGATTTCCAGGATTTTTCCGTTGGGAAGCTGAAGGCGGGAGTAGGGGAGATAGGGTGCGCCCAGGACATACTGGTCCGTTCCGGGGCAGACCGGATAGAATCCAAGGGCGGAGAAGATATACCAGGCACTCATCTGTCCGCAGTCGTCGTTTCCTCCCAGGCCGCGGATTTCCGGCCTGTAAAAGCGCGCTGTAATTTCGCGCAGCCAGTACTGGGTTTTCCAGGGCTGGGAAGTCCAGGCATAAAGGTAGGGGATGTGGTGGCTGGGTTCGTTGCCGTGCACATAACCGCCCAGCAGGCATTCTGCGGTGACATCTTCGTTCTGGGCATAGCAGTATTCCGGAAGCTCGCTTCCGAACAGGTCGTCCAGGTTGGCGATAAAGCGCTTGTCCCCTCCCATCAGCTCAATGAGGCCGTTCACATCCTGCGGTACGTGGAAGGAATAGTTCAGGGAGTTTCCTTCGATAAACCCCTGCCCGACCGTCTGCTTGATGTCGAATTCCTCCTTGAAGGATCCGTCGGCGTAGCGGGGCCTGGCAAGACCCAGGCTGCGGTCGTAAACATTTTTCCAGTTGCTGCCGCGCTGGTAATAGGTGTTGGCCACCTGCTTGTTCCCGAGCCGGTCGGCCGCGGCGGCGATGCACCAGTCGTCATAGGCATATTCCAGGGTGTTGCTGGCGGCCGTGGAAGCGGCTTCCAGGGGAACATAGCCCAGTTTCATGTATTCTCCAAGGCCCCCGAACCACGGAACCTGCGAGGTGGAGACCATGGCTTCCAAGGCCTTCTGTCCGTCTATTTCAAGCCCCTTGGCGATGGCGTCGGAAAGGACGGAAACCGCGTGGTAACCGGTCATGCACCAGTTTTCGTTGGCCATATGGCTCCAGATGGGAAGCATCCTGTGGGGGCTCTGTTGCCAGTGCGAGAGCATGGAGGCTATCATGTCTTCCGCCTGTGCGGGTTTGATCAGGGCCAGGAAAGGATGTTCTGCCCTGTAGGTGTCCCAAAGGGAGAAAACCGTATAGTTGGTAAAATCTTCCGCGCGGTGCAGTTCGTGGTCCAGTCCCCGGTAGAGGCCGTCAACGTCCTGGTAGAGGGAAGGATTGATCATGGTATGGTACAGCGAGGTGTAGAACATCTGTTTCTCCTGCTCGCTGCCCTGAACCTGTATGCAGGAAAGTTCCTTTTCCCAGGCTTCGACCGCTTCTGCACGCAGGGTGTCGAAGCTCTTGTCTCCGGCCTCGGCCTCCAGGTTTTTCAGCGCTCCGGTGGTCCCGGTGGCCGAAATGCCCACCTTCACCACCAGCTCCGGATTCTTTTCGGTATCGAAACGGAACCAGGCAGCCACTTTCCTACCGGCCATTTCGGGGAAGTTCCGGTACTGGGGAAATTTTCCGTAACCGCCCTTGTAGTATACGGGAGCCTTGTCTTCCCAGCCGTAATCGATGACGGGCTGAGAGAAACTGATGGCGAAATACGTATAGTTTGTCCTGGCCCATCCGCTGGTGATCCGGTAGCCGGTAATGAGGGTGGGGCTCAGGACCCGGATTTCCGACCAGAGCGTTTTTCCGTCGTAATGATAGATGCCGTGGTCCAGGTCCAGCACCAGGTTGCCGTCCGCAGCGGGATAGGTATAGCGGTGGATGCCCACCCGCCGGCTGGCGGTCAGTTCCGCCCTGATGCCGGAGTCGGCCAGGGTGACCTCGTAATGGCCTGCGCCGGCCGATTCGCTTTCGTGCGAGAAGCGCTGGCGGTAGCCGCTTTCCGGATGGTCGGCCGTCCCGGGAACCAGTTTTACGGATCCCACTCCGGGCATCAGGAGAATGTCTCCGAGGTCCGAATGGCCGGTGCCGCTGAAATGCGTGTGGCTGAATCCTACGATGGTTTTGTCGTCATACTGGTAGCCGGCGCAGTATTCGTACGTGCGGGGCTGGTAGGTCCCTTCGATGTTGTGGGGGATTATCTCCGTGTCCGGCGAAAGCTGGACACCCCCGAAGGGAACGCAGGCCCCCGGGAAGGTATGCCCCATTCCGGATGTGCCGATGAAGGGATTGACGTATTGGACGTTCTGGGCGTTTGCCGCCACGAAAAGGCCAGTACAAAGAATGGCGAGGCAGAGTGATAAAAGCTTTTTCATAGGTTAAAAATGAGAAAAATAATGGAGTTTTCAAAATCTTTTCATAACTTTAACAAGTTATTCTTGCCTGAAATGAAAAGTAGCCTGTTTTTCGCTTCCTGCGCCCTTTTTCTGTCTGTAGTATCCTGTGGTCCGGACAAGGTTTTTCACGAGGATGAGATTGTTCGCTCCTTCGCCGTGATTTCGGATACGCATATCGGCAACCGCTATGGCTCGGAGGAAAAGTTTACGGCAGCACTTCGGCAGCTTTCCCTGCTGGCAATGGAAGGGGATGCGGACGGTCTGGATGCCGTCCTGGTAGCCGGAGACCTCATCAATACGCCCAATCCCGGCCAGATTTCCACCTTCAAAAAACTGTACGGGGAGGTATTTGACCCTGTCAGCGTCCCCATGATTTATACCATCGGCAACCACGATATGAATCCCTCTTATCGCTGGAGCGACGCTACCGTCAGCCAGCACCGGCTTTTCCACGAAGTGCTGGGAAAAGAGTATTTCCTGACAGACAGGGATACGGTGAGCCTCAGGCATTTGGAGGCCCGGCACTGTGTGGTGGAAGACTGTCATATCCTTGCCGTTACGCCGGTCAGCAGCAGCCCCATCACCTATAGTCCCGAAGCCCTTTCCTGGCTGGAAGCCACGCTTTCGGAGATTTGCACCCGGGATCCGCAGCGCTACGTGATTCTGCTCACACATCCCCTCCTTTACGGAACGGTCTATGGCAGTCTCCTGCAGGATACGTACACCGCCCTGGGAGACTACTGGTCCACCCCGGCGCTCAGCGACATACTGGCCCGTTATCCCCAGGTGGTCACTTTCGGCGGCCATCTTCATTTCCCGTTGAACGACCCCCGCAGCATCTGGCAGGGTGATTTTACTTCCGTGGGCTGCGCTTCCACCAGCTATATGGCCGTGGAGAACGGCGGATACGAGGAAATGGCCGGTGCAACGGTAATGAAGGATGCGGGTGACTTTTCCCAGGGGCTTCTCGTGCAGTTCGACCGCTCCGGAAACATGCGCATCACCCGGATGGATTTCTACAACGAGGGAATCATCGGTAAGCCGTGGGAAATGAAAGCCCCTGTCGGGGACCGTTCCCACCTGGCACCCTACAACCACACTGCGCTCCGGGAGGCCAATGCCGCTCCGGTCCTGTCCACCATGCAGGTGGAAGGCGAGACGCTCAGCTTCGCGGCCGGTAAAGACGATGAATTCGTGCACCATTACCGGATCGTCGTGGAAAAAGACGGAGCGTCCGTTCTCTCCAAAAAGATTTTGGCCGATTTTTACAAGCACCCCCAGCCCTCCGGGATGAAGGATAGCTATACCGTCCGGCTGGGTGAGCTGCCCGCCGGGGCCTACTCCGTAACCCTGGTGGCCGTCGATTCGTGGGAGGCCTGTTCGGAACCGTTAAGAAGTCATTTTACCATTCAATAACTTTATGTCAGTTTTATTTCTACCCTTAATCCTTTCCCTGAATATGCTGTTCCCCTCTCCGGATGGAATCCGCGAGGGAATCCAGGGCTATGTACCTACTCCGGAAGCCGCCGCCGCCAAAGAGGCCTTCCGGGATGACAAATTCGGTGTTTTCATCCACTGGGGCGTGTATGCCATGCTGGGCCACAACGAGTGGGTGCTGTACAATGAGAAGCTCCCCATCAAGGAGTACGTGAAGCTCCCCGGAGGTTTTTTCCCGTCCAAATTCAACGCCCGGGAATGGGTGGCGCAGATCAAGGCCTCCGGAGCCAGATACATTACCATCACCTCTCGCCATCACGACGGCTTCTCCATGTTCGGAACCAAGGCTTCCTCCTATAACATCGTCGATGAGACCCCGTATCGGCGCGATGTCATCAAGGAACTGGCCGAAGCCTGCCACGAAGCCGGCCTCACCCTGAATTTCTATTATTCCCTCCTGGACTGGGTACGGGACGACTATCCGCGCGGAGACGACAATCCCAAGGCCGATTATGCCCATTACCTGGACTTCATGTGCGAGCAGATTACCGAACTTCTCACCCAGTACGGCCCCGTGGGCTGCATCTGGTTTGACGGAGACTGGGCCAAGATCAAAAAACCCGCGGAAGGGGAGGAGCTGGTGGTGGACTTCGACTGGGGATACGAGCGTATCTACAAGCTCATCCACTCGATCCAGCCGTCCTGCCTAGTAGCCAACAACCATCACCGCGTCCCCATTCCCGGGGAGGATATCCAGATCTTTGAAAGGGACATTCCCGGAGAAAACACATCCGGTTACAGCCGCACTTCCCATGTGAGCTCGGAACTGGCCCTGGAAACCTGCAAAACCCTCAACAAGAGCTGGGGATACGACATCCGTGACACCGAATGGAAGAGCCCGCAGGAACTGATCCGCATCCTTCTGAGCACCGCCGGAAGAAATGCCAATCTTCTTCTTAACGTGGGACCCCAGCCGGACGGCTGCATTCCCGAGGAAAGCGTAAACCGACTGGCGGAGATGGGCGAGTGGGTCAAACGGAACGGTGAATCCATCTTCGGCACCCGTGCCACCCTCCTCAAGCCCCAGCCCTGGGGCGTGCTCACCCATAAGGAAGGATGTCTGTACCTGCACGTGATGGAGGCCCCGGAAGGCGGCAGCATCACGCTTCCCTTCCCCGTAAAGGCAAAAGTCGTACAGGACTTCTCCACCGGTGCATCCCTTAAATTCAAAAAGGGAAAGAAGGACTTCACTGTTACCCTTCCCGAAGGGGTAGACTGCAGTGTGGATTACATCATCAAAATTGAAGGCCGTTTTTAGGCAATAATTTTTACCATCGAGATATGAAAAAAAGCATTTTCTTCGCCCTGGCTTCCAGCCTTCTTGTTCTGGCTTCCTGCAGCAAGGAACCTGCCTCCCTGCCGGTTATGTCTTTCAATGTCCGCTGCGCATCGGCCAATGACGGTGAGTACAGCTGGCCGCTGCGCCGCGATGCCGCCTGCGCGATGATCAACGAGCACCGTCCTGCCGTATTCGGCGTCCAGGAGGCCCTGACTTCGCAATTGGACTACTTTATGGAAAACTGCCCGGACTATGCCTGGGTGGGCGTAGGCCGCGAGGACGGCGTCAGTGAGGGAGAGCATATGTCCGTCTTCTACGATACCCGCCGCATCGAGCTGCTGGACTGGGGCACCTACTGGCTGTCCGAAACGCCTTCCGAGCCTTCCTATGGCTGGGACGCCGCCTGCCGCCGTACGGCAACCTGGACCCTCCTGAAGGACAAGGAGGCAGACCGTCACTTCTACTTTGTCAACACCCACCTGGACCACGTGGGCAAGGAAGCCCGCCGCAACGGCCTGGTGCTTCTGGTAGAGCGTATCGGCGCCATGAATCCGGAAGGCTATCCGATGATCCTGACCGGAGATATGAATGTGTATCCGGACGACCCGTGCCTGGAGAATCTCCGTACCCTGATGGAGGATGCCCGCCAGACGGCCGCCCAGACCGACAATGACTACACCTATCACGGCTGGGGAACTGTCTCGGGAACGCCTCCCATCGACTATGTCTTCTACAAGGGCTTTTCTTCCTGCGAGAAGCTTGAGGTCATCCGTCAGCCGTATCTTGGCATGAAATACGTTTCCGACCACTTCCCCGTGCAGGCTGTACTCAAGTATTAAACTCCGGAGCCGTATGAAACGTTTTGCTTTTTTTGCGCTGCTCTTCTGCACCCTGGCCGGTGCCCAGCAGCGGGTTCCGGTCTGGCCGCAGGGAATGATGCCGGATCCGCAGGGGCATCAGATTGCCGCGATGACCAGCGAGGTCGCCCGGGAAGGCTTCCGGGCCGATGATTACCGCACCCCTTACCTGGAATGGTTCGAAAAGCCCGCCAGGCCCAACGGTGCCTGTATGATCCTGATTTCCGGCGGCGCTTACCAGAACTGTTGTGACATGTCCCTGATCGATATGTGGAGCAAGGAGTTTACGGCGATGGGCGTTCAGTGCGTAAGCCTGGTCTATCGTACGCCCCGTCCGGTAGGGCTTCCCATATACCAGAGTGCCTGGGAAGACGGCCAGCGGGCGGTGCGGATGGTTCGTTCGGAGGCAGCGCGCCGCGGATACGATCCGGAGCGCATCGGCGCCATCGGCATGTCGGCCGGTGCACACTTGACACTTTTGCTGGCAACCAGTTCACAGACAAATGCTTATGATCCTATCGACAAGCTGGACGAAACGCCCTGTCACATCAACTGGGCCATTGCGAACGCTCCGGCCTATGTTACCTCGGACGGTGAGTCGGGTACCGCCTGCACGCGGGATGGTTACGGAACGGATGTGAAGTTGAGCGAGGTGTTCCGCTTCGACGAAAAAACCTGTCCGACGAGCCTTCACCACGGGCAGAAAGACCCTTATTCTCCCATGGCCTCCACGCAGGTGTACAGGCAGCTCAGAAGAATGGGTGTTCCCGCCGAGCTTCACCTTTACCCGGAAAAGGGGCACGCCGCCCTGGGCTTCGACCGTGCCGTGGAGTTCATGACACAAATGGGCTATCTGGGGCCCGTGGAAGCGGAAGTGGCCCTTATGAGCCGTTTCGATCAGGACGATGCCCGGGAGAGCTGTCTCCGCAAGGATCTGTGGCCGGAAGGAAAGATGCCTTCTGCGCAGCCGGCTCAGGGAACCCCCTACCTGGAGTGGCATTTCCCGAAAAACAGGACCACAAAGGCCATCCAGATCATCTATTCGGGCGGGTCCTACCAGTCCAACGATCCGGACGGCTTTGAAGTGGCTCCCACGCGCCGTTTCCTGAACGAAAAGGGCGTCACGGTGGTGACGGTCCGCTATCGGACCCCGCGCCCGGAGGGACTTGCCAAGCACACCACCGCCTGGCAGGACCTGCAGCGGGCGGTCCGCCTGGTCCGCGCAGAGGCAGAAGGCTTCGGCCTGGATCCTGACAGAATCGGCATCATGGGTTCCTCGGCCGGCGGCCATCTCACCCTGATGGGCGTGACCTCCTCGAAGCACCGTTCTTACTGGCCCATTGACGATGTGGACAAAATATCCTGCAAGGTACAGTGGGGAATCGGCATCTATCCGGCCTATGCGCTTACCGACGGCCTCAATGCCTACAATACCACTGGCGGGAACGACGACTCCGCCGTCCTGGCCCCGGAATTCTCCTTCGACCTGGATACCGCTCCGATGTTCCTCATTCACGGAGATGCCGACGGATGGGCCGCGATGAATTCCGTCAAGGTCTGGGAAAAGCTTCACGCGATGGGCATTCCGGCCGAGCTTCACACCCTTGCCCTTCGCGGACACTGCTTCCAGCGCACTGCCTCTCCCGGGACCGGCAGTTACACCTGGATGGACCGCATCTGGGAATACCTGCAGCCCCGGCTGTAGCTGTTAAGGGAGGGAAACCCTCTCCAGGATGCCTTGCAGAAAGGCAATGGCCATCCCGTAATTTGTAATGGGCACTCCCGCGCGGAGTGCCTTTTTGATGCGTGCGCGCAGCAGCCGGGCCGATGCCACGCAGGCCCCGCAGTGGATAACAAGACTGTAAGGGGAGAGGTCCTCCGGAAAGTCGTTTCCGGCGGCAATGTCCACCTCCAGGTCCGCCACCCTTTTCCGGAGCAGGGCGGGGATTTTCACCCGGCCGATGTCCTCCGTATCGGGCACGTGCGTGCAGGCTTCGGCAATAAGAATCCGGGCATGATCCGGCAGCCGGCTGATGGCCCTCGCACCCTCTGCGAAGACTTCGATGTCTCCTTTCGCGGCGGCTAGAAGGATGGAGAAAGATGTTAGGGGAGTAGTAGAAGGGATACTTTCGTTAACGGTGGCAAATGCCTGTGAGTCAGTTATGACCAAATCCGGCGTTGTGGCTTTCAGCGCGTCCGGAAGTTTCTCCGGCGTGCAGCAGACGGGGATACAGCCGCGGTCCAGCAGTTCCCGCAGCACCTGCACCTGCGGCAGGATGAGGCGTCCCTTGGGCGCCTCGCTGTCCTGGGGCATCACCAGCAGCACGACGGAGCCTTCGTGCACCAGACGGCCGGTGAGGAAGTGGTTTTTCTCTTCGGGAAGGACGGCGGCTATTTTTTTCAGCAGTCCGTCCACGCTTTCTCCCTGCGCGTAAGGAACGACGGGGATGCCGTCCAGCTGTTCCAAAAGGGCTTTTGTGGCGGGTGCATCGGCCCCTAAGACAATGGCAATGTCCGTGGTGTCGATGACCTGCTGCGTGCGGCGTATGCGTTCCGCTCCCAGGATGGAAACGTCGTCCAGTCCGGCCGTGTCCACAATCACCGCCGGACCTATCCCGTACGGCAGCTCGATGGCCTTCCGCACCGGGTCCGTTGTGGTTCCGGGGATGGGGCTCACCAGTGAAACTTCCTGCCCGCAGAGGGCGTTCACCAAGGTCGATTTCCCGCTGTTCGCCGGCCCGAAAACTGTTATCTGTATTCTTTCCATCGGAACAAAGTTACTGAAAAATTCTATTTTTTTGACTTGATGTCCAGGGCGGGAAGCTGGCTTTCGATATCTTTTTGTTGTGAATATCTGAAAGATGCGTTAATACCGGCAAAAATTCAATTATCAAAATTCAATTATTGATTTTTAATAATTGCGTGTAAATCCTCTGTTGTCGGATGGGTACATGTCCTGTTCCATCCGGATATCCTTAGAAGCTGTTTAAACTTCGTTATACATAAGCCGGCAGAAGGCGAGTTGAACCATCGCTTCACCAGTGTCAGAGTAGAATTCATAGTCCATGGCAATTCTCCGAAAGTTTTCCAACCACGAGAACGAGCGCTCCACGATCCATCGGAGCGGCAGGACGTTGAACTTCTTCGAGGATTCGTCAGGTCTTAGGACAACGGTAAACTCCGCTCCCAGTTTCTGGCGGACAGCATCAATGAGTTTTTGCCCTTTGTATCCGCCATCAGCCAGTATCTTTTTCAATCTTGGGAAGCAACCTTGCATGGCATCAATAACCGAATGAGCACCCACACTGGGTGTATTTTCACGCCCCATCAACCTGCGGATGATGACATGCAGGGTGTCGACCAGTTCCTCAAATACGCCCTCCAACTTCCATTTGTTGAAGTAGTAGAAGACGGTGTTGTAGGGCGGAAAGTCCCTCGGGAGCATACGCCATTGGCACCCTGTTTTGACGATGTACATGATAGCATCCATAATGTCCCTGAGAGAGTATTTTCTTTTGCGATGTTGCGGCTCCAGGATATTTTCAGTAACTTGCCACTGTTTATCAGTAAGGTTAGTTGGATATTGACTCATAACTTAAATGTTTGACTACCATAAAGTTACGAAAAATATTTCAATTAACCTACTGATTTTCAATTATTTACATGCTATATTAGCAAAATTTTTTACTCAAATTTAAACAGCTTCTTAATGAAATGATGAAAAAAATAGCTTCCATCATTGGAGTCCTGGCTATATCGCTTGCGGCGCAGGCCCAGACCATGCTTTGGCCCATCGCGGGAAAATCGGCTGGAGAGGACATCCTTTCCCAGCCGCAAAACTATATTGGTGAGGAATTGAATTTTGATGGCCTTTTCATCGGGGCCGAGTCCGGAGCCATTGTGCTGTGCCCGGCAGAGGGCACTATTATTTATGTGGGCACCGCCTATTACAGAAGTTTGACCTATTCCCTGTCCAGCGGTTCTCGAGAAAAACAGAGCCTGAAAGAGCAAGTGCTGGCTGCCAGAGAGCAGGACGGCACGCAGTATACCGGCTTCATGTCACTCCGGCTGGCTGATGGCAATAAAGTACACTTACATGGGTTCCTGAGCGACAAAGCTTTCAAAACCGGGCAGAAACTTTCCAGGGGTGATACGCTTGGCGTGGTGGATTATTCCTATAAGGCTTTCAGAAAGCCGTCGCTCTGTCTCTCCGTTTCCAAGCGGGACAATACGCCTGCCGATCCTATGACTCCTTTTGGCCTGAAAACTACTTTCATTGAGCCTAAGGCGCTCACGCGTGAGGATCCGCTTCCGGCAGAAAAGGTTCGTGAGGACTTGGATGTCCTTAAAGAGGCGGTCTGTGAACTCTATCCTTCTTTGGAAGACCGGATGGGAGAGAGCGCTTTCCGCGCTTATATGGATTCCCTGAAATCCTCCGTTTTCACTCCGGTGGGTGTGTCCGATGGCTTCAGGATGATGCTCAGGGATATTCTACATCAAATTCCGGACAGTCATATCGGACTGCTTCCAGACCCGATACAGACAGCGTCTCAGAAAAGCTGGCAACCTGGTGAATTCCTGATGTTCTGTAACGATACGGTGCGTATCCTCTTCACCGTCCCGGAATTCAAACAGTACGAGGGAAAGGTTGTGAGCCGCATTAACGGCGCTCCCTCCTTCGAGTATGCCCGGAAAGCGTATAAGTTTCTGTACACGTATGATGCAGGAGTGAAAAGTACTCCCGAAGAAGAGATCGTCCTTCTGGGAGCATGGGGTAGGCTCATGAACCTTGGTGCCGGAAAAGACAGTGCCCATGAGTTGGAACTGGAGGATGGCAGCACGGTGTACATTCCTTTCTACGAGCGGCCGCGTTTCCAGATTACGGACACTTACAAGCGGATGGTAAAATGGCATAACCTGAACAGGATGGAGCGTGACGATGATGTTTTCCATACCCGCGTGCTCAATGACTCCACGGCCTATCTGGGTATCAAGACCTTTGAAATGCTTACTGGGCAGGTGGAGCAGGTACGGGCGTTTTTGGACACGCTCCGGGCACCGAACCTGATTGTGGACGTACGCAACAACGCCGGAGGCCACAGCGAAGTGCTGATGAACCTGCTTTCCTGTCTGGCCAACGAGCCGATGGACAAGCAGAAAGGCGGCTATGCGCGCGTGAACAAAGCGGGAAATTTTGCCAGCCTCGCGCATAGCTTAAACTATGCAGCGGATTCGGAGATATTCCCAGACTATGAGCCGGGGGAAAATGGTTTCTATCTGCGGGATACCCTGGAAACCTGTTCCGTAGTGCTGCCGGACGCTCAAGTGCATTATGACGGCAAGGTGTATATACTCACAAACGGCAGTTCTTTCTCGGCAGCTACGCTTTTCCCGGCGGTATTGGTTCGCAATCGCCGCGGTGTAAGCGTCGGTCGAGAAACCGGCACGGGATATCATTATATGACGGCCCTCAAATTTGCAGACATACAGTTGCCCAACTCCCTGCAAACTATCCATATCCCAATGGTCCAACTGGTTTTTGATAAAACGGTCTGCGACCGCTTTCCGGAAGGCCGCGGCCTGCTGCCCGATTATCCGCTGCCGCTAACCTACGATGAGGTTGTGAGCGGAGCCGATGGGCACACTGATGTGATGCTGGAGCATGCTCTTTCCTTGATTGCTGAGGGTAAATATTTAAGCGATGTGGATCCTTTTGCTTTAGTAGATAAGGAAGTATCTGCAAGCAGTGGGATAAGTCAGATTATAACAGGAGCAGTGGCTCTGATTGTTGCGATATTGCTGGCGTCTTTTCTTGTGAGTAAAAGAAAAAAAGGGAATTCGAATTTATCGGCATAGAATGAGAAAATCCATCCGGGAGGCGGAAGGAAGAGTCTCACAGCAAGGTCCACATAGGACATCGTATCGCCCGCGAAGTCGACGAACAGGTATTGCCCTCCTTCACGGTCTGGTGACAGTACGAAAGACGGCTATGGTGATATCGCTTCTCGTCAGCATAGGCGTATCAAATAATCTCACCGGCCCAGAGGGCTTTGAAGAAGTCGGTCACGTAATAGAGGTCCACATCACCGCTACGGCGGCTGATACGGTCCCTGGATACAAGTATCTGCTTGGTGTCCGGATGCTCCTTCGCGAACTCCGTTACTCCCTTCTTGTCATCGTGGTCAATGTGCTCCTTTGATTTGATTTCAATGGCGACACGTGCGTCGCCGATGACGGCGTCCACTTCAAGATTTTCATAGGTGTGCCAGTAGGTCAGCTCCTCATCGCTGTTCGTATAGCCCAGATAGGCGACAATCTCCTGCATGATAAGGTGCTCGAAGGCATGGCCATACTCTGGCGTCTTTGGCGCAAGGTGGTATCTCTTGGTCAGGTGATTGGCAATGCCGACATCGAAATAGTAGAATCTGGGTGACTTGTACAGTTTCCTTTTGATGACCTTCCTGTATGCCGGCACTTCGAATCCCAAAAGCGTATCTACCAAAATCTTATAGTATGCTTTCACCGTATTGGCAGACACCTCGCAATCACTGGCCACATTCTCATAATTGAGGATTTCTCCGTCCATGATGGCAGCCACTTCCATAAAGCGGACAAACTCATCCACATTCTGGACAAGCGCCTCTTCGATAATCTCCTCTTTCAGATACAGGTCAATGTAAGCCCTCATACGGTTCCGGGCATTGGCAACCATATAATGACGGGGAATCATGCCATTCTGGACGGCACGCTCCAGGTCGAAATCCGGGATCTCGGCGCTTACCAGAGGGAACAAAGTCTCCGGTATAGCACGGCCGCCCAGGTTGTTTGCACCGCTCTTCATGATTTTGCGGGCACTTGATCCGCTGAGGATGAACCACAGCCCTTTCTCGACCATCAGCCAGTGCACTTCATCCAGGAGGTCAGGGACCTTTTGGATTTCATCGACGATGACGAGCGTCTCGGGCGGATACCTCAGAAGGCTCTCCCGGAATTCCTCCGGATACTGCTTAAAGCGATTTCTCACATCGGACTTCAAAAGGTCAATGTAAACCGCCTTGGGGAAGCGTTCTTTCAAAAGAGTTGATTTCCCTGTCTGACGGCCGCCAAAGAGGAACATTGCCTCATCCATCCGATTCTCTATGTCGAATATTCTATGGTACATAACAGCTCTAAATTTCCTCAAACTGATTGCGGATTTTCCGGAAATATCCGCAACGACAATGCGAATTTAACAAAGTTTATCTGAATACCAAAATCTTTGCAAGATTATCCACTTCATCACCACCTGCGGCGGGATGCCGCTGGAGAGGGCCAGGCAGATGAAGGCGCGGCGGCCCGCATGGGTGCCAATCATCTCATATTTCGCTTAGACACGTTGGCCAGCACGGTAGCAGGTCCGGGGGCGCCTCGGGACCTTCGCATATTTCGTAAAAAAAAACATTATTTTTGCAAGATGTAGAAGATAACCAAGTTCAAATATCCCACGCATCAGATTGTTTTCTGCAGCGGCAAGGCACTTGAAACACTCACATTAGAGGTTTTAGAAGCTGTTTAAATTTCAATCGTAGATTTTGTTATACATAAGCCGGCAGAAGGCGAGTTGAACCATCGCTTCACCAGTGTCAGAGTAGAATTCATAGTCCATGGCAATTCTCCGAAAGTTTTCCAACCA
>ONOH01000016.1 GCA_900319405.1 uncultured Bacteroidales bacterium | reverse complement strand
TCTGCAGTTGGTGGCCCATTTTCGACACTATCTTTCCCTTATTCCAGGCAGACTGGTCTTTGCCTGGCACCTGGGACTTCAGCATCAGCTGGCCGGCGAAATTCCTTATTATAACCTGAACGAGATAGCCACCATCTTTTACCCGTATGAGGAAATCTGCGGACTTGGAAGCCGCGTCACGGTACGGGGCATCCGCTACAACCGCATTATGGCTGCCGGCTATGCCTGGGGAAACTTTGAACTGCGTATCATCCCTTTCAAATTCAGGCTGTTCGGCCAACAGTTCGACTTCGTCCTGAATCCATTTGCCGATGTCTGCGCCATTACCCGCAGCTATCGGCTGGAGGAGCAGAAACGGCAGGGCGGGATGCTGCCTGGTCTCTGGCAGGACAGGAAACTCCCGCTGATGGCCGCTTTCGGCCTGGGCGGGAAAATCCAGATGAACACCAATTTCATCCTTTCGCTGGATGTGGGTCGAGGACTGGACCCGCAGGTCGGCGCTTGGACTTTAGGAATGGCAACGACTTATGTATTCTAGACACTTTTTATTGGCGGTTGTCGCCTCCGTGGCGCTTTCCTGCGCCGACCCTCGGACGGAGGGTATTCCGCGTTGTTCTCCTGAGACAGCAGGGATGAGTTCTTCGCATCTGGCGCTCATCGACAGCGCCGTCAACGCCTCCATCGGCCTGGGAGAGATTCCGGGTGCCGTGGTTGGGGTTGTGCACCGGGGGTCCCTGGTGTATGAAAAGGCTTTCGGTTATAAGTCGTTAGTTCCTGAAAACGAGCCGCTTACTACCGAAACAATGTTCGACCTGGCTTCCCTTTCCAAGTGTGTGGGAACCACCATTTCCGTGATGCAGCTGGTGGAACGGGGGCAGCTCCGGTTGGTGGATCCTGTGAGCCGGTACATTCCCGGCTTCCGGCCCTGGACCGATCCCGAAACGGGGGAGAAGGTGGACATTACCGTCCAGCATCTCCTTACGCATTCTTCGGGTCTGGATGCTTATGTGGATATGGGAGCCTATCTGAAGGAATTCGGCCCCGGAACTCCGCAGGAACTTCTTTCCTTTATCGCCGGCCGGGCCGGACGCAACTTTCGTCCCGGGACGGAACAGCTGTACAGCTGCCTCAACTTCGTGACGCTCCAGCACATTGTCCAGCGTATCACCGGGCAGCGCCTTTGCGACTATGCCCGGCAGCATATCTTCGATGTGCTGGGATTGAAGCACACTACTTACTTTCCGCTGGACGGCGCTCCGCTGAAAGCGGAACTGGCCGCCCTTTGTGCCCCCACGGAGGTGCAGGAAGACGGAATGCCGCTTAAGGCGGCCGTGCACGACCCCATCGCCCGCCTGATCAACCAGGGGAATTCCGGCAACGCCGGCGTGTTCTCCAATGTGGAGGATCTGGCCGTCATCGCTGCTGCGCTCCTTGGTGACGGCAGCTGGATGGGCCGGCGTATCCTCTCGCCGCAGACGGTGCGGAAAATGTTCGAGGTGCCTGCCGTCAACGATCCCAAGGTGGCGCGCGCCCTGGGTTGGGATACGTATTACTATGGTCCCTACACCAGCGGGGACATTTTTGAAACGGAAAACCTGCGCGGCCACACGGGCTACACAGGTACTTCCATCATTCTGGATCCGGACACCGGTACGGCGGTCATCCTGCTTTGTCACCGGGTTCATCCGCGTGACGAGGGTTCGGTCGCCCGGCTCCGTTCCGTTGTGGCCAGCATCGCTGCGGCCGCCATCCGCTAGCGGAGGCGCAGGAAACTGTATCCGAAGCGCTTGCAGGCAGCCTTTTCCAGCTCTTCCCGGTCGTCGGGGTGGGCAATGGAAATGAGGAGCTTGGCCCTTTCGGCCAGGCTCTTTCCTCTCAGATAGACGATGCCGTGTTCCGTGGCTACATATTGCGTCTGGAAACGGGTGGTGACCACGCCGGCCCCCGGGGTGAGGGTGGGCACGATCTTGGCTTTTCCCTTGGCCGTGCGGGAAGGCAGGGCGATGAAGGTACGTCCTTCCTCGGCCAGGGCGCAGCCGTACATAAAGTCGTGCTGACCGCCTACGCTGGAGAAAATCATCTCACCGATGGAATCGGCACAGATCTGGCCGGTCAGGTCCACTTCAATGGCGGAATTGATGGCGCAGGCCCTGGGGTTCTGGGCAATCAGGAAAGGATCGTTGGTATAGGCCACATCGTAAAACTCCATCGTCCGGTTATGGTCGATATACTCGTACATTTCCTTGGAGCCGATGGCCAGGGCGGCGATACTCACACCCGGGTGCACTTTCTTGAGCGAGTTGTCGATGACGCCTTCCTTCATCAGGCGAATGACTCCGTCGGTCATCGCTTCGGTGTGAAGGCCCAGGTGCTGGTGGTGCTTGATGCCGTTGAGCACGGCATTGGGAATACCACCGACACCAATCTGCAGACAGGCTCCGTCGGGGATTTGGGACGCGACATTGGCGCCGATGGCGGCTTCGATGGGCGTGGGGTCCCCGAAGACCATTCCCAGCGGGGCATCCTCGGTATAGACGGCGGCCGCAATCTCCGACTCGTGGATGAGGCACTTTCCGTAGAGGTAGGGGATATTGGGGCTCACCTGGGCGATGACCACCCGGGCGCATTCCACGGCCGAAACGGCGATATCGGCCGATATGCCATAGCTCAGGTAGCCGTTCTCGTCCGGGAGGGAGCAGTTGATAAAGACTACATCCACAGGCATTTCCCTGCGGCGGAAAAGGCCGGGCACTTCTCCCAGGAAGGCGGGAGTCATCGTTCCGTATCCGGCGGCGATGTGCTTGCGCTGGTCTCCGCTGATGAAAATGCTGTTCACCAGGAAGGAGTCCTTGTATTCGGGTTTGCAGAAGGGTGCCTCGGCGGCGGTGATGTTGAATCCGCAGACAATCTGGACATCCCGCAGTTCGTCGTGGCGGCGGGCCAGGGCTTCCTGCAGGATGACGGGGACGGAGGTGCCGCCCTGACAGACGACGGTGTCTCCGCTCCGGACCAGTTTGACGGCTTCGTCGGCGCTTACGTATTTCATCATTTTACTAAATTTACAAAGAGTTCAAGATGCCGGTCCAGGCGCTGGAAATCATTGTCGTCCAAAAGACGGGAGACGCAGACCCGGATGCCCGACTGGCTGCTGCCGGTGGTATTGAGCGGAATGGCGACGATTCCGCAGCGGAAAAGGGATTCCAGCAGTTCCCTGTTGTTCATGTTCTTGTATTCCACCGTGTAGAAGAAACCGTCTCCGATGGCTTCTTCCATGTCTTTGTCATAAACCAGGTGGAAGCCGTGCTTGTCGAAGATTTCCCGCGACCGGTGGGCCCTGAAGCCATAATTGCGGAGCTCCTTCACAAAGTTGTACCGGCCCTCCACGCAGGCCTTGAACATCGCGGACAGGGCATACTGGGCCGAATGGGATACGCCGGAAGTGTTGACGTACAGATAATTGAGGATGAAGTTGTCTCCAAAACGGGAGATGCCCCATTTTTCCTTGAGGGTGGGATATTCCCGCTGGTAAAGCTTGTCGGAAATGCAGGCTATGCCGATTCTCTCTCCGGCATAACTGAAAATCTTGGAGCCGGAAAGGAGCATGATGTAGTTGTCCGTATAGTGGGCGACGGTGCTCTGGAACGGAGGCTGGAAGGGGACGGAGAGGTCTTTCCGGAAGTCCATGCACAGATAGGCCATGTCTTCCAGGACAATGACGTCGTACTGGGTGGCCAGTTCTCCGATAATCCGGAGTTCTTCTTCCGTCAGGCAAATCCAGGCCGGATTGTTGGGATTGGAGTACAGGATGGCGGCAATGTTCCCCTGTTTGAAATAGGATTCCAGCTTGTCCCGCAGTTTTTCTGCACGGAATTCGTAAATGTCGAACCACAGGTTCTTGATGCCTAGGATGTCCGGCTGCCTTCCCTGTGCCGAGAAGCCGGGACAGATATACAGGATGGTGTCCTTTTCAGGATTCAGCTGGGAACATTCCAGGATGCAGGTGAGACTGCCCTGCATAGAACCCACCGTGGGAACGATGCCTTTGGGGTTGATGTCCACGTCGATGAACGCCTTGACAAAACGAGATGCGTTTTCCTTGAGTTCCTGCAGACCCTGGACGGACGGGTAGATGGAGCATTTTCCCTCGTCCAGCGCTTTCTTCTGGGCTTCGATGCCGATGGGACAGGCCGGGATGCCGGGAACGCCGAACTCCAGGTGGGAGAAGGGCTCGCCGGCCTCCTGTTCCAGGGCGGCACCGATCATTGCGCACTGGCGGATGGTCGTACGGGAAATGTCTTCGATTCCCATTTCCTGCAGCACCCGGTCCAGACTTTCTTTAGGGAGCGGTTGATGCATAAGCTTAACGGTTTTGGAAACGGGAAAGACCTTCGTCGAAGGCTTTGATATTGGACTCTACCACGGCTTCTCCCTTGCGGCCGAAGACACGGCGGATACCCTCACGGAGTTTTTCGGGCTCCAGGATGTGGAGGACGGCGCTCATCGCTCCGAGAAGGACCATATTGGCCCCGCGGGGGCTTCCGAGGTCCTTGGCGATACCGTCAACGTCCAGGGCCAGCACCTGGGGGAAGGCGTTCAGGGCTTCCATCACCTTCTCCATTTCCGGATAGTCGGGGATGTTCACCAGCGGGGTGGTGTTGGTGATGATCCAGCCGTCCGGAGCCAGATAGGGGATGTAGCGGAGGGCTTCCATCGGCTCCAGGGAAACGATGAGGTCGGCCCCGCCTTTGGGGATGAGGTCGCTGTAGATGGGGGCCGATGACAGGCGCAGATTGGACTGAACGTCTCCTCCGCGCTGGCTCATACCGTGTACTTCAGCCTGTTTGAGATACAGACCCTGTTCCAGGGCGGCCGATCCGATGACCGTTGCGATGGAGAGGATGCCTTGTCCTCCCACACCCGCCAGAATAATATCTTTTTTCATACCATTTTACTTTTTAGCAGCGTGTCTTCTTAATGCTTGGATACATTCCCGGCGGCAGACGATGACCGAAACGCCGTGATACTCCAGCTCTTCGCGGATGACTTTCTCCATTTCGGGATAGTTCTTGGGCAGCGGGACGATGGTGCGGATATGCTCTTTCTCCACACCCAGGCCTTCGCAGATGGCCTCGATGCGGCCTGTTCCGGCACTGTCCTGTCCTCCGGTCATTCCGGTGGTGAGGTTGTCGGAGATACAGAGGGTGACATCGGCCTTGCCGTTGACGGCATCCAGAAGCCCGGTCATTCCGCTGTGGGTGAAAGTGGAGTCTCCGATGACGGCGACGGCCGGCCAGGTTCCGCTGTAGGCCGAACCCTGCGCCATGGTGAGCGAAGCGCCCATCTCCACGCAGGTGTGGAGGCTGTTGAAAGGAGGCATCCAGCCCAGGGTGTAGCAGCCGATGTCTCCGAACACGCGGGCTCCTTCATAGTCCTTGAGGACGTTATTGAGGGCCGTGTAGAAATCCCTGTGGCCGCAGCCCTGGCAAAGGGCCGGCGGACGGGGGGCCACCACCCGGGAAGCCGGGTACTGCGGGAGGGCGGGAAGTCCCAGGGCCTGCCTGACGGCATCCGGGTTCAGTTCTCCGTCCCGGGGCAGGGTGTCGTCCAGGCGGCCCAGAATCTGGACATCACCGGGATAAACGCCCCTCAGGCGCTCTTCCACCAGGGGCTGGCCTTCTTCCATCACCAGGATGCGATGGGTCTTGGCGGCCAGCTGGCGGGCCAGCTCCCTCGGGAAGGGATACTGGGACACTTTCAGGACCGGATAGGGGCAGCCGTCCGGGTAGTTTTCCATCAGGTAATTGTAGGCGATGCCGCAGGCGATGATGCCCAGGCTGTTGTCCTTACCTTCCGTAAGCTGGTTGAAGGGGGAACGGACGGCGTCTTCTTCAAAAAGGACGTAGTCTTTGATAAGTTCCCGGTTGCGCACGCGGGCGTTGACCGGAAGGGTGACCCATTGGCGGGGCTTGGCCGGGTAGTGCAGGCTATTCTGCTCCCGGATGTCCTTCCCGTTTTCCACAACCGCCCGGGAGTGGGCCATCCGGGTGGTCAGCCGCATCAGGACAGGAATGCCGCGTTCCTCGGAATAGTCGTAAGCGGCGCGCGTCATCTCGTAGGCCTCCTGCTGATTGGACGGTTCAAAGACCGGCATCATCGCGAAGGCGCCGTAGAAGCGGGAATCCTGCTCGTTCTGGGAGCTGTGCATCGATGGATCGTCGCAGGAGGCGATGACCAGACCGCCGTTGGCACCCGTCATGGCCGATCCCATGAAAGGATCTGCGCAAACGTTCAGGCCTACGTGCTTGAAGCACACCAGGGCGCGTTTTCCGGCATAGGACATGCCCAGGGCTTCTTCCATCGCTGTTTTTTCATTGGACGACCAGTCGCAGTGTACCTTGCGCTCCGCCGTCAGGGGATGGGCCTGGATATACTCGGTGATTTCCGTAGAGGGGGTGCCGGGGTATGCATATACGCCCGAAAGACCCGCGTGGAGGGCGCCCAGAGCCAGCGCCTCATCTCCCAAGAGTAGATTTTTTTGAGCCATATCTAAAAAGATTACTAATTTCAGTGATTTCAAATTACAAAGTTAAACTTTTGAAGCAATTTTCCAAATAATCTTTAAACTTTCGAATTGGTTATTCGTATGTTCTTTATATTCAGTCATTTACAAAAAATCCTCTGCGCAAAAAGTGCAGAGGATTATAAATAATCGCCTGATTATCAGGCGATTATTTATAACTATCCAAGGAAACTCAGGAGGATACCTGCCGCGACGGCCGATCCGATGACGCCGGCCACGTTGGGCCCCATCGCGTGCATCAGGAGGTGGTTGGAGGGGTCTATCTCGCGGCCCACGGTCTCGGAAACACGGGCGCTGTCCGGTACGGCGGAAACCCCGGCATTGCCGATGAGCGGGTTGATTTTCCTGGCGGGGTTCTTGATGAACAGGTTCATCACTTTCACGAACAGAACGCCGCAGGTGGTGGCAATCACGAAGCTTAGCAGACCCAGCCCGAAAATGAGGAGGGAGCGGACGCTGATGAATTTGTCGGCCTGGGTGGAGGCGCCCACGGTGAGGCCGATCAGGGTGGTAACCACATCGATGAGCGGTCCGCTGGCGGTATTGGCCAGTCGCTTGGTCACTCCGCTTTCCTTCAGGAGGTTGCCGAAGAACAGCATCCCCAAAAGCGGCAGGCCGGACGGAACGATGAAAGCGGTGATGAGGAAGCCCACGATGGGGAAGACAATCTTTTCCCGCTTGGAAACCACGCGCGGGGCGGGCATCCGGATGAGCCGTTCCTTCTTGTTGGTCAGAAGGAGCATAATGGGCTTCTGGATGACCGGAACCAGGGCCATATATGAATAGGCCGATACGGCGATGGCACCCATCAGGTCCGGAGCCAGTTTGGAACTGAGGAAGATAGCGGTGGGACCGTCAGCGCCGCCGATGATGCCGATGGCACCCGCCTCGTTGGGCGCAAAGCCAAAGAGCATCGCCAGCAGATAGGCTCCGAAAATGCCCATCTGCGCTGCTGCTCCGATCAGGATGAGCCGGGGCTGCGAAATGAGGGCCGAGAAGTCCGTCATCGCTCCGATGCCCAGGAAGATCAGGGGTGGGTACCAACCCTGTTTCACGCCCTGGTAGAGGATATTGAGGACCGAGCCGTCTTCATACACGCCGATGTTCAGCCCGGGGAACATGGGAATGTTTCCCACAATCATACCGAAGCCGATGGGCACCAGCAGCATAGGCTCCCACTCCTTGACGATGGCCAGGGTGATGAACACCAGACCGATGCCGATCATCACCAGGTTCTGCCACGAGCAGTTGGCAAAGCCGGTGTACTCCCAGAACTGGGAAAGGGACTCGAAAATGTGTTCCATTAGGCGATGGTTACAACGGGGGCTCCTTCCAGGATGCTGTCACCCTTGGTCACGTGGATGGCGGTGACGGTTCCGTCCTTGGGGGCGGGAATCTCATTCTCCATCTTCATCGCTTCCAGGACGGCGACCTTCTGGCCGGACTTGACGGCCTGGCCTTCCTTGACGCACACTTCCACAATCACGCCGGGAAGAGGAGAGTTGACCTTTTCACCGGCACCGGCGGGAGCGGCGGGGGCGGCAGGAGCTGCGGCGGTCGCCGGGGCGGCGGTCTTTGCCGGAGCGGCGGGGGCCGCCACGGGCGCATTCTCCAGTTCTACCTGATAATCTGCGCCGTTCACGTTGACGGACAGCATTTTCCCTTCGGCCTCGCCGATGGTCACGGCGTAGTCTTTACCGTTGATCTTAAATTTATACTCTTTCATATTTATCTGGGTAACTTTCTGAAATTCAATGATTTGTTTTCCCAAGCGGAAGGCTTGCGGACAAGGGTGAGAATGCCGGGTTCCACGTCGTGGACGGCATTGCTCAGGTACAGGTGTACGGCCGTAGCGATGGCGGCATACGTGTCGCCACCCTGTTCCATATCCAGGGCCAGGGCAATGGCGGCGGCCACGGCGGATTCTTCGCTGTCACTGAGGGTGACATTTTTCCTACCGGCGGCCTTTGTCTTGCCGGCAGTAGCTGAAGCGGCGGCTTTCTGTTTGGCGGGCCGATCAAAGAGCAGCCAGAACAGGCACCACAAAAGGGCCAGGGCGCAGAACACCACGCTCACGGACACCACGGTAAGAATCCAGCCGTGGGGATCCCTTTCCTTCATCAGTTCTCCCTTGGAGGCGGCATTGGGGTTTCCATTAAGGATTCCGGGCGAAGGGATGGTCGGTTCGGATACGGCTTGGAACTGTTGCTGACGGATATCCGGAGCCAGTTTGCTGACGGATTTCCCCTGCGGAAGGGATGCCGGAATCTGCAACGAGTCGATGATGGTGCGGCCGTCGTTAGAGACCAGATACACCGTTTTTCCGGGAACGAGGGTGAATCCGGCATAGAAAGTGCCGTCGGCTCCATTTCCGCTGCAGAAAAGCAGCACCGTCTGGCGAGGACCCAGTTTGGTACGGAGATCGCTCTTAGGGATGATGCTCTTCCGGAGGTTGTCGAGGTCGTCAGTGAGGTAACAACCGCCGAAGTTGACCGTTCCGGTGGATTTGTTGTACAGCTCTATCCAGCCGCTCCGGCGTCCGTAGTCGTCCAGGATGCCGGTGGAGTCCGGCCGGGCCAGCGCCTCGGAGATGATGAGGTCGCTGACATTCTGGGCTTTGAGGGCCAGGGCCGAAACCAGGAAAAGGAGCAGTACGCTGGCAGGGACTTTTCTCATAAGCTTACAGCGGCAGGTTATCGTGTTTCTTGGCAGGGACGGAGGCCTGTTTGCCGGAAAGCTGCTCCAGGGCGCGGATTACGCGGAAGCGCGTGTTGCGCGGCTCGATGACATCCTCGATATAGCCCTTCTGGGCGGCCTGGTAAGGATTGGAGAACAGTTCTTCGTACTCCTTCTTTTTCTGTTCGAAAATTTCGGCGGCCTTCTCGGGCTTCTCTTTCATTTCTTTGGCGTAGAGGACGTTCACGGCACCTTCGGCCCCCATTACGGCAATCTGGGCGCTGGGCCAGGCGTAATTGACGTCTCCGCGGAGTTGCTTGCAGCTCATGACGATGTGGGCGCCGCCGTAGGCCTTGCGCAGGGTGACGGTAACCTTGGGCACCGTGGCTTCTCCGTAAGCGTACAGCAGTTTGGCCCCGTTGGTGATGATGGCTCCGTATTCCTGTTGGGTGCCGGGGAGGAAGCCCGGGACATCCACCAGGGTCACCAGCGGGATGTTGAAAGCGTCGCAGAAGCGTACGAAACGGGCCCCCTTGCGGCTGGCATTGATATCCAGCACGCCGGCCAGCACGCCGGGCTGGTTGGCGACGATGCCCACGCTGCGGCCGTTCATACGGGCGAATCCCACGATGATATTCCGGGCAAAGTCCTTGTGGATTTCCAGGAATTTTCCGTCGTCCACGATGCTACGGATGACCTGGTACATATCGTAGGCTTTGTTGGGATTGTCGGGTACAATGGCGTTGAGGGCGTCTTCCACACGGCCGACAGGGTCTGCGCTTTCTACGAAGGGGACGCTTTCCAGATTGTTCTGGGGCAGGTAGGAGAGCAGCTCCCGGATGGTGGCAATGGCTTCCTGTTCATTTTCTGCGGCAAAATGGGCTACGCCGCTTTTGGAAGCGTGGACGGAGGCGCCGCCCAGCTCTTCCTGGCTCACTTCTTCTCCGGTGACGCTTTTCACCACGGCAGGTCCGGTCAGGAACATATAGGAGGTGTTCTTGATCATCAGGGTGAAGTCCGTCAGGGCGGGGGAATACACCGCACCGCCGGCACAGGGTCCCATAATGCAACTGATCTGGGGAACCACTCCGGAGGCCAGGATGTTGCGCTCGAAAATTTCCCCATAGCCGGCCAGGGCGTCGATGCCCTCCTGGATGCGGGCTCCGCCCGAATCGTTAAGGCCGATGCAGGGAGCACCGTTGCGGACGGCCATATCCATCACCTTGCAGATTTTCTCGCTCATCGTCTTGGACAGCGAACCGCCGCTCACCGTAAAGTCCTGGGCGAATACGTACACAAGGCGGCCGTCGATGGTGCCGCAGCCGCTTACTACGCCGTCCCCGTCAGGATGGCTGTTTTCCATCCCGAAGTTGGTGCAGCGGTGCTGCACGAACATATCGTATTCTTCGAAGCTTCCCTCGTCCAGGAGGAGGGCCAGGCGCTCGCGGGCCGTGAGTTTTCCTTTGGCGTGCTGGGCCTCGATGCGTTTCTGTCCGCCGCCCAGGCGGGCTTTGGCCCGGCGTTCCACCAGTTTTTGAATATTGTCCGTCTGGATGCTCATATCTGTGTTTGTCTATTCTTGCAAATATAATAAAATTATTTGAACATTTTGTCCACGTCTTTCACCGCCTCGGGCAATGCGAAGACGGCTACGCGGTCGTAAGGTTCGATCCGGGAGTGGCCTACGGCGATGAAACTGTCTCCGCCGCGGATGACTCCGCCGATGATGGCATCGGCCGGGAATTCGATATCCTTGAGGATGCTCCGGGTGATGCGGGAGCCGGGGGCGGCGGTGTATTCCAGCACCTCGGCATCCGTTCCGCTCACATATCGCACGGAACGCACCTTGTCCGAGAGAGTGAACTTGAAGATGCGGCTGGCCGTGATGAGCTTTTTGTTGATGACCGTGTCCACGCCCATTTCCTCGGCCAGGCGCAGGTACTCCAGGTTTTCCACTTGTGCGATGACGCGGGGAACTCCCATCTTCTTGGCCACCACACAGGCGAGAATGTTTACCTCGTCGTTACCGGTGAAGGCCAGTACGGCCTGGTAGCTGCGGAGTTCTTCCTCCTGGAGAAAATCGGAGTTTCGGGCGTCTCCGCAGACTACGGTCACTTCGTCCGGAAGAACCTCGGAGAGGTACCTGGCGTGGTTGCGGTCCACCTCCACCAGTTTGATGTCTTCCAGTTTCTGTGCGGCGAGTTTCTGGGCCACCATATGGCCAATCTCGCTGCCTCCCAGAATCATCACCCGGCGGATGTCTATCTTGTCTTTTCCCAGGAATTTCATCAGGGCAGGCATTGCGTCGCGACGGGAAATGATGTACAGGTAGTCGTGGAATTTGAAATTGGTGTCAAACTTGGGGATGATGGTCTTTCCTCCGCGGGAGATGGCCACGATACGGAAATCGGACGTGGCCTCTATGTTCTTGACGGCGTGGGCGAACTCCGTCACGTTCATATCCAGGAGAGGGGAGTCGTCGTCCAGCTTGAAGACCGACAGCTGGAGTTTTCCGCGTGCGAAATCCAGGGTATCCGTGGAGGCGCTGCTATGGAGCATCGCCACGATTTCATCGCTGGCGCTCTTCTCCGGGAAAAACATCATATCCACTCCCATATCCTTGAACAGCAGTTTGTTCTCGGGAGAAAGGTAGGCCTCGTCGTCGATACGGGCGATGACCCGCTTGGTGCCCAGCTTTTTGGCCAGCAGGGCACTCACGATGTTCACGCTCTGGTCCATGCTGGGGTTGACGGCGATGAAAAGGTCCGCTCCGGCGCAACCGGCCTCTTTCAGCAGGCTGATGGTGGAGGGAGGGCCCTGGAGGGTGACAACGTCGGCCTGGGAGGCCAGCTGGCGGATGCGTCCGGCATCCGAGTCAATGACGGTGATTTCGTTGGATTCCACGCTGAGCATCTTGGCCAGGTGGGATCCGGTCTGTCCGGCGCCTTCGATGATGATTTTCATAAGGCAAATATACTACTTTTTTCCCAATAATGCTTTCAGGACCACGGCCTTGTTCACCAGGCCTTCAGGGACGGAAGCGGTTCCGGGTATCGAACCGGGGCGCCTGAGCTTCCGATATTCCTGGTGTGCGGCGACCACGGACTGGTAGAAACTCCAGCGGCGCGTAATCAGGTACATCAGGGCCGAGGCGCCGTCCAGGCACATTCTTGCAAGGATGCGTCTTCGGGCCTTCTGCCGGGCCTTCTGCTCCGGCAGACCCTGCGCGACAAAGGTGGCGGGGAGGTTGTTCTCCAGGAGGAGAAGGTTGTTGCGGAAATTCAGCCGCAGCTTGAAAGGGGATTCATTGGGAAGGGTACCTCCGCCGATGTGAAAGACGCGGGAGGAGGGAACCACGCTCACCTTCCACCCCTGCAACTGCATCCGCCAGCAAAGGTCAATCTCTTCCATATGGGCGAAAAAGCGCTCGTCCAGGCCTCCCAGGTTGTTCCAGACGGAGGCACGGACCAGCAGGCAGGCGCCGCTTACCCAGAGGACATCGGCCGGCGTGTCGTACTGTCCCTTGTCCTTTTCGATTTTCTGGAGGAGGCGTCCGCGGCAGAAGGGGTAGCCGTATCGGTCCAGAAGGCCGCCGGCCGCGCCGGCATACTCAAAAGAGTCCCTGCGCTCGTACGAGATCAGTTTGGGACCGCAGGCGCCGCACCGGGGGTGGCTGTCCATCCATTCCACCAGCGGCTCCAGCCAGTCCGGAGGCACCTCAATATCGGAATTGATGAGAACGTAATATTCTGCATCCAGGCCTTTCAGGGCCCGGTTGTAACCCCCCGTAAAGCCGTAATTCCGCTCCATGACGATGAGTGGAACCCCCGGGAATTCCGTTTGCATCAGCTGTACGGATCCGTCTTCGGAGCCGTTGTCGGCCACGATAAGCTGTGCGTCCCGGCCCCGGCAGGAGTCCAGAAGCCCGGGAAGGAATTTCCTCAAGTAATCGCGGGTGTTGTAATTGAGGATGACGACGGCGGTTTTCATATCAGGCGCTAACATCTACCTGCCCGAAGGCGAGGCTGGGAATGCGTTTGGAAAGGCAGGGGCGGGCGTCATCGGCCGTAGCGGTCAGGTTCCCCCAGAGTTCCAGGAAGTTGCCGGTGACAAGCATTTCCCGGACCGGATGCACGGGGCGGCCTTCGCGGAAGAAGAAGCCCTCGATTCCGTAAGAGAAATTGCCCGTTGCGGGGTTAGAATTGCCACCGTTGAAGCCCGTGACCAGAATGCCTTCGCCCAGCTTGGCCATCAGTTCTTCCCGCGTTTTGCACTCCCCGACGGGAAGGACCCTGACGCGGGTAGCATCCTCGATGGTGGGGGCGGTGCTCATCTTTCCGGCAATGTAGGTGTTCAGGAAGTACGTTTTCACGACGCCCTTCTCGATAATGGGCATTTCCCGGGTGGCCACGCCTTCGCTGTCAAAGAGGCGGCAGCCGCTGTCTCCGGGGGTAAGGGGGAGGTCCAGGATGGTGAGGCTTTCGGGGAAGATCCGTTTCCCGAGACTGTCCACCAGGAAGGAATTCTTTTGCTGGATCGAGAAGCCGCCCAGGGCGTTCAGGACCGGGGTGAGCAGCTTGGAAGCGCATTCGCTGTCCACCACCACCTTGTATTTTCCGCTTTTCAGGCTCTTCGGGCCGATTTGGGCGGCCGCTCTCCGGCAGGCACTTTCGGCACAGTCTTTCCATTGCAGGTCCTCCAGCCGGGGAGAAGCGTCCCACCAGTAACTGGAAAAGTGGTTCCCGGCCGCATCCTCCACGGTGGATTCGTAGCCAATCTCGAAGGAGGTTTCCGTATGACGGGCATACAGGCCCTGACTGTCCAGGGTGAGGGAGTCGAAGACGCTGTCGGAGTATTCTCCTTCCTCGGCAATGAGTTTCCAGGCTTCCTGCTGCTCCTGCATCCGTTCCCAGGCCATGGAAGCCAGGGCAGTCTCCTTCCGTTTTTCGGCCGATAAAGCCTCGCAGGCGGGGTCGTAGAGCCCCAGCTCGCGGCCGGTGAGGGCTTCCCGGCAAAGGCGTTCTGCTGCGGGAAGGTCCCGGAAGGAATCGGGCTCCAGCATCTTCACGGTGTCGATGGCCTCCGAAATGAAGGCTTCCAGGCCTTCTTTGTCCAGCTTGTTGCTGGAAAAGGCCCCGTAGCGGCCTTCCACAAAAAGCTGTATCTGAAGGCTGCGGTCCATGGCGTGGGCCGTCTTGTCCACAGCTCCGTTCAGAAGGCCGATCAGGTTCATCAGGCTCTTGCTCAGGGTGATTCTGGCTTTCCGGGCGCCGTGGGAGAGCGCATATTCCAGGCAGTGGCGGGCAAGGGCGATTTCCGCCGGGGTCAAAAGGGCATTGTCCATATTTATTCTCCTCCTACGGTTAAATTGCCTATCAGGACGGTGGGAATGCCGCAGCTCACAGGCACGGACTGCTCTTTTCCGCAGGTCCAGGCGCTGGAATCCACGGTCAGGTCGTCGGCGACTCCGCGGATATCGGCCAGGGCGGCCGGTCCGTTGCCGATGATGTTGATATCCTTGACGGGCCGGGTGAGATGCCCGTTCTCGATCAGGAAGCCGGATTTGACATAGAAAGTGAAATCTCCTTCGCCAATCTGCACCTGTCCGTTGGAGAATTCGTCCACGAAAATGCCTTGCGAGACCTCTGCGATGAGGTCTTCGGCCTTGGCTTTTCCACTTTCCATATAGGTGGCGCGCATCCGAGGGAGGGGAGCGTATCGGAAACTTTCCCGACGGCCGTTGCCGGTGGGGCGCACCCCGTAATGCGCGGCGGAGATGCGGTCGTGCAGGTAAGAGGTGAGGATGCCGTCCTCCACCATATAGGTCTTTTGGCCGGGGATACCCTCGTCGTCAAAGTTCAGGGCTCCCCGGTTGCCGGGAAGGGTTCCGTCGTCGATGATCTGTATGCCCCTCGGGCAGATCTGCCGGCCCATCTTGTCGGCGAAGATGGAGGTGCCTTTCCGGTTGAAATCGGCCTCGAAAGCGTGTCCCATCGCTTCGTGCAGGAGGATGCCGGAGGCGCCGGCGCCCATTACTACGCTCATACGGCCACCCTTGGGGCGGCGGGCTGCGAAACGCTCGTCGATGCCGCGGACCACCTCGGAGGCAAGTTCTTCCACCAGGGTATCTGAGAGCATTTCGGCCCCTTGGCGAAAACTGCGGGAGGTGGATTTGTTCTCCCTCCGGTCATTCTGCTGAAAGACCACCGAAAGTGAAATGCTTCCCATCGGACGGGAGTCCCATTTGAGCTCGCGGGCACTGTTGTACATCAGGATGTCGCTTAGCTGAAAGGCCAGGTTGGCGATAACTTTTACCGCGCGGCTGTCTTTTCCTTTCACCGCCGCCTCCAGTTTCTGGAGGAAGGGGAGGAAGGTGGACAGGGGAACGCCTCGCCAGGGCTGGACGATGGGATAGCGGTCTGCCGCCGGGTTGGGCTCTCCACGGCTGGGGCTCCGGGTCCCGTAGGGGCTTACGTCCATCGGTTTTTCCGCTATCTGGGCGGCGGCACGGGCGCAGGAGAGCATATCGGCCCAGGCTGTGCTTTCCGAATAGGCGTAGCCGGTTTTTTCTCCGCTCAGTACACGCACGCCCACGCCGAAATCGATGTGGTTCCCGCCCGATGTGACGGCTCCGTCCCTGAGCAGCAGGCTGCCGTAGGTGGTGTTTTCGAAGTACAGGTCGCAGTAGCTTCCTCCGGAAGAAAGGGCGGCCTGTACCAGGCGCTCGAGCGCCTGGGAATCTACCTGAAACAGGTTGAAATAATAGTCTTTTGTCTGAATCATTCTTTTGCTGCGTCAAGGTTGTCGGAGTCCGCCTGTGCACGTGGAATGCCCTCGAAAGGGACGCCGTCGTGGGCCAGGGGGGCCTTGGCTATTTCTTTTGCAATGTATTCCGCCACGTCCTTGACGGGACGCACCGATTCTTCCTGTTTGTTGACCAGGGAGCGGACAATGTTGTACCTTTCCATATCCCGGATTACCAAGCCCTTGCTGGACCCTTCTGCCACCACGTCATAGGGAGGGGCGGAGTTGTCGGCCAGAATCCACTTGTCGCACAGGTTCATATAGAGGTTGAAAAAGTAGTTGAGGCCCATCCTGTAGCGCCGGCGGATGGTTTCTTCCGGGACATTGTGCCCGCCGGCCAGAACCCGGGCTGCCACACGCTCCACTGCAATGTCGGGACTGTTGAGCCAGAAATAGAGGATGGTGACGAAATAGCCTTTCTGCTGGGCGCTGTTGATCATTTTGATCAGCGAACGCGTGGCCAGGGTGGTTTCGATGCAGAAATCCTCTTTCCGGTCGAAGAGGTAGCGGACCTTGCGGAGCATCAGGCGGCTGGCCGTGATGTAGGCGCTTTCCGGGGAGAAGGGAGAAAGGTGTTTGGCGAACTCGTCGGAGTTGACGAACTCGCTGCAGTCCAGCAGCTCCGGGAGAACACCGTACGAAGCAGTGGTTTTCCCGGAGCCGTTAGGACCAGATATGATATAAAGTCTGGGCACCAGGTGCCGATGTTACCTATTCTGTAGCAGCTTCCAGCTTCTTCATCATGGCGAACATAAAGATGGCGGAGATGATGCACACGGCCAGGAATACAGTCCAGACAATCCACAGCGGGAGGGGACCCCAGAGGTGTCCGCCCACCTGGACGAGGAAGTTGCCAAGGGCAGAGGCGACAAACCACATACCCATCATCATACCCTTATACTTGGGAGGGGCCACCCTGGAAACAAAGGAGATGCCCATAGGGCTCAGGAGAAGTTCTCCGAAGGTGAGGATGAGGTAGATGGAAATGAGCCAGTAGGGGGAGACCAGCGTTTCGGCCGCGGTGTCGCGCACGGTGGCCTGGTAGTCGGGCGTATTAAGGCCGATGGAGGCAAATGCCAACAGGACGAAGGCGATGGCTGCCACCAGCATACCATAGGCGATCTTGCGGGGAGCGGAAGGCTCTTTGCCCTTCTTGGCAAGGGCGCCGAAAATGGCCATGGAGACCGGTGTGAGGGCTACCACATAGAAGGGGTTGAAATGCTGGAAGATGGGAGCGCTGATTTCCACGTCGCCGCTGATGCGGGTGTACATCCATACGAGGAAGGCGCAGGCCAGGGCCACGACGCCCACACCGATCCATTTCCCTTTCTGGGAGGTTTCCTTGTCGAAAATGGAGAAGAGGGCGTACACGATGGCGATAATGGCCACCAGGTTCATCACGTTGAAGGGCATGGAGGCGATGCCGGAGGCGCTGCGCTCCGTGAACTCATCGGCAAAATACGTCAGGGTGAGACCGTTCTGGTGGAAGGACATCCAGAAGAAGATGACCACGGCGAATACCAGAAACAGGGCCACCATACGTTTTTTGGTCTGCTCGGGGGTGAGGGTGTCCACGACCTGGGCCTTTTCTCCCTTGGCGTGACCGCCTTCCACGTGCTTGAACCAGCTGCGGAAAGCATAATAGATGGCGATGGAAACAATCAGGGAAACGCAGGCAACGGCGAAGGAGAAATGGTATGCATCGTTCCCGTCAAAGCCGATGGACATGGCCCAGTCGCGGATTTTGATGGCCGCGGTGGGGGCGAAAAGGGCGCCGATGTTGATGGCCATATAGAAAAGGGAGAAACCGGAGTCACGCTTGGCGGCGTACTGGGGCTCGTTATAAAGGTCACCCACCATCACTTGCAGGTTTCCCTTGAACAGGCCCGTTCCGAAGCCGATTAGCAGCAGGGCGGCCATCATCGCGACGAGGGCTACCGTTCCGCCGCCCAGGGGGATGGAAAGCAATAAATAGCCGGCGAACATAACCAGGATGCCGGTGGTGACCATTTTTCCGAAGCCGAATTTGTCGGCGAGGATACCGCCGATCAGCGGGAAGAAATAGACCAGCATCAGGAAAGAGCTGTAAATAAGACCGGCCGTGCCGGCTTCCAGGCCGAAGTTTGCACGAAGGAAGAGGGCAAACACGGCAATCATGGTGTAGTAGCCGAAGCGCTCGCCGGTGTTGGCGAGGGCGAGGGCGAACAAACCTTTGGGTTGACCTTTGAACATAATAATTTTATAATGGTTTTTAGTTTTTGGCTAATCCTTACAAAATTGAGTATAATTTCTGAATCTGCCAAATTTATGTGCCACAGAGACGGTCTTCTTGTTTATTTGTGGGGAAATAACTACATTTGTCTGATTGGAATACCGCTAAGAAATAGTCTATGAAATCTAATCTGTTATGCCTGGCCGCGGTGGCGGCGCTCCTTGTTTCCTGCGGCTCCCGGCAGGGAAAAGAAAGAATTACGGATGTTCAGGCTCATCGCGGAGGTATGGGCCTGTATCCGGAAGGTTCCCTTGAAGCCATGCTCCATTCCGTAGATCTGGGTGTGAACACCCTGGAAATGGACCTTTGCATCAGCGGAGACGGAAGAGTTGTCATTTCGCACGATAAGTATTTTCACCATCGCTATGCCTCCTATCCGGACGGTACGCCCGTGATGGAGGGAGACCCCAGGGTGTATCTTTACAGACTCCCGTACTCGGAAATCGTGAAGTACGACGTAGGAGCCAAACCCAATCCGGACTGGCCGGAGAAAAATTGCGTCCCGTGCGCCAAGCCCCTTCTGACGGAACTTGTCCGCGCGGTGGAGGCCTATACTGCGGAGAAGGGACTGCCTCCGATGAAATACAACATCGAAATCAAGAGCGATCCCGACTATGACGGCGGCATCGAAGGAGAACACTGGCCGCATTACCGCGAGTTTACGGATTTGTGCATGGCCGCCCTGGATTCCCTGGATCTGGGAGACCGTCTCATTATCCAGTGCTTCGACGAGCGTTCCCTCAATTATATCAACGCGAAGTATCCCGGTCACATCCTGTCCTATCTTCTGGAAGGATATGAGAAAGATGTGGAGGAAGCCATGTCCAAACTCGATTTCATTCCTCAGTGGCTGAGTCCGGAACACGGCAATGTCAACGCGCAGCTGATGCAGTATGCCCACGACCACGGAATGAAGGTGGTCACCTGGACGGTAGACGACAAGGAGGAGATGCGACGCCTCATCGGCCTTGGTGTGGAAGCCATCATCTCCAACTACCCGGACCGTCTGCTGGAAGTGGTGAACGAATACCCGCTCAGATAAAGCAATGAAGAACTTCCTCGCCTGGTTTTTGCGCAGTGTTCTCCATTACCGCTCCGATGTGGTGATGGTGAATCTGGGACGCAGTTTCCCGGAGAAGTCGTACGAGCAGCTGCAGGAAATCCATAAGCAATTCTACACGCACTTGGCCACTGTATTCCTGGAAGCGTTGTGGTTCGGCCGCCGCCGCGGGGAAAAAGGCCGGAAACGCCTCCGGGACAGCCATATCGTGGAGTTTACCAATCCGGAAGAGCTCAACCGCCTGTATGGCGGAGCCCGCCAGCTGATGCTGCTCCAGGCTCATACCGGCAACTGGGAACTCATCGGCGGCATCCTCAATTATTCCTACACGGTTCCGATGGACATCTCTGCAGACCGCATCGCCGTGTCTTATCTCCGTCTTCACAATGCCCGGATGGACCGCCTGATGGCCCGCAGCCGGACGGCTATGGTGGAGGACCTGGGTTTCAACGGATATGTCGAGGCGGGGGAGATCCTTCGCTATGCGCTCCGGAACAAGGAAGAAAAATTCACCTATATTTTTATTACGGACCAGTATCCCTATAACCACCACGACAACGTTCAGGTGGATTTCCTGCATCAGAAAACCGCCACGATGACGGCCGCCGCCGCACTGGCTGTGAAACTGGATATGGCGGTGGGATATTTGCGCTTCGAATGCCGCGAAGGCGGAGGTTACCGGATGACGGTGGTCCCCCTGAGCGACCGCGCCGCCGGGGAAAATCCGGTGGAGCTGATGCAGCGCTACTATCGGCTTTTGGAAGAAGATATCCAAAAACAGCCCTGGAATTATCTTTGGACCCATAAAAGATGGAAAATATGCTAAAACGAATTGCAATAACCCTGTCCCTTGTCCTTTCGGGGGCAAGTGCCTTTGCTCAAGAGGTGCCCTATGCCCTTCCGGCCACTTCGGTGACGGTGAAAGTGGATGTGAGGCTAGAATCCTTCTTTGCCGGCCCCTACGCCGCCTTTGCCAAAAAGATGCTCAATACGTCGGTCCGCGACAAGGATATGACAAGCACCGAGATTCTTCGCGTGGAACTCATCCCTCACACGGAGGCCGATACGGGAGCCTGGTACAGCTGCGACAGCGAGAGTGCCGCCCTTCTGTCCCTGAGCGCCCAGGGTCTGGTTTCCATCGGCGGGGCCGATAAGACCGGTGGCGTCTCCTGGCGTTTCCTTCCGGGCCTTTCGGGCACGTTCGCCGGAAAGGGGCTCACGGATCCGGAGAAGGAGACCACCCGCATCGTCTATGAAACCGTCCAGACCGACACGGGTGCCGTCCGGGTCCCCGTAGAGCACAAGGTGCTGGTGGAGAAAACGCTGGAAGACAAGGCTTCCGATGCTGCGGATGTGATTCTGTCCGTCCGCAAGGACCGGCACAACATTGCCTCGGGCAATACCGACGCCAGTTATTCCGGAGAGGCGATGAGCGCCGCACTCAAGGAACTGGACCGGATTGAGAAAGAGTATATGTCCCTTTTCTGCGGTTATTCCGAAGTGCGCAGGCAAACCTATACTTTCGAGGTTCTCCCTTCGGCCGCCGTCAAAAACCAGCGTTATCTGGTGTTCCGCCTTACGGACGAAGGAGCGGTGACCGAGGGGGTCAAGGGAACCCCTTATTACCTGGAAATCCAGCCGGAAGGCACGCTTCCCGAAGAGGTGCAGGACAAGCGGAAGGTGAAGGGGTCGGTGCGCTACCGCATCCCTGCCGTCTGCAGCGTGAAACTCACGGAAGACGGGAAGACCCTTCTTCAGACGCGCATTCCGTTCTACCAGCTGGGCCGGGAGAGCATCCTTTACCTGCAATCCAAATAAATTCTATAAAACACTAAAACAACACTGATTCATTATGAGCATTCAAAATCTTGAACCCCAGGTAATCTGGAAGAATTTCTATGCACTCACCCAGATTCCCCGTCCTTCCAAGCACGAGGAAAAAGTAATCGAGTATCTGTATAACTGGGGCGTGTCCCACGGTTTCGAGACCATCAAGGACGACACCGGGAACATCATCATCCGCGTCCCGGCCACGCCTGGTATGGAAAACCGCAAGGGCGTCATTCTCCAGGGACATATGGATATGGTTCCGCAGAAGACCTCCGATTCGCCGCACGACTTCTTGAAAGATCCCATCAAGGCCTACGTGGACGGTGAGTGGGTCACCGCCGACCGCACCACTCTCGGGGCCGACAACGGCATCGGCGTAGCCTTCGGCCTGGCCGTCGCCGAGGACAAGAGCGTTTGCCACGGTCCCCTCGAGCTCCTGATCACTTCCGACGAGGAAACCGGCATGACCGGCGCCAACGGCCTTCAGCCCGGCGTTTTGAAGGGAGATATTCTCCTGAACCTGGACTCCGAAGAGGAAGGGGAGCTTTGCGTGGGCTGCGCCGGCGGTCTGGACGTATCGGCCAGCTTCAAATACCATAAGTACAATACTCCCGAGGGGATGGACGCGCTCCGTTTCACCGTGAGCGGCCTCCAGGGCGGACACTCCGGAATGGACATTTCCCTGTACCGGGCCAATGCCAACAAGGTGGTGGCCAGAATCCTGCTGCCCCTCCTGGAAGACTATGGTGTAAAGGTGGTCTTTTTCCGCGGCGGATCGCTCCGCAACGCCATCCCCTTTGAGGCCACCTGCGAAATTCTGGTCCCTGCCGACCGCTATGCCCAGGTGAAAGACCTGATTCTCACCATCTTCGAGACGGTCCGGAGCGAATACAAGGACAGCGACCCTTCGGCCCAGCTGACCATCGAGGACCACGTTCCCGTTCAGCCCAAGTTTATCCAGGGCACTTCGATGCTGCGTGCCGTCAAGGCCATCATTGCCGCTCCGTCCGGCGTCATCCGGATGAGCCAGACGATGTCCGGCCTCACGGAAACCTCCATCAACCTGGCCATTGTCCGCACCGAGAAGGGAAGGATTACCGTCCATTCCCTGATGCGCAGTGCCGTGGACAGCTCCAAGAGTTATCTGGCCCAGCGCGTTCAGTGCATCTTCGAGTTGGCCGGCGCCGAGGAAATCAGCTTCAAGGGCGGCTACTCCGGCTGGACACCCAAGTTGGATACGCCTATCAACCAGGTGTGTATGGAACAGTTCCAGAAGGTGTATGGACACCCGATGAAGATTATGGCCACGCACGGCGGTCTGGAATGTGCCATTATGGGTGCCAAGTATCCCCATTGGGAGATGGTCTCCATCGGCCCCACCATCAAGTATCCTCACAGCCCGGACGAGAAGGTGCATATTGCCTCCGTCGCCCGCACCTGGGACTATCTGAAGGCCGTCCTCGCGAACATTCCTGAAAAATAGTCGAGGGCAAATACAGCGATGCCGGTAGGTCGGGGTGGGTCCGTCCTGCCGGCATCGGTGCAAACAGAAGAGAATTGACGGCTTTCGGTCAGAGACCGTACTTCCGGGTTTGCAACTCAAAGGTACGCAGTCGCCCCGGCTTAGTCAAGATCTGAAAAAATTTTGTTTTTCGGGAAAGAAATCGTATATTTGCAGTCCTTTTTGGCCTTTTGAGGGCTAAAAAGAATGTAAAACATTTATAAACAATTAATTATGGTTAACCAGTACGAAACCGTTTTCATTGCAACTCCCGTTTTGTCTGACACCCAGATGAAGGAAGCGGTTGCCAAGTACGTCAAGCTCATCACCGACAACGGCGGTGAGGTTGTGTACCAGGAGGATTGGGGACTGCGCCAGCTCGCTTATCCCATCCAGCACAAGACAACAGGATTTTATTACCTGATCGAGTTCAAGGCAGACAGCCAGTTCGTTGCCACCCTCGAAACCCAGTATCACCGTGACGAGCGCATCATCCGCTTCCTCACTGTCGCTCTTGACAAAGACGCAGTGGCTTATGCAGAGAAGCGCCGCGCAGGCAAGGCCGCCAAGGCTGCTCCCGCCGCCGAAGCCACCGAGGCTCCTGAAACCGAAGCTGCTGAATAATAGGAGGAAATAATTATGGCAAACGAAAATAAAGAAATCCGCTATCTGAATCCCCCTACCGTGGAGGTTCGCAAAAAGAAATACTGCCGTTTCAAGAAGGCCGGTATCAAGTATGTAGATTACAAGGATCCTGAGTTCCTGAAGAAGTTCCTCAACGAGCAGGGTAAGATTCTTCCCCGCCGCATCACCGGCACTTCCCTCAAGTTCCAGCGCAAGGTTGCCCAGGCCATCAAGCGTGCCCGCTCCCTCGCTCTGCTTCCGTATGTTACTGACCTCCTTAAATAATCTGCCTTATGGAAATTTTGCTCAAGAAAGATGTAGCCAACCTGGGCTACGCCGGTGAGATTGTGAAAGTAAAGGCCGGTTATGCTATGAACTATCTGGTGCCCCAGGGTTTTGCCACCGTGGCCACCGAGTCCGTGAAGAAACAGCACGCGGAAACCCTTCGTCAGCGCGCCCACAAAGAGGCCAAGCTCGTGGCCGATGCCGAGGCTCTCGCCGCTACCATTGGCGCCCAGACCGTTGACGTGAAGGTGAAAGTCTCCGAGAGCGGCAAGCTCTACGGGAGCGTCACCACGATGGATCTGGCCGAGGCCCTGAATGCCAAGGGACTGAACATTGACAAGAAGGACATCACCATCCTCGCCGGTGAGGTAAAGGAAGTAGGTGAGTACGAGGCCGTCGTAAAGATTTACAAGGCCATCAAGGGTACCTTCAAGTTTAACGTTGTCGCTGAGTAATCGGAATCTCCGTTGTAATAAAAATCCTGCATCGAAAGTGCAGGATTTTTTGTATATGCTCACTACCGGTTGTAGCGTTTCCAGTGCTCTTCGATTTCCTCGAGGGTTTTTCCGGTGGTTTCGGGTATGTACCTCCACATAATGTAGAGGTAGGGGAGGCACATAAAGGCGAAGAGGAAGAAGGTGCCGGCGGGGGTGAGGTTCCCGAGCATCCAGGGCGTGAGCTGGCCGATGAGGTAGGTTCCCACCCAAAGGGCGAAGCCGGCGATGGACATCGCGAGGCCGCGTACGCGGTTGGGATACATCTCGCTCAGGAGTACGAACACCACGGCGCTGATGCTGATGGCCGTGCAGAAGACATACAGCAGGAAGAAGGTGAGCATGAAGCCGGTGGGCAGTTGGGTGGTCGGCAGGAAGTAGAGCCCGATCATCAGCAGGCAGAAAATCATTCCGCCTACGCCCCACCAGACCAACTGCTTGCGGCCCACCTTGTCGATAATCAGGAGGGCGATGACGGTGGTGAGCATATTCACCACGCCTACCAGTACGGTGGAGAAGAGCGGGTCTTCGAAGCCGGCGTCCCTGAAGATGGTGGGCCCATAGTAAAGTACGGCGTTTACGCCCATAAACTGGCCCAGGATGGCGATGCAGGACCCCACAAGGACGGCCAGGAGGATGCCAGGCTCCCTGAGGGCCTTCCATTCTTCGCTGTTGTCCTTGCGCCGCCCGCGCACTTCAAGCCAGCGTGGGCTTTCCGGAATGAAGAAGATCAGCGCCAGGAACAGCAGGTCCGGGATGGCCTCGGCTCCCAGCATCGGCCGCCAATATTCGGCGGTGGATGTCCCCTTCAAGATCAGGTAGTTGGCCAGATAGGCCAGGAGAAAGCCCAGGGTGATGGCCAGCTGGTACAGGGAGACCAGCGTTCCACGCTTTTCGGCCGGCGCCACCTCGGAGATGTAGATGGGGCAGACGATGGAGACCACGCCGATGCCCAGGCCGCCCACCATCCGGTAGATGACCAAGCTGGTGAATCCCTTGCACAGCGCGCAGCCGATGGCGGAAATGCTGAACAAAACCGCCGCGATGAACATCGTCTTTTTGCGTCCCAGGAAATCACTGAGCATACCGGCAAGGAGGACGCCGATGATGGAACCGATGAGGGCGCAGCCCACGTACCAGCCGGTGGCCAGCTCTCCCAGGCCGAACTGTCCGCTCACGATGTCGGTGGTGCCTGAAATGACGGCCGTATCGTAGCCGAAGAGGATTCCGCCGAGGGCCGCCACGGCGGAAAGGAATACGATGTATCCCGGAGAATAGGTTTTTCCGCTCATTTTATCGGATGTTAAAGTATTCCTTGTAGCGGTCGTAGAGGTGGCCGGCCTGCAGATAGGCGCTTTGCGGGCTCATAAAATGGCTGAATTCGAAGGTGATGGCCTTGTCGTAGCCGCAGCGTTTGGCGGCCTCCAGCTTCATCCGCAGCTTGTCGAATTTCAGGGGGAAGAAATGGATGGGCATATCGCGGTCGAAGGTCTCGGCGTTGGTCCAGCACTGCATTCCGTAACGGTCGGCCAGTTTCTTGTTCACCGAGAAGAAGGCGTCCAGCTCGTCGTAGTCGATATGCCCGTCCTGGAAGGCGCAGGCGTCCACGTATTCGTGGATGCCGTCGAAAATCTCGTTCCACTCCCTCTCATGTTGTTCTACGGAGACGGCCTGCTCCTTGGTGAGCTGTCCACTGGCGGCGTCCACGGCCTTTTTTCCGTCAATCCAGGGGGAGATGAAGGTGGGCAGGCCTCCGGAAATCTCCTTGCACTGCCGGCCCATGGTGCGGAAGCTCTCGATAGCGCCCTTGGTGGCGCGGGAAATCTCTCCCGAGATGTACCAGCCTCCGAAACTCTTGTATTTGCTGCCGTAGCGCTCCCAGACTTCGTCGATGACGAATTTGTTGGCTTCCACCTCATAAGTCATATCGCCGGTGTCCCAGTATTTGCCGGAATCGTACAGGCCCAGCATAAATTTCATATCGTACTTTTGTGCCAGCCGGCAGAACATATCGATCAGGTCTGTCGAGGGCATATAGCAGCCCTTCTTGAGAAGGTAGGGGGAGGGGTAGGTGATGAACTTCCGGTATCCGCAGCGGATGTCGATGACGGTATCGATGCCGATGGCCTTCATATAGCGGAAATCGCGGTCCCACTCGGCCTCGCCCCAGTTCTGGTGCGGGATATCGTGCGAAATCTCGTCCAGAAAGGTGCCGGTAATGGGCAGGGCGTCGGCTTCCGGCACGATGAGTCTGGATTTTACGGACGGGTCCAGTTCGATGCCGTATTTATCGGCTTTTTTCTCGCCGGCGCAGGCCGATGCCAGCAGGGGGGCCGCAGCGGCCGCCATCGCTCCTTTTTTGAGGAAGGATCTTCTGTTTTCCATAATTCTATCAGTCTATGTTGTTTAACAGTCTGCTCTTGGAGAGAAGGCTTGCGCCGATGGCGCCGGCCCTTTCTCCCAGTCTCGAAACCTTGATGACGGTGTCTTTGTTCACCAGGTTCAGGGATAGTTTGTTTACGGCCATCTTCAGCTGGGGCATCAGGTAACGTTCCGTAACCGAGAGCCGGCCGCCTACGATGACCATATCGGGGTTGAAAATGTTGATGAGGCCGGCCACGGCCCGTCCCAGCGTGATGCCGATGCTCTCCACACATTCGATGGCGGTGATGTCCTCCTTGCTCACGGCATCCAGGATGTCGTCCAGGGTGATTTCGAGGCCTTTTTCGTGGATAGAACTCAGGATGGAGGGGGTCCCTTCCTTGAGTTTCTCCTTTACCAGGCGGTGAAGGGCCAGTCCGGAAGCCCCGGTTTCCAGGCAGCCGATTTTCCCGCATCGGCATATCTGGTGGTTGTCCAGCAGGGGGAAGTGGCCCACCTCGCCGGAAAAGCCGGATTTCCCGAGAAAGAGCTTGCCGTCCAGGACTATTCCCATTCCAAGGCCCCAGCCAACATTGAGGAACAAAACGGTGCCGGCGTCTCCGGTAATGCCGCTCATATACTCTCCGTAGGCCATTCCCCGGGAGTCGTTTTCAATGCTCACTTTCTTTCCGAATCCTTGCTCGAAAATATCTCTGATGGGCTTTTCTTCCCCGATATAGTAGGAGTAGCTGTACCCTGTGAGATGGTTGACCCGGCCGGTAAGGTTGACCCCGTACGAACGGATGATGTTAGCGTCGATGTGCGCTTTTTCCAGGCGCTCTAGGACCACCCGACACATTTGCAGGGCCGATTCTTCGGTGTTTCCCAGGCTGAAGGGGATCTTTTCTTCAAAGTGGATGACCTGTCCCGGGAAATTGGTGACGGCAATGGCGATGGTCTCCGATTCCACGTCCACGCCAACGAAGTAGCCGGCGCTGGGATTGAGGCCGTAGATGTTGGGGCGGCGCCCGCCGGCCGATTCCTGTTTTCCCAAATCGGCCAGATAGCCTTCTTCCATCATTTCTCCCACGATGCGGGATATTTTGGGAATGCTGGTGCCCAGTTCCTTGGCCAGGTCTGCCAAACTGTAGGCCATTCCTTTGTCACAAAGGGAAAGAATGGCTTTTTTTTCTACGGCGTAGTGGCCGTTGATATCGTTCAGAAACTTACTCATTAGTGCAAAAATACGAATTTATGTCATAAAATCCAAACACTTTTATAATGCCCCGCATAAATAAAACAATAATTATTAACAAACCGTAATAAAGTTTTGGATACTTAAATAATATTTGTATATTTGTAAAGACTATATTCGAACTAAATGGCCAAAACCTTATATACTATGAGAAAAGAAGCGTTTGCCGCCCTGGCAGAAAAATACCGGAAGGAATTGTATGACAGTGTCTTACCTTTCTGGCTGCAGAAATCACAGGACCTGGAGTATGGGGGGTATTTCTCCTGCCTGAACCGGGACGGCAGTGTCTTTGATACCGACAAGTTCGTCTGGCTGCAGGGCAGGGAGGTCTGGATGTTCGCCATGCTGTATAATAAGGTGGAGAAGAATCCGGACTGGCTTGCCTGTGCCGTGCAGGGGGCGGAATTTCTGGAAAAGTATGGCCACGACGGCCATTACGACTTTTATTTCTCGCTCACGCGCGAGGGAAAACCCATCATCGCCCCGTACAATATTTTTTCCAATACCTTTGCGTGTATGGCTTTTGCCCAACTGGCCGTCGCCACCGGCAGCGAGCACTATGCCGATATCGCCCGTAAGGTGTTCCAGCGCATCCTGGACCGCCGCTCCAACCCCAAAGGAAAGTGGAGCAAGGCCGTTCCCGGCACCCGCCCGATGAAGGATTTCGCGCTACCGATGATTATCTGCAATATGGCGCTGGAAGTGGAGCCCATCATTGAGGACAAAACCCTCCTGGAGGAAACTATCCGGGAGGCCCTGCACGAGGTTTTCGATGTCTTCTATCAGCCCGATCTTGGCGTAATGGTGGAGAACCTGGCCCCGGACGGCACCCTGGTGGATTGTTTCGAAGGCCGGCGGGTGAACCCGGGACACGACCTGGAAGCTTTGTGGTTTATGATGAACCTGGGCATCCGACTCCATCGGCAGGACATTATTGACAAAAGTGTGGAAATTGCCCTCCGAGTCATCGACTATGGCTGGGACAGGCAGTACGGCGGCATCTTCTATTTTATGGACCGCAAGGGCTATCCTACCCAGGAACTCGAGTGGGACCAGAAACTGTGGTGGGTGCATATCGAAAGCGCCATCGCCATGATCAAAGGCTATCAGCTCACCGGAAATGAGAGGGCTCTGGAGTGGTTCTTGAAGCTGGATGAATACCTGTGGACCCGCTTCAAGGATCCCGAGTATCCCGAATGGTTCGGTTACCTGAACCGCAGGGGAGAGGTGCTGCTTCCCCTGAAAGGCGGCAAATGGAAGGGCTGCTTCCACGTGCCCCGCGGCCTGTATCAGATCGGTACCATCCTGGAAGAACTGGCAAAATAACGACAATAAACAATAATTCCTAATCTAAACAGAATGAAACCCATTTTCCGTTTCTTGACCCTTCTCCTGGCCGGAGGAATACTGGCGCAGGGAATAGCGTTTGCACAGACAAACGTACAGGGTAGGGTAACAGATTCCGAGGGGAACGCCCTAGCGGGGGTTACCGTGATGATCCAGGGAACATCCACCGGCACCATTACCGGTTCGGACGGTTCCTGGAACCTGCGGGTACCTCAAGGCTCCGTCCTGGAATTTGCCTCCCTGGGAATGACCACTGTCTTCCATCCTTGGAAGGGCGAATCCCGCGTGAACATCACTATGAACGAAGATACCCTGTATCTGGAAGATGTCGTAGTGGTCGGTTACGGTACAGCGAGGAAGGAAACCCTGACGGCAGCCGTGTCTGCCATCAAGGGAGATGAGCTTCTCAAATCGCCTTCCACCAATGTTTCGCAGGTGCTGGCCGGTAAACTGCCGGGCATCTCTTCCGTACAGGAATCCGGTGAACCGGGCCTGGATCAGGCCTCGCTGCGCATCCGTGGTTCCGTTTACGGCGTCTCCTATGTGGTGGACGGTTTCCCTGTGGATAATATCAACGACATCGACCCCTCCGACATTGAGAGCGTGTCCGTCCTGAAAGACGGTGCATCGGCCGCTGTTTACGGTCTCAAAGCCGCCGGCGGTGTGATCATCATCACTACAAAGAAGGGTAATCGCGGAGACGTGCACATTACCTACAACGGCTCTGTCGGCGCTTCCATGAATGCCAACTTCCCCGAGTTCATGGATGGTCCACAGTATGCATACTACTACAACATGGCCCAGATGATGGACCAGCTGGCCAATGGCGCCATTGCCAGTGCCGCCGAGTATGTTCCTTATTTTTCAAGGGAGAATGTGGCGGCGATGACCAACGGAGATCCTTCTGACGGCTGGGACAATGTGAACTATATAAAGAAAGTATTCGGAACCGGTATCACCCACAAGCACAATGTCACCGTACAGGGCGGAAATGAAAAAGTCCGCTATTTTGTCGGTGCCGGTTATATGGGACAGAACGGAAATATCAAGGGTTACGACTATAGCCGGTATAATCTCCGTGCCAATATCGAATCCAAGATTGGGCAGTATCTCACTTTCACGGCCGGTTTGAGCGGCGTGGTGGGACGACGCAACACCCCGCGTTTCGCCTCCGGCGGTTCTGACGGCGGTTCCTATGAGGTGGGGTATTTTTCCGTCGCCCACCAGACCATCGGGATGCTCCCTTTCCTCCCGGAGAAGATGGGGGATTATTACACCGGTACCTATGCCAACAACCAGGGTTATCCGTACAGTCCGCTGGCTGCCCTGTACCAGTCCGGCAGCAAGAATACCAAGAGTTTCAGCGCCCAGGCCAATGCTTCCATCGCGTGGGATATTCCCTGGGTGAAGGGTCTGCAACTGAAAGTGAGCGGAGCATATGACAATTCCAATTCCTACAACAAGAACCTGGATACCCCGTACTACGTGGTGGTTCCTTCCCGCAATGCCGACGGCAGTTGGAACTGGAGCGGCCCGCTGGTGGATGTGAACGGTGCGGCAGACGGCGTGAAGCTGGGCGAGGGCTCCTGGTACTCCGAGTCCCTTACCGGACAGGCAAGCATCTCCTATAGCGGCACTTTCGGCAAACACAATGTGGAGGGACTCCTTCTGGCCGAGCTCCGCGACTATAAGACCAACAACCTGAGTGCCTACGTGAAGAATCTGCCGTTTGCCCTTTTGCCGGAGCTGAACAACGGCACCCCCACGGCCAGTCCCGTCATCGGCTCCAGCAACGCTTCCCGCAGTGCCGGTTATGTCGGCCGTATCCGTTACAATTACGATGAAAAGTATCTGGCCGAATTCACCGGCCGCGTGGACGGTTCCTATAAATTCGCCGGAATGACGAAGACCCGCTGGGGTTTCTTCCCTTCGGCTTCCCTGGGCTGGCGAATCTCACAGGAGGACTTTATGAAAGGCTTTGGCGCGCTGGAAGACCTCAAACTGAGGGCCAGTGTGGGCCTGCTGGGCAGTGACAACGTGAGCGCCTTTATGTTCCTGAGCCAGTATGCCGAAGGCGGAAAGGTGGTCTATAACGGGACGGGCGCTTCTCCGTCCTATTATACGGTGGGCATTCCCAACCGTGACCTTACCTGGGAAAAGACCCTGTCCTACAATATCGGCGCCGACTTTTCCCTGTGGAACGGCCTGCTGGGCGGCGAGATTGACCTTTTCTACAACTATACCTACGATATCCTCACCGGTAACAGCGGTGGCAAGCCCTCCTCGATGGGAGGCTATTATCCCACCTATGTGAACAAAAACGCCATCGATGCAAAGGGTATCGATATTCTCCTTACCCATAAGAACCGCTTCAACCTGGGCGGAAAACCGTTCTACTATGAACTGGGAGCTACCCTGACCTGGTCCAAGACCCGCTGGCTGGTGTACCAAGACCAGCCCAACGTTCCCGAGTGGCAGAAGCGTACCGGAACCACCTATGGCGCCCACTGGGGCTGGCTGGCCGAAGGCCTGTATCGCTCCGAGGACGAGATTGACAACAGCGCCTGGTATGGCACCCGCCCCAACGTGGGAGATATCAAGTACAAGGACCTCAACGGCGACGGTAAAATCGACTGGGATGACCGTGGCATCTTCGGCAAGTCCAATCGGCCCGAACTTACTTACGGCCTTAATGTGAATATGGGCTGGAACGGTTTTGATCTGAACCTTCAGTTCACCGGAGGCGCCCTGTTCCAGGTGTCTATGACCGGTACCTATTACAACGGGTACGACGACAACACCATCTGGACCCAGACCTTCAAGGAGGGAGGCAACTCTCCGCTGTTCTTGGTGGAGGGTGCCTACAGTATCGAAAACCCCAATGGAGAATGGCCCCGCCTTACGCTTGCCACTACCGGTCACGGCGGCGACAACGGTCTTGCCTCCAGTTTCTGGTGGAAAGATGGCAAGTATGTCCGTCTGAAGACTGCACAGTTGGGTTACACCCTTCCCAAGACCTTTACCCGCCGTTTTGGCGTGGAGACCCTGCGCCTGTTCGCGGAGGGAAACAACCTCTTCACCATTGACGGTCTTCCCAAGGGAATCGACCCGGAATCCCCGGGCGTGAACAATGGCTACTATCCGCAGCAGCGTTACCTGATGGGCGGCGTCACAATAACCTTCTAAACAGACAGCATCATGAAAAAGAACATTTTAGCTCTTGCCACTGCAGTCGCGATGCTCTCTGCCACCGCCTGCAACAGCCTCTTGGACCTGACTCCCCGGGACAGCATCTCGGACAAGGTGATGTGGTCCGACGTCAGCTCTGCCGAGTATGCCGTCAACGACATCTACGCTTATACATACAGCATCTACGCCAGCTGGCCCTGCGTGGCTGGTATGACGGAGGCGCTCACCGACCAGCTTAAATACGGCTCCTACCTGTATAACAGCATGTGTTTCATTCCCAGCGAGATCGCCTACGGCGGTTCCACGCTTACATCCAATTATGTGGATGTCTATATGGGATGCTGGGGCTCCCTTTACAGTGCAGTGCGACGCACCAACGAGGCCCTCTACAACCTGAAAACCCTGGGAATCGGCCTGCCCGAAACGGAGCAGATCCGGCTGGAGGCCGAGCTTCGCCTGATGCGTGGCTGGTTGTACTTTGAACTGGTCAAGCGCTACAAGGAAGTGATTCTTTATGACGAAGACCTGACAGCCATTACCAAAGACAAAGCACTCTCTTCCGAGGCGGAAGGCTGGAAGATGGTCAAGGACGACATCACTTTTGCCGGCGCAAACCTGCCTGTCAAGGCCGATGCCCGCGGCCGCCTGGACAAAGGCGCCGCCTATGCTTTGGCTACGCGTGCCCTGCTGTATGCCAAAGACTATGAGGCCGTAGTTGCGGCTGCCAACCAGGTGAAGGAACTGGGTTATGGCCTGGAGGCCGACTACGCCGGTGTTTTCAACGGAGGCGGGAAGGAGAGCATTCTCCAGTATAACTTCTCCTATGCCGACAACGTGATGCATTCTTTCGACTTCTATTACAGCCCGGGCGGAGATTTTGCGCAGCTGGGCCTGCAGGGAGGCGGTTACGCCACCCCGACTCAGGAAATGGTTGAAAGCTACGAGCTGGCCGGAACCGGCGGGTTCCCGGATTGGAGTACCTGGCACGGTACCACCACCGAGGAGCCTCCGTACAAACTGTTGGAGCCTCGTTTTCACGCGACCATCCTGTACAACGGCGCGCGCTGGAAAGGCCGCACCATCCAGCCTTACGTAGGCGGGCAGGATGGCTGGGCCGAGTGGAGAAAGGAATCCCAGCCCCAGGGCCGCACCACCACCGGATACTATCTTAGAAAGGGGATTGACGAGAGCCATAACCTGGCCGAGCGTGACGCTTCCAAGAGCCTCCAGCCCGCCATTCTTCTGCGCTACGGCGAAGTGCTCCTGAATAAGGCCGAGGCTTGCTTCCGCCTCAACGACGCCGCCGGAGCCAACGCAGCCGTCAAGGAAATCCGCGACCGCGTGGGACTTCCTTCCGCCACGCTCTCCGGAGACGAACTGTGGAATGCCATTCGTCAGGAACGTCGTGTGGAACTGGCATACGAAGGCCTGTGGTACTGGGATCTCCGTCGCTGGGGAGACGCCTCCAAAGCCTATCCTGTCGGCCTCAACGGCTACCAGGTGCATGGACTCAAGATTACGCCTGCCGCCGTGGACGGACAGTTTGAATACACTTATGTATCGGTGGACGACAAAGACCGCAACTATCCCGAGAAGATGGCCCGTTTCCCGATGCCTGCCTCCGAACTCAACAGCAATTCCCTTGTAGAACAATATGCCGAATGGAAATAGACCTATGAAAAGACTCCTCATCATATTGTCCCTGGCCCTGGCAGCAACAGCCTGTCACCAGCCCGAATATGTGAAGCCTACCGCCGAGCGGCAGGGTATCACCTCCCTGACGGCTTATTTCACCTTCGGTCCTTTCGAGAACCAGGAAATGGCCAAACTGAACATCGGAGATCCGGAACAATCCCGTTTCGTGATACCGGTACCCTATTATTTCCCCGAAAGCTCTTTCGATGAGACCGAGATTTATATGATCAAGGCCCGTGTGAACGCCGAACTGCAGCCCAATTGCAAGATTGAGCCCGGTCTGAGCGTTCTGGACCTGACGGAAGAAAACGAATTTACCTATACGGACGCCTCCGGCAACTCCCGAAAAATCGTGATTACGGGTGACCGGGTCCACTCTTCCAAGGCGCAGCTTCTCACTTTCGACCTCGTGGATCCTCCCATCAGCGGTATCATCGACGAGGCGCAGCACAAGATTTCGCTCGTGAGTGCGGATGACCTTTCGGCTGCCGTAGCCGTGGTTTCCATTTCCGCCCACGCGACCATCTCTCCCGACCCTTCCTTGCCGCACGACTACAACAACGGCATCAGCTTTACGGTCACGGCCGCCAACGGTGTGGACAAGACGGAATACAAGGTGGTGAAGGAAGTCCCCGAGAAGATTGATTATGGCTTCAACGGATCCAGCGTAAAGCAGCTGTTCAACTTCGATCCGGTTTCCAACGCTGGCTTGCCGCCTTATACGGATCTGGCCTTTATTTCTATGGCTGTCAGCGGCAACTTCCTGGTCGTTTCCACCGGAGACGGTGCTCCGGTCTATCTGAACAAGCTCACCGGCGTAAAGACGGGCAATCTCAATACCGGGACTGCCGTCGTAGCCGGCATCACTTCCGACGAGGCTGGAAACCTCCTGCTGTGCAACCACGCTGCGGGCGGTGAAACCTTTACCATCTGGACATCTTCCTCCGTGGAGGAAGCCCCTGTGGAATTCTTCTCCTTCACCAACTCCTCCGACCTTCCTATGGGTTACAAGGTGAAAGTGATGGGTGACATCAAGGGCGAGGCCCAGATTGTCGCCACCCTGGAAGGCATTGACGGAATAACGACCTCCAGCAAGTTCTGGGTATTCAAGGTGGAAGGCGGTTCCGTGGTGTCCGAGCAACTTGTGGATGCCAGTGCTTCCGGCCTGGTATGGGGCAGCGCTCCCGTGAACGTGAGCAGTATGTGCGCCGCTTCCCTGAATCCTTCCGACGGCTGGTTCGGCGCGTGCTACGATCCCAACGTGCTCACCTGGGTGAAGGCCGACGGCTCTGCCGGCGCTACAGCCAGCACCGGAAACGGCAACAGCTGGGGATGGAATTACAATTGCTTCGATTCCAAGCAGTTCAACAAAGCCGTCTTCCTGGCCGGCTTCATCGTGAGTCATTTCCCGGCGTGGGGAATCGGCCCCAGGCTGTATCTGTACGACATCACCAACCCGGCTGCCGTTAGTGGAGACTTTGAAAGTACATCGTCCCTGGCCCTGTCCAATACCAATATCGCCTGGTACCAGACCGGATCCTATGCGGTAGCGGCCGGTGACGTGCTTATCGCCCCTTCGGCCGACGGCTTTATGCTGTACATCTATTATTACGACCATAACTCACAGGTAATCGGCGCCTACAGCGCAGACTGCATCAAACGATGATAGATAAGATACTCATACTGCTGCTCATCTTTCCTCTGCTGTCCTGTCAGCCCCGGGAAGACCACCCCTGGAATCCGGAATGGAAAGAGGAAGAGGGGAAGGAGCCCCAGGCCGAAAAGCAGGCCAAGCCCCGCTATGTATGGATAGATGCGGCTGCCAATTTTGATGATTATGGAAACAGCCGTGAGAACATCCGGAAAGATTGCCAGCGGATTGCCCAGACGGGATTTACGGATATTGTCGTGGACGTGCGTCCCACTACCGGAGACGTCCTGTTTGCCTCATCGGTAGCCCCGGCGCTCAAGCGGATTGACCGGTGGAAGGGCGGGACCTACGGCTGGGCTGTTCGGACGGCCGATTTCGACTACCTACAGGCGTTCATCGAAGAGGGGCACGCGGCCGGACTCAAGGTACATGCCGGGATGAACACCCTGGTGGGCGGTTATCTTTGCCCTTACGGTCTGGGAACGGAAGGGATGGTTTATTCCGATGAATCCAAGAAAGACTGGTGTTCGGTACAGAATCTTCCGTCCGGACTTACCAACAGCGTGGATGTGGCGGATTACGGTCCCCGTTTCCTGAGTCCTGCCCATCCAGCGGTTCAGGAGTTTGTGCTCACCCTGGTAGGGGAGCTGGCTGCTTACAAGGAACTGGACGGCATTGTCCTGGACCGTTGCCGTTACGATGACAGCGGCCTTCAGAGCGACTTTTCCCCTGCAAGCCGCAGCGCCTTCGAGAAATACATCAACCAGAAGCTTTCCAAGTGGCCAGACGATGTTTTCTCTCCGGGCGCCAACTCCCTTCCCTCTTTTCTTAACAACACCCAGCGCCAGTGGCTCACTTTCCGGGCAAAGACCATCCACGACCTGGTGGAGAAGGCGGCACAGAAAGTGCATAGCGTAAACGACAAGATCAGATTCGGCGTATATGTGGGAGCCTGGTATTCCACGTATTACGAATCCGGCGTGAACTGGGCAAGTCCCGACTACAACTGCAAGCTGGAATACAGCTGGGCCGATGCCGCCTACCAGGCTGCCGGTTTCGCCGACCATCTGGACTATATCTTCCTGGGCGCGTATGCCGGTACGTCCGGCATCCACGGCTCCGGGGAGTGGACGATGGAGGGATTCTGCAAGCTGGGGAGCAAGCGGCTTGCCGGTGCTGTCCCTTATGCGGCCGGTCCGGATATCGGCAATGGAAGCGGATTTGAAAAAGGTGGACAGGGCGCCTTGATGCCCGAAATCGTTTCCACCTGTATCAACAATTCTGACGGGCTCTTTATCTTTGACCTCTGCCACATCAAGATGTATGATTACTGGTCTAGCCTGAAAAGCGGGATAGACGCTTATCTGAACACCGTAAAATAAAACTTACACACGATATGAAACGACTTTTTGCCATTCTGCTTTTTGCCGGTGCCTTGCTTGCTTGCAACAAGGTGCAGCCTGAAGCCTCCAAACTGGATGTAGGGGCAACTGAAATCCAGGTTTCATCCAAAGCCTCGGTCGCTCAGTTTTCCATTTCTTCTGACGCTGCCTGGAAAGTGGCCGTCTCTGAAAAATGGCTGGTCGCATCCAAAGCCAGCGGCAGCGGAGACGCCGTTGTCAAACTCGCCCTTCTGCCCAACACCGACTATTCTTCCCGGGAAGCATTCGTGAGCGTGACGGCCGGAAGTCTGGAAAAGATAATCAAGGTGACGCAGTCCCAGATGGACGGTATCATCATTGATCAGGACAGCGTTACGGTCCCCTACACGGGCGGCTCTTATGACTTCCCGTTGAAGACCAATGTTGCACTGTCGTTTGCCTCCGACGTGGATTGGATGACCGTAGTTACAAGCAAGGCGCTTGTCGATGAGAAATTCACCGTGGAGATTCAGCAGAATCCCGGACGCGAAGCCCGTACAGGGCATTTGTCGGTCAAGGGACAGGACCTGGAACAGACTATTACCGTGACTCAGGGTGCTTTTGAGCCGGCTTTTGATTTGGTGGACGAACTGGGCGTGGGACCGTGGGGAACCCTGTCGGCCCCGAAGGAAGGTCTGACCTACACCTTCACCGCCGTCACCAATATGGACTTTACGGCCGACGCCCCCGGCGCCGACTGGATCCATGTCAGCAAAGAAGGGAACGTGGTGACCGTGGTCATAGACGAGAACCCGGCAGCGGCCCGCAGCGAGTACATCTATATGGGCTGCTTTTTGGGTGAAGAAGACTACGGCGATTACGGCGCGATGATCCTGGTCAAGCAGAAGGGAAATGCGCAGGCCGTGAAACTGTGGCAGATGGATTTCTACTGGGGCATCTTCCCCCAGAGCACCCGTGTTACCACCGCGGTTGCCGGAGACTATTTCGTGCTTTATTCTCCGGGAGCCATTACGCCCGGCTTCCATCTGATGAACAGGGCGGACGGAACCGAAGCCTCCGTAATGGATTCGCCTGTAGAGAATGTCTCCGGCGTCACCAACGACGAAGCCGGCAACGTGATTGTCACGACTGGCGGAAACTTCCCTATCAGTACGGAAACCTGGGCCTTGATTCCGGAACAGCAGATTCCGCTGAAAGTATATGTGATGTCTCCGGAGGATTTCCTTTCCGCCAATTTCGGAGAACCAATCCTGACTTACCCCTGCGGTTTCTATGGTTATGGTCTGGACAATGCCCAGGTGAACGGAAATGCCAAAGGAGACGGCCTGCTCAGCATGACTTCCGGAGCTGCCGGAGGTGGTACTGCCAGCGTGACTTGGGAAATCCGCGGCGGAGCCACCACGGACGCTCCTACGGCCTTCGCCACTTCTCCCACTTCGGGTGGAGACTGCTGGGATTCCTATCACTGCGTTACGATTGGTGCGGGAACATCGGTCAGCACAGGCTTCTATTTTGCGGGTTATGTTGGAGACTACAACCTCCACTACAGCGCAGCGCTGGGAGAATCGGCCGATTGGTCGATCGCCTTTACGACCGGTTTTACCTGGGAGGCGGCCATCAATACCGGAGACGTCTTCACTTATGAAGGACACCGCTATTTGGCTACCATTGGGATGAGTTACTTCGCCTTCTCCGGCTGGGGAATCGACCCCAAGCTGTGGGTGTTCAACATTGACGATCCGTCCCATCCGGTCCTCGCGCTCACCGAGACCTTCTATGCCAATCCGGAGAACTGGCAATACGGAGACAATACCGATATCGAAGTTGTGGAAGAAGGAGGGGTGCCGGTCGCTTATGTAGTGGACGTGTCCGCCTCCCTGTATTGCAAGTTTGAATTACAGCTGTAGGCCGTGAAAAGAAGATCCTTTCTCAAAGATGCGGCTTTTCTGACGGGTGCGGCGGCGCTTGCACCGGCCTGTGGCCTGGGCAGGGGAGGAAAGAAACCGGACCTTCTGGTGTCCCGGAATCTTTCCTTCCGCCCGGACGGCCGCTTTACCCTGATGCAGTTCACGGATACCCATTACATTGCCGGGGATCCCCGCTCGCAGCGGGCACTGGACTGTGTGACGGAAGCGCTGGAAACCGTGAAACCGGACCTGGTGATCCACACCGGAGACATCCTCTTCGGGAAGCCGGATCTGGACAGTGCCCGGGATATCCTGATGCCCCTGGCTCAAAGCGGTATTCCCTGGGCCGTGGCCCTGGGGAACCACGACTCACAGTTCGGTTCTACGCGGGAAGAAATGTTTTCGATGATTCGCAGCCTGCCCGGCTGTGTGAACCTTCCTCCCAAGGAAGGCGTGTACGGCAGTTCCAATGATGTGATTACCCTTTCGGGCTCCCAGGGTGTCGAGCGCATTTTCTATCTTTTCGACTCCATGGATGCCGTAATCCTGAAAGGGGAGGAGGAGATTCATTGTTACGATTACATCCGCCACAGCCAGATAGGCTGGTATCGTGCTCACAGTGAGAAGTTTGCTTCCGAAAACGGAGGTGCTCCCGTACCCTCGCTGGCCTTTTTCCATATCCCGCTGCGGGAATTGGAAGAGGGACTGGAGGCGGGTGCGCCGCTGGTGGGAAACAACTGTGAACCGCCTTGCCCTTCCCGCCTGAACAGCGGCCTGTGCGCCCAGTTCCGGGAACGGCAGGACGTGGAGGCCATTGTTACGGGCCACGACCACGACTGCGACTACGTGCTCAACTACGGCCAGATCTTCTATATCTACGGCCGTTTCAGCGGCTGTGACACGGTCTATAACCATCTGGGCCGAAGCGGCGTGAGCGAAGACAAGGTCTCCGGCTGCCGTCTGTTTACGTTCAAGGAGGGCGTTCCCGGCTTTGAAACCTGTGTACGTCTGCAAGGAGGAGAAATCCAGCAGCCGCTCTATCTGCACGCCAACAGCATCGTCAAGGCAGGTTGACCCAGGTTTCGTTGGACCAGCCCACGCTGCGGCCTATCCCTTTCACTTCTCCCCGGACGCCTTTTTCCTGCAGCTCGCGAAAGCCCGGATCCGAGGGTTCCAGGTCCAGGAAGGGGAGGAGGTAGCAGCCGTGGTCCAGAAGGATGGCCTGCACCTCGGAGGCGGATACTACGGAGGGCTGGTGTCCGCTTCTGGCGGCGAGGGCCGCAAGGGCGCCGGCGGCCTGTCCCAGTCCCATCACTACGGGCTGCAGGCGCGTACTCCCGTTCATTTCCCAGGAGGTGGAGATGGCTTTGTCGGCCACCAGGAAGTCCGGTACTTTCACGGGAATCAGAACGCCCAGGGGAACGCTGAAGGAGGGAATTTTTCCAAACCACAGGTGGCTCAGTTCTTCCCTTCGGGGATTCTGGTGGTGATGGTGGTCCACGGGGTAGTCCCCGACGGCCACGGCGCGGGTATAGAGGTCATAATCGTAGGGATGCCTTGCCGCCTCCACGGTCATCGTGTCGCGGCCGGCGATGCGCCGGGCTTCCCTCCAGTAGGGGAAGAAGGGGAGACCGTCCGGGGTGGGGAAAACGTCGTCGGCGATGCCCAGGTTCCTGTATCCCAGTTCGTTCTGGAGGAAATAGAGATAGCCCAGGGTGTGCTGTTTGGCCTTTTCAACCACCTCCCGGCGCTCCCCGGCATCCATGTCCAGGTATTCGGCGAAGTAGTCGTTGGCGCACATCGGCCAGTTGAGCATGATCTTGCCGTCCGGCAGGCGCCCGTAAGAGAGCATCATTTCCGTGCTCCAAAGCTGCTGGCCATAGGGATTCTTGCCCCCGATGTTATCGGCCAGGGGATTGTCACAGCAGTTTCGATAGTTTTCGACATCGTAGCCTTCCGGCTTTTCTATGGGCACTTCGTGGTCGTAAAACTTGACGATGGCCACATAGGTCAGGTCCTGGGCCGATACGCGGTCTTTCAGTTCCTCGGCACCTACCCGGGCGGCGATGTCTCCCAGCTCCGTGCCGTCGATGAGCAGGCGGGCGTTGAAGCGCATTCCGTCGGCCAGATCGATTCTCCACCCGCCCCGGCGAAGGGGAGATATCTCTTGTACCCGCTTTTCGCTGCGGATGTGTACGCCGGCTTTGACTGCCATATTGAAGAGGATTTCCGCTCCCACGGCGGGATTGAAGAGGATGTTGGACACCCAGCCCGACTTCAGGGCTTCGTATCCGCCGTAACGGGCTGCCAGGGAGTCGGTGAATTCTCCGAACAGGCCTCCCCGGAGCCGATAATTCCCGTCGATGGCGCTGACTCCGGCACTGGTGAGCATTCCGCCCAGCCAGGGTGATTCTTCAATGACCAGGACGCTGGCTCCGTTGCGTGCAGCCTCAATCGCCGCCGTGGTTCCGCCGGCCCCGCCCCCCACCACAACGACGTCGTAGGTGACAGGCTTGCAAGAAAGGGCTGCGGCAAGTGCCAGCAGCCCTGTGCATAAACGTTTATTCATCTTTGGCCTTATCTTCTGAGGAAGGCTTCTCCGGCTCGTCTCCGTGGGAGTCCTTGTACTTGAAGCGCCGGATCTTCTGGGTGGCCGTTTTCTCAAAGGGCTCTTTCATCGCATCCACCTCTCCGATCTTGGAGTTCTTGCCTACCGTCTTGTTCACCCATTCCAGGATGGTTTTCTTGCGGGCTTCCAGCTCTTCGAACCACTTGTCCTCGCTGGCCTGATTCCAGTCCAGTGCGTTGTCGTGAAACTTTACCAGGGCCACCAACTTGCCGTCCCGCTCCATCACCAGCGACTCTTCCACGCCTTCGATGTTGTTGATTACCTGTTCAATCTCCTCCGGATAGATGTTTTCTCCGGAAGGACCCAGAATGGTGTTGTTCAGTCTTCCTTTGATGTAGTAGATGCCGTTCTCGTCCACAGTGGCGATGTCGTTGGTGTGGAACCAGCCTTCGTCGTCCAGCACCTGCAGCGTGCGTTCAGGATCCTTGTAGTATCCCAGCATCACATTGTCACCGCGTACCACAATCTCTCCTTCGCCGTTGGCGGGATTCACGTTGTCCAGGCGGATATCGACCCTGTAGGAGGCCGGGCCGATGGAACCGATATGCTTCTTCTTGTTCACCATTACGTTGCACACCAGCGGGGACGTCTCCGTGAGCCCGTAGCCCACAGCGTAGGGGAACTTGCAGTCGATGAGGAATTGCTCCACCGCCGGGTCCAGCTTGGCGCCGCCGATGCCGAAGAAGGTGAGCTTTCCGCCGAAGGAGCTCACCATCCTGCGGCCGATGAACCAGTGCAGGATGCCGGGGATGTTCTTGTCGGCCCAGGAGAGGACGCGGCTCTTCTGGATGGTGGGCCATACGCTGTTCTTGACCACCTTTTCGATAATCAGGGGAACGGCGCAGACGATGGTGGGTTTCACCGTTTTCATCGCCGCCATCAGGATGGTGGGGGTGGGTGGCTTCTGGAGGGTATAGCAGGTGGCGCCGACATAAAAAGAGTACAGGGTGGAAACCCCCATCTCATAGGCGTGGGCCGCCGGAAGGATGCTCAGGAAACGGTCGTTCTTGAACGCCGGTTTGGCTTTGAAGGCCGATGCCAGATTGGCGCAGAGGTTGCGGTGGCTCAGCATCACGCCCTTGGCGTTTCCGGTTGTGCCGGAGGTATAGATGATGGCGGCAAGGTCGTCGGGCTGGGGGTCTTTTACCCAGCCGTTGCACTTGAAGTCCTGGTCGTCCTTCTTGATGAATTCGAAGGT
>ONOH01000058.1 GCA_900319405.1 uncultured Bacteroidales bacterium | reverse complement strand
CGTTGCTGCGCAAGTTTTGATTATGAGTATAATATAAGATTCAATCGATATGAGAAAAGTATTGGTTTTGGCTGCGTTGTCGCTGGCGGTCCTGAGTGCTTGTCAGCAACAGGAGAAGTCTCCTTTTACGCGGAAAGTGGCGGATTACGCCGCCGTAACCTTCGATGCGCCGGATTTGAGCGGCATCACCGATAATGGAAAAGAGGTGTTGAACCTGTACCGCTTTGCGGCGGCCGAGCTGGACGCCATGTACTGGGAGCAGTATTTCGGCGACAAACAGGCCCTGCTGGAGGGAATCCAGGATTCGGCCCAGAAGACCTATGTGGAAATCCAGTATGGCCCTTGGGACCGCACCAACGGCGTAGCCTTCGTAGAGGGCTATGAGAATCGCCTTCCCGGCGCCAATTTCTATCCGGCCGACATGACGGAAGCGGAATTCGCCGCCTTCGACGATCCGGACAAGAACAGCCCCTATACGCTTATCCGCCGTGGGGAAGACGGTGCTTTGAAGACCGTCTGGTTCCACGACGCGTATCGCGAGCATATCGACAAGATTGCCAATTACCTGACGGCTGCGGCCGACATCACCATCAAGCCCAGCGTGAAGAAATACCTGCTGAGCAAGGTGGAGGCCCTCCGCACCGACAACTACTACCAGAGCGATATCGACTGGCTGGAGATGGACGACAGCAAGATGGACCTGGTCCTGGGCCCGAACGAGACGGACGACGACCAGCTTTTCGGCCTGAAGCGTTCCTATGAGGCTTTTGTCCTTTTGAAGAACGAGGCCAAGACGGAAATGCTGATGAAGTATGTCTCCCGCCTGGATGAATTCCAGAAGGATCTTCCCTGCGAGGACGCCTACAAGACCTTCCAGCCCGGAACCGGTTCCAATATCTTCTCCTGCGACGCCCTCTACTATGCCGGAAAGGCCAATGCGGGTGTGAAGGTGATTGCCCTGAACCTGCCCTACGATGCCGATGTGCAGCGGGACAAAGGTACCCGTACCATCCTGCTGGAGAATGTCATTCGCGCCAAATTCAACTATGTGGTAAGCCCTGCCGGCAACGTTCTGCTGGACGATGCCGCCGTGTCCCACCTCTCTTCCGAGGCCTTCTTCTGGAACATTGTCTTCCGCGAGGTGGCCCAGGGGCTGGGTGTCAAGGAAACGGTAAACGGCCTGGGCAGTGTTGAGCAGGCCTTGGGCAATGCCGCCCTGACATTCGAAGTCATGAAGGCCAATGCGGTGGGCGCCCTGCTGGTTTGCAAGCTGCAGGATCATTATGACATCCAGGACCTCTTTACCAAGGAGGATGCGCTGACCACGTTCTTCGTGTCGCTGGTCCGCTCCGAGCGTTTTGGTGAGGGAACGGCCCGCGGACGTGCGAATACCATTATTTTCAACTATCTGCAGAAGGCGGGTGCCTTTACCCGTCAGGAGAACGGCCGCTATGTGCTGGATTACGGCAAGATGGAAAGCTCCTTGGCGGAACTGTCCGCGCTGGTGCTGAAGACGCAGGCAACGGGCGACAGCGACTTTGCCGCCTCCTTCATCCAGACGTATGCGCAGCAGTCGGAAACCTTCAAAGCCGACATGCACAATCTCTCCCTGGAGAATGTGCCGCTGGATATCCGCTTTACGTTCTAATTAGAAAGGGATTTTTTTAGCGGGAGTGGAGTCCGCACTCCGCACTCGCGATGGTCGGGATTTTCCCACCACCATCGGCCGGCGCGGATGTCCTCTCCCTCTTTTATGGCCCGGGTACAAGGCTGGCAGCCGATGCTCGGGAATCCTTTGTCGTGCAGGGGATTGTAGGGGATGCCGTTGTCGTGGACATAGGCCTTCACCTGCTCTTCCGACCAGAGGATGAGGGGATTGAATTTGAGGAGTCCGTCCGCTTCGTCAACCTCCACCATCTGCATGTCGGTCCGCGTGACGGACTGGCTCCGCCGCAGGCCGGTAATCCATACCTCGGTGCCTTCCAATGCCCGTTTCAGAGGCTCCACTTTTCGGATTTGGCAGCAGAGGTGCCGCAATTCTACGCTTTCATAGAACAGGTTGATGCCGTGCTGCGCAACCATTTCCTGTATCTTGCGGTAATCCGGAAAGAATACCTCGATGGAAATGCCCAGGGCCGCTTGCGTGCGGTCCAGCAGGTTGTAGAATTCCGGGAAC
>ONOH01000039.1 GCA_900319405.1 uncultured Bacteroidales bacterium | reverse complement strand
ATGGCATCGTAGCCCATGGAGACCACCAGGGGAACGACTATCCCCACAAAGGGTATGGCTTCCTCACTCATCCCGAAAACCGCACCGCCAAAGGAGAAAAGAAGGGTAAGTGTAACAAGGACAGCCTTGTCCTTTGTGCCGATCCGCGCGATCAGCTGCCGGATTCCTGCATCCACGGCACCGGTGGCATTCAGCAGCCAGAATGCGCCTCCCACCACCAGGATGAAAATGATGATGCCGGCCTGTTTCACAAAGCCGTTATAGATGGCGGAGAATACCTGCCAGGTTTGCGGGGCCGATTCCATCTCCTGGTAGGAGAGCGTGCCGTCATCGGCCGTGATGTACTGTCCGCCCGGAACAAACCATGTCAGAACGGCACAAAGCACAATCACTGCCGCTATGATAACGTATGTGTGTGGCAGTTTCTTCATTTCAATCCTTGTCAAGTCCAAAGATTAAGAAAGGAGCCCGCACAATCGCAGGCTCCCTTTTTAAAAACATGCAGGGTCTTACTCGGCCTTGCCGTTGGAGCCCAGCACGTTGACGATCTTGTGCATGTAGAGTTTTTTCATCTCGTCGCGGGCGGGACCCAGGTACTTGCGGGGATCGAACTCTCCGGGTTTCTCATTGAAGACCTGGCGGACGGCGGCGGTCATGGCAAGGCGGCTGTCGGAGTCGATGTTGATCTTGCAGACAGCGCTCTTGGAGGCCTCGCGGAGCTGCTCCTCGGGAATGCCCACGGCATCGGGCAGTTTGCCGCCGTTGGCGTTGATGATGTCAACATACTCCTGCGGAACGGAGCTGGAGCCGTGGAGAACGATGGGGAAGCCGGGAAGTTTCTTCTCGATCTCGTGCAGGACGTCGAAAGCAAGCGGCGGGGGAACCAGGCGGCCGGTCTTGGGGTCACGGGTGCACTGCTCGGGCTTGAACTTGTAAGCACCGTGGCTGGTGCCGATGGAGATGGCCAGGGAGTCGCATCCGGTGCGGGTGGCAAAGTCGATCACTTCCTCGGGCTTGGTGTAGTGGGACACTTCGGAGGCGACCTCGTCTTCCACGCCGGCCAGAACGCCCAGCTCGGCCTCGACGGTGACGTCGTACTGGTGGGCATAGTCCACGACCTGCTTGGTGAGGGCGATGTTCTCCTCGTAAGGGAGGGAGGAGGCGTCAATCATGACGGAGCTGAAGCCCATGTCCACGCAACTCTTGCACAGCTCGAAGCTGTTGCCGTGGTCCAGGTGGAGGCAAATCTGGGGATGCTCCCATCCCAGTTCCTTGGCATACTCCACGGCGCCTTCAGCCATATAGCGGAGAAGAGTCTGGTTGGCATACTTGCGGGCACCGCTGGAAACCTGGAGGATCACGGGACTCTTGGTCTCGGCCGCGGCCTGGATGATGGCCTGAAGCTGCTCCATATTGTTGAAGTTGAAAGCGGGGATGGCGTAACCGCCGGCAACGGCCTTCTTGAACATTTCGCGGGTGTTCACAAGACCCAATTCTTTAAAGGAAATCATAATTTGGATGATTAATAAAAACTATCTTCTAACGTTCTGCAAATTTACTCATTTTTTTAAATAATTTCAAAAGATTTCCGGCAGGCCCAAATCCTTGAAGGTACGGGGTGCGGGAACACCGGGAAGCGGCTTGCGGTCCTTGATTTGCTCCAGGGCCACCTGGACGGCCTTTTCCAGCTGCTGGTCGGTGCCGGCGAACTCCTTGAGGGGGTCGTTGTCCAGGACGATGTCGGGATCTACGCCATAGTTCTCCACCATCCACTCTCCGGTAGCGGCGTCGTAGTTGGTGAAGAAGGGGACGCGGACATCGGTTCCGTCCACATACGGCAGGGAGCCGCTGATGCCCACGATGCCGCCCCAGGTGCGGGTGCCGATGACGGTGCCCAGCTTGTTGGCCTTGAAACTCCAGGGGAACAGGTCTCCGTCGGAGCAGGAGTACTTGTTGATAAGGAGCACCTTGGGGCCGGTGTGCGTGCCTTCCGGAACCGTTCCGGTAAGGTTGGATCCCCGGCGCATCGTCATCCGGTAAACGTGGCGCTGCAGGCGCTCGATAATCATCGGGGAGATGTTTCCGCCGCCGTTGGCGCGGTCGTCGATGATGAGGGCTTCCTTGTCCAGCTGAGGGTAGTAGTAACGGGCCCATTCGTTGAGGCCTTCGGGCCCCATATCGGGAATGTAAATATAGCCCACGCGGCCGCCGGAAAGCTTTTCGACCGTGCGGATGTTTTTCATCACCCAGGCGTAGTGCTGCAGCGGACCTTCATCGTCGATGGGCTTGACAATCACCTTTTTCCCGCCGATGGAGAGCTCCGTGAGCACATCGGCCTTGCCGATGAGGAGCTTGTAGATATTGTCCACGTCCTTCAGGGGAACACCGTCGATGGCGGTGACCACGTCTCCTTCCTTCACACCCAGACCGGGTTCGGTGAGCGGGGAACGGAGCTCGGGCCGATAAGTGGCGCCTTCCATAATCTTGTCAATACGGAAGCCGTCCCTGACCTTGGAGAAGGTGGCACCCAGAAGCCCCATCTTGATACGCTCCGGCTTGGGATATTCGCCGGGAGTCACATAGCAGTGGCCGCTGGCGGTTTCTCCAATCATTTCGCCGATGATGTAGTTCACGTCCAGGCGGGTGCGGGCGTGCGGCAGAAGGACCTCATACTTGGCTTTGACGGCCTTCCAGTCCCTTCCGTGCATGTTCTCCAGATAATAGCCGTCGCGGAAGGCGCGCCAGACTTCGTCGTAGAGCTGGGCCCATTCCTGGCTGTAATCCACCGTGGTCACCAGGTCGTCCAGTTTAATCTTGTCCTTCAGAGCCATCTTAGGGCTGATATTGACGGCGTACAGGTCGCGGCCTTTCATCACGAGGGCTTTCTTGGAGCCGGGGGCGACGCTGATGGAGCCATCGGTGCAGGACTCGTCCTCGCCGGTGGCGAAGGTGAACACGCGGGTACCGCCCCGGCCGTTGTACCAGAGGCTCTTCCCTTCGCAGTAGAAGCGGCGTCCCTTGACGGGCAGTTTCACGATGCGCTGGCCGATTCCCTCGGGATCCACCTGCGTGACGGCCGACTTTTCATCTTTCTTATCCTCTTTCTTCTCGGCCTTGTCCATCTTTACGGAGGGGTCGCTGGCGATAAGCGGGGAGGGGGTGTCCTTGGCGAGAAGGGCCATATAGACGCCGCTCATATCGGTGAAGGAATAGTTCCATTCGATGCGGCTGTACTGGGGATTCATATCCCGGTCGCTGGTGAAGATGAGGTACTTTCCGTCTGTGGAGAAGCTGGGGCTGCCGCTGTTGTACCAGCGGTCGGTCACGGGATATTCCTTTCCGCTGGCGAGGTTCCGCAGATAGACGATGCTCATCTGGTTGGCTTCCGGGCGGGTGTAGGTAATCCACTGGCTGTCGGGAGAGATGTCCACGCCGTAGAATTCCCCGGCCTGGCTCTGCATGACGGTGCGTTTGGTGCCGCTAAGCGGATCCACTTCCACGAAGCGGTTCTTGCGGTCGGTGAAGTACAGGTGCTTGCCGTCGGGGGCCCACTGCAGGCCGCGGATATAGGTATCGGCCCCGCTGGTGAGCTGGCGGGAAGTGCCGCCGGCTACGTCGTAGAGGTAGATTTCGGTTTCTCCGCTGGCATCGCCGATCCAGGCAATCCATTTGCCGTCCGGGCTCCAGGCGGCACCCCGGTCGTTGGAGTTGGAGGAACGGGTGAGGTTGCGCGTGACACCTTTGCCCACCGGCACGTCGAAGACCTCGCCGCGTGCGGTGACCGCCAGGCGGGATCCGTCGGGGGAGAGGCTGGCGACACGGACGTTTTCGCCCAGTTTCTTGCGTTCCGTGCGGCCGTAAACGGCATCGGCACCCAGGGTGACGGGGATTTTGCTGCAGACGCCGGTGGCGGGAATGTATTTGTAAAGCCAGCCGCCGTTTTCAAAGACGATGGTTTTCCCGTCGGTGGAAGGGAACTTGACGTCGTACTCGGTGAACTGGGTAACCTTCCGCGTGGCGCCCGTACGGGTGTTGTAGGCGAAAAGGTTCATAATCATATCCCGGTCGCTGGCGTAGAAGATTTCTTCTCCCACCCACATCGGGAAAATGTCCTGTGCGTTGTTTTCGCTGATATTGGTCACCTTTCCGGCCTTGGGGTCATAGATCCAGATGTCGTCGGCCATACCGCCGCGGTAGTATTTCCAGGTACGGAATTCGCGCATCACGCGGTTGTAGGCCAGTTTCTTGCCGTCGGGGGAGTATGAGCAGAAGCCGCCTTCGGGGAGGGGAATCTGGCTGGGCATACCGCCCTCGGGACTCACGGTCCAGAGCTGTCCGGCAAAGCTGTCACCGGTACGGTTGCGGAAGACGATGCTCTTGCCGTCCGGACTCCAGGTCATCACCATATTGTTGGGACCCATCCGGTCTCCCAGGTCGTCCCTGGCGTTGGTGGAGGTGTAGGTGAGGCGCATCGGTTCTCCTCCCGTTGCGGGGATGCGGTACACTTCGCGGTTTCCGTCGTACTCTCCGGTGAAGGCGATGGTCTTCCCGTCGGGGGAGTAGCGGGCAAACATCTCATAGCCAATATGGCTGGTGAGCCGTCTGGCCAGGCCGCCTTCGATGGGAACGGTCCAGAGGTCTCCGGCGTAGGAAAACACCACATCCGTTCCATTGGTGGCAGGGAAGCGAAGCAGCCTGGCTTCGTCCTGGGCCGATGCCGTCACACAGGCCGCCATCAGCGTGATAAGGGTCAGAATCCGTTTCATAATATTTATTTAAGGAAGTTATCCACAAGGGTTTCCGCCTCCTTGAGGGCGGTGGCCAGGTCGTCGTTGACCAGGATGGTGTCGAAACGGGGGGCGTAGGCCATTTCCTCGGAAGCCTTGGCTACGCGCTGCCCGATGGCCTCCGGCGAGTCCGTTCCGCGGGCCACCAGCCGGCGGCGAAGTTCTTCCACGGAAGGGGCCTGGATGAATACGGAAAGCGCCGCATCCCCGAAATACTTCTTGAGGGAGACACCGCCCTTGACGTCCACGTCGAAAACAATGACGTGTCCTTTGGACCAGATGCGGTTCACCTCGCTCTTGAGGGTTCCGTAAAAACGGTCGGCATAGACCTCTTCGTATTCCACGAATTTGTCGTCGGCCACCAGGGCGCGGAAGACATCAGCCGTATAAAAAAGGTATTCCACACCGTCCTGTTCTTCCCCGCGCGGGGGACGGGACGTGGCCGATACGGAGAATTCCATCTCCGGGTGAAGGCCCAGCAGATGATTTACAATGGTGCTTTTCCCCGAACCGGACGGGGCCGAAAATATGAGTACTTTTCCAGGCATAGCGATAACGATTGTCGAAACAAACAAATATACGAAAAAAATCGTATATTTGCCTGTCATTCAGGGGAAACTCATCCTGGGCACATTGTCATTCTGAGCGAAGCGAAGAATCTATGAACATTGCGGTTTACAGCGGTTCCTTCAATCCGCTTCACCTCGGCCATTTGGCCATCATCCGATTTCTCACCGAAAAAGCGGGGTTCGACGGGGTCTATCTGGTAGTCACCCCGCAGAATCCCTTCAAGGATGCCCACAGCCTGCCCGCCGGACAGGACCGATATGACGCGGCTGCGGAGGCGGTGGCACGTCATCCAGAACTGAAGGTGACCCTGCAGGACATCGAGCTCAGAATGCCGCCGCCCCAGTACACCATCCGCACGCTGGATGCCCTTAAGGAAAGGGAGCCGCAGAACGATTTCACCCTGGTCATCGGGGCCGACAACCTGGCCCATTTTATGGGATGGCGCTTCCACGAGCGCATTCTCCTTGAGTACGGAGTCGTGGTGTTCCCCCGCAAGGGCTATCACCGCGGGCACGACAGGGCCCGGCTCCTGAAGGAGAACCCCTCCTACCGGATCACGCTTCTCAAAGCCCCGCTGGTGAACATTTCCTCCACCCGGATCCGGGAGGGGATGGAAAAAGGTTTGGACATGTCAAAATGGTTGATGTAATGCACTACGAGATTGAACGAAAATTCCTGGTCCGGGATGCCGTTTTCAAGCGTTTTTCAGTAAAGACTTACCGCATCCGGCAGGGCTATATCGCCCATGACGGAGGCAATACCGTCCGTGTCCGCATCCGGGACGGGCAAGGCTTCCTAACCATTAAAGGCCCTTCCCGGGACGGCGTTTCCCGCTACGAATGGGAACGGGAGATTCCCCTTTCCGATGCCGAGGAACTCTTCCTTCTGTGCCGCGGCGGCGCCATCGACAAAACCCGCCACCTGGTTCCGGCAGGCCCGGGAAAGTACTTCGAGGTGGACGAGTTTTACGGGGACAACGAGGGCCTGGTGATGGCGGAGATAGAGCTGGACAGTCCGGACCAGCCCTTCGAGCGCCCCGCCTGGCTGGGAGAAGAAGTCACCGGCGACCCCCGCTACTACAATTCCTACCTTCTTCATCACCCCTACAAACACTGGTAGGGGTGGGGGTTGCTCTTACCGCAGCGCCAGGGTCGTGCTATTGCCAGTCCTTTCCGTTCCCGTTTCCGCGGACTTCGGTGGCGGGTCCCAGGCGTTTCAACGAGCGGATTTGCTCCACTGAACGCGCTGAGAGCAGCGGAGAGGCCGTGCTCCCGGTGTGCAAAATCGCCCCCTGGTGCACACCGACCGTCCATATGGCCGACTTCGTGTGCAAAATCGCCCCCTGGTGCACACGGAGGTTGGGGCGATATGCCCCCGCCCTACCCTCCTATGCAGATCTGGGAGCGTGAGATCACCCGCTACCGGCAATACTTGAAACGCTAAGCCAACACCACATCCAGCGCCATCATCAGCGCAAAGCCGAGGGCAAAACCGATGGTACCGATGTTGGAGTGCCGGCCCTGGGAATATTCGGGAATCAATTCTTCCACAACCACATAGAGCATGGCACCGGCCGCGAAGGAGAGCAAGTACGGCATGATGCCCAGGATCGAAGTCGCCATCAGCAGGACCAGCGCCCCGCCGAGCGGCTCGACGATACCGCTGAAGGCACCGATACCGAAAGCCTTCAGGCGCGAATTGCCCTCCGCGCGCAGCGGCATGGAGATAACCGCTCCCTCCGGGACGTTCTGGAGGGCGATACCCAGCGACAGGGCCAGCGCCGCGGCCATATTGAAATCCGCCGTCAACGCGCCCGCAATCGCCACACCCACGGCCATTCCTTCCGGAAAATTGTGAATCGTGACGGCCAGCGCCAGCTTGGCGGTACGGGACAAGCGGCTCTTCGGCCCCTCCGCCTCCCCGCTGACGTGGATATGCGGCGTAATATAATCAATGAGCAGCAGGAACGCAAAACCACCCAGCAGACCGATGAGCGGCGGCACCACGGCGGTGCTTCCCTCCCCCATGCCGATGGCCGGCATGATCAGCGACCACACCGAGGCGGCCACCATCACGCCCGAGGCGAAGCCCAGCAGCACTTTCTGCACCAGCGGCGGCATGTCCCGCTTCATGAAGAATACGAATGCCGAGCCCAGGGCGGTCCCCAGGAACGGAATCATCAGTGCAGCAAATACCGGGTTCATAGCTTGGCCATATATTTTAGCGCTAAGGTACGAAGAATCCGCCGTCCGGCCAAATCCCCCTTAGCGGCGGCGGATAAAGCGGAAATCGCAGCAGGCATCGCCGCGGCAGCAGGTGCCGCTCCGCCGGAAATCAATGCCGGGTAATTCGCTGTAGAGATAGTCGTCGATGCGGCAGAAGCAGGGGCCCAGCTCGGGAACGCCCTGCTTTCGGAATATGGTGGCGAAAATGCACTGCCGCGTATCGAAGGCGCAGACATCCTTGCCCAGATCCAGCTCGGCGCTGTCCCATCCGTGACCGTTTCCTTTCATCATCAGCTTCGGGATCCACTTCCGTAGGAGCGGAAATATGCCCGGGATGGACGCCATGCGCTGGAACATCCGCTTGCGCGGAATCAGGTGGGTTTCCATGATGCCGACGATTCTCTCCCGTGAGACTTCCGCATCGATGCCTTCGGAGAGGTCCGACTGGTACAGCGCCAGGGCACAGAACAGGTTGCACAGGTTCGGCCGGTTGATCGGCACGCAAAACGCCTGTTCTTCGCGGATGAGTTGCGCCACGCGGGGTTCGATGTCATGCAGTTTTTTCTCGTCGCAGGTCTTGAAGAAAGCCCGGAAGCGGCTGTCTTTCATCATGCTCTTTGCGGTGAAGGTTCTGGCCATAATCGAGTCCTTTTTATTCCAGTTTTTTCCAGGTGAAATGTCCGCTCAGTCCCAGCATTGTTTCCGGGCATTGTGTTTCAGGCCTGTGAATAGCACGACTTCGTCGCAATGCACCATACGCAGGCTTTTGTCCGGGTTTTTGGTGTCAAGTCGTTTGTTCCCGTCTGCGTCCCTGTCGTTTTTCATCTTTTTACGCTGATCTTGAAGTCGCAGCACGATCCGCCCTTGCCGAGGGTCTGGGTGCGCCCCCAGAGAAGTTTTGGGTGCATGTCTCCATATAGGATGTCTTCGGCCACAGCCATTCCCGTCCCGCGATATACCTTTCCGTTATAGTTCTTTTCAAAAAAATCGTAAATCAAAGCTGCTTTGTCCCAAAACATAGTCGTAAAGGTTTTACGGGTTATCAGAAAAACAAAAAATAGCGCGGCACACGCTTCTTGTAGTCGCGGTCGGCGGTGCCGTAGGAATGGAACGACCACATAAACAGCGCAAAGGCTACGTGGGGCGGAACGTAGTAAAGAAGTTCAGTGTATTCATACGGCAAAGATACGGCATTGCCACAAGCGGAAACATCCCCAATTGTGGCGATTTTGCATGGGCGGGCTGGCCGAAATACAAAAAAGACCTTCTTTGCGCCGTGAAAAGGCACATGCGTTCATAAGCTTTTTGAAATAATTGCTCTTGTTATTTACACGACCTTTCCGGCCATTTTCACCTTTCTCATCGGTCACGTAGCTACGGCTTCGCTCCCTCTTCCAAAGGCGAAACTGTCTTGAAAAATCCATATAACAAACTTCGGCAACCATTTCAAAACAGCCCCTTACTTTTCTCCCTTGACGAAGATCATCGCCATCAGCGGCAGTGCCAGAATGGCCATCGTGGCGCTGATGGGCAGGTAAATGCCAAAGTTTACGTACTGGACCACCAGGTAGGTGATAAGCAGAAGGCCCACCCCCATGGCGCTGCTGATGAGGTAGTGCATCCGGATGTCCTTGCTTTTGCAGATGAGCCGGCTCAGGTTGGGGACGCCCAGGGAAATGAAACCTATAGGGCCGCAGATGCTGACCGCACTGGTTACCAGGCACATGATAGCCAGCAGCAGCAAGGCCTTTCCCATGGCCGATATCTCCGTCTCCTCCTTGAAATGGCGGGTAAGCAGACCCGCTTTTGACAGGGCGGCGCCCAGCCCAACGGCAAAGAGCGCCAGGGAGAAGAGGATGTCGGAGGTGGTCACTCCTTCCAGGCGGAAGTTGGCCGCCCCCCAGAGATAGTACTGTTTGAGCAGGTCCCCGTTGGGCGCATTGGTAACCACAATGGTCCCCAGCGAGCCGATGAAGGTCCCGAAGAGGATTCCGAAAGTAATGAGCTGCTGGGTATTGACCTTGAGCGTCACGAAAAAGCAGATGAGGGTGCAGATGAGGGTGCACACAAAACTGCCCACGGTAAGCGAACACCAGCCCGACATGGTGGCTGCCGCAGCGCCCAGGCAGGCGGCGCTGCCAAGGCCCAGGCTATAGACATCGCCCAGCTGATTGCGCCACAGATACTGCATCTGGATGCCGCCCACCGGCAGGGCAATGCCGGAAATCAGGACATATAAAAGACTCAGAAGCATAGCTTTATAAATTGTATTCGAGAGATAGCATTCCGTTGAATCCGGGCATCGGATACCCTTGCACCACCTGGTAGGCTTTGTCGAAGACATTCCGTAGAAGAAGGACCGTACGCCATTTTCTCCAGCGGTAGGAAAGGGAAACGTCGCTCAGGCTCCAGGGAGGCAGGTGATAGTCGGCTGTATTGGCGCTCCGGGACCACCTTTCCCCGCAGAGGTTGCTGTTCCATGCCAGGGTCCAGGCACGCCAGTCCAGCTGCAGGTCGGCATTCCCGCTGTGAAGGGGGATGTAGGGAATCTGGTTCCCCCAGGTCAGGCTTCCGGAAGTACTGTGGTCCAGTGCCTGCTGGAAGCTGTAGCGCAGCGTCAGGGACAGACCCCAGTCTCCCCGGCGGAAGCCGCCCCTGGCCCGCAGGTCTGCGCCGGTGATATCCGCCAGCCCCAGGTTGAGCATCGTCCAGCGGAACTGCGAGGATGTGGGAATGGCGACGATCTTGTTGGCCACCCGGTTATAGTAAGGACTAAGGAGAAGGGACCAGTTCCACTCCCTGCTGGATCTCCGGAATCTCAGATTGAGGCCCGTCTGAAGGGCCGATTCGGCCTCCAGCTGCGAGTTCCCCATCAGACTGTAATAGAGGTCGTTGAAGCTGGGGAGGCGGTAGCTGCGTTTGACAAAAGCATCGGCCTCCAGCCAGGGGAAGGGGTGGTAAAAAACGCTTAAGGAGGGCATCCAGGCACTTCGGTAGCTATTTTCCCGCATCCATCCTCCGGCATTCCGGGCATCAAAATGGTCCCAAGCCCCCTGGTATACCAGGTGGGCGGCCAGCCGGAAAGTCTCCCGGACCAGGCGTGTGGCCAAGGCGGCCGTGAAGGTGTTGCGGCGGGGATGGACAAACTGCCCCACGTCGGAGGTCAGCGCATTGTGCTGGAAATCGCTGCCCAGGTCCGCCGACCAGGAATCGCAGATGCTGTAGGACTGGGAAAGGGAGGCGTAAACCGACTGCTGCCGGTAATGCAGGTCGTAGGGAAGGGCCATCGGATTCTTTTCCGGATGCGTATTGTAGTGGGTGTAATTGTTGGCATACTTGAAACGCAGGGCCGTCGCGTAGCGCTCGCTCCAGTCCTGCCTCCAGGACCCCTGGAAGAGGATGTCCTGGTCGGCCTGCCGCTCGGCACTGAAGGGAAATCCCTGCGCCCGGCGGATCACGGGGCCCGGAAACCCCCTTTCAGAGCCGTAAGTGTACAGGTGCAGGCGCCACTGCCCGCCCGCAGGATTTCCGAACAGCTGCGTTTCCAGGCGCAGGCTGCGGATGTCTCCGTTTTCCCGGACCAGCGTCGTGTCGAAGCAGGGATACTTGTAGCGGCCGTTGCTGCCGACGAATTCGGTGGCGGCGCGGAGCATCAGCGGCCCCAGCTTCCGCTCCCAGGTGACGGAAGGGTTGACGGTGCCGAAGGAACCACCCCGCAAACTCAGGCGAAGGGCATTGTCGCGGGGGGGCGCCGTCCTCAGGTAGACGGCAGCCCCGGCGGCGTATTCCTTGGCGGTCTGCAGCCTCATGGACTTCTGACCGTTATAAAGGGAGACGGCTTCCAGCCCTTCCACGGAGAATCGGCCCAGGTCCACCTGCATATTCTGGGCATTGTCGATCTGGATTCCATCCAGGAAGATGCCCACATGCTCGCTCCCTAAGCTCCTTACATTCACGGTTTTAAGACCGCCGACACCGCCGTAATCCTTCACCTGCACGCCGGTAAAGCGGCGCAGGGCATCGGCCAGTTGGGCAGGGGCGGCCGGAAGCTCCTGGAAGAGAACTTCCTCGGCGGCGCGGATGATGGGTAGCGCTTTTACCGAGAAAACCTGCGCGGCCACAAGGGTGTCCGCTTCCTGGGCATCGGCACACCAGGAAGCAGACAATAGCAGAAAGGATATGCAGCCTTTCAGGCGCACTAATACAGGGCGAAGTGACCCGGGCATACGCCAGCGCTTACGCTCCAGCGCTTGTCTTTTTTGCTGTTGAGGCTGTAACAGGAGAGGGTCCCGGGATTGAAGTAGTCTCCGGCATCGGCCACTAAAATATGCTCTTCCAATACGGAAATGCCATAAGGCGTGCCTTCCAGTTCCAGGGGGTAGAGGCTTAAGCGCTCGCCGGAGACAGACCAGACGTAGTATTCACGGGGAGCACTCCAGTCAAACTCTGTCTCCGTACCCAGGCAATAAATGGTATCTCCCGCCTGGCAGGAGGCCGTCACGTAGGAGTTTTCTTCCTTGATGCCCACTCCCGTCACCCGGGCCACCTGGCCGGGATTGGCCGCCGGGAAAGTATAGAGCCCGGAATGGATGTCCCAATAGTTGCCCAGAGAACTTACGTAAATGGTTCCGGTGCTGGTGGCATAAACATTTTTGAGGTTCACCTGTACCTGCACGGTCTGCGACACTTTGAAACTGGCGGCATCGATGATGCTCACGCTATTGTCATAGGAAAAAGTGGGCGGAAGCTGGCTGGCGATACCGCCGGAATTGGCTACGTACAGTTTCCCGTTGTAAACGGCTATCCCCTCCGGCTGGTAACCCACTTCTACCGAGCCTTCCACCTTCTTGGTGGACAGATTGATACGATAGACCTGGCCCTTGGGGTTGCGGGAATCGGTGACGGAGTAATCGGCCCCGTAGGCAACATAGGCGCCCGCCCAGGAGGTGACGTAGGCATACTTGTCGTCGAAGGCAATGTTTCGGGGCGTAGGAACTGCAATGGCCGCAATCTCCGTCTCGTCCCGGGCCGATATCACTTCCACGATGCCCGAATTGTTGACCACTATCCACACTTCGTCCCCGTGGATGGCGATGTCATTGCCCACATCGCCCAGCCCTGCGCCAATGTCCGGATTCATTTTCCGGAAAGCGCCGCTGATGTATTTCCCGTCCTCGAAACGGAGAAAATCCAGCGTGGCATTGTTGGAGCCCATGCCCCCTTCGTTGAGGACAAAAAGCTTCCGGGCCGATTTGCCAAAAATGGATACATCTACGCTCACACCGTCCAGTGTGGCATCTTTTGAAGGAACAGGGTCCTTCTGGCACGCCGCAAGGATGAGCGCGCCGAAGAGCAAGAGAAAACTTGCCTTTTTCATAGGATTAAACCGTTTATACCGGAACCTGCCCCCGGGCCCCTACGTTAAACTTGACAAGGCAGGTCTTCTGACTGCTCCCGGCGCGGCGCCTTCTCAAGAAGATTCGGTCATTCTGAACGGAGTGAAGAATCTTCCCAATGGCATCATTGCCGGACCGTTAAGGAGTTCACAGCTGCGGGCACAGTTCCGGATTTTCACCGGCTTCCCTTTTAAGGCCTCCCCGGCACGGGGAGCGCACACCATTGTCCGCTGCAAAGATACAAAAAATGCGGGAATTCTTGCGGGAGGGGAGGGTGGGGGTATATCACCCCAACCTCCGTGTGCACCAGAGGGCGATTTTGCACACGAAGTCGGCAATATGGACGGTCGGTGTGCACCAGGGACTGTTTTTGCACACCGGGAGCACGGCCCCTGCGGCAGCGACAGGCAAAACGTGCCCCCAACTGGAATCAGAAAAGTTTTCCGGTGTTGAAGCGGGAGGCCAGGTCCTGGAGTTCGTCCGCGGTTGCGGGGCGGTTGAGGGCCTCTTTGTCAATCCAGGCAAAGTAGGAAGGCTCGTTTTCCCATACTTCCCGGGCCGTTTTTCCTTTGTGCTTGCCAAAGCTGATGACGGGCTCTCCGTTTTCACCCAGGATGAGCCTTCCGGCAAAGTCCACGGTGCGGGATCGGGCGCCAATCCGGGACAGGGCCTCCACATCGTTCCTGAGCACTTCCTGCTGGTAGGCCGACGGCTCCTTGTACCGGTCCAGCTGCCCTTTGAGCACTTCCATTGTGGCCAGCGTGTCGGCCTCGGCGGTATGGGCGTTTTCGAAATCCTTGCCGCCGCAGTAGAAGCGGTAGGCGGCCTTGAGGTTGCGCGGCTCAAAATGGTGGAAAATGTTCTGGACATCCACCATCCGGCAGGCATGAAGGTCTATTTTCTCAATGCAGGCAAGCATTTCCTGGGCTTTCTCGCGGGACTCGGGCTTCTGTGCGCGCAACTGGCAGTAGGCCCGTACGCGCTCGATTTCCTCGGCCAGCAGGGGCAGGTCGAATTTCTGGGAGTTGAATCCGGCCAGGTCGCTGTTTTCCAGCCAGACGGCCACTTCTGGCAGCACCTCGATGAATTTGGGACAGTCCACCAGGTCTTCGTCCTTTACACCATTTACTTCCGAGGCCTGGGGGTTGATGGGAATGACACAATGCTTCTGGTAGTCCCAGGGCTTGATTTTCCAGGTCTTGACTTTTACCTCTCCGCCGGGCATCACCTTCACGAAACTCAGTTCAATGATGCCGTCGGTGGGAATATTAAGGCCGGTGCTCTCAATGTCAAAAAACAGCAGAGGCCTTACTAAGTTCAGTTCCATTCTTTATTGGATCATTATAGGCATAAGGATGCCGCAAACCTTCTCCGTATCGGCCTCTTCCTCGGCGGGGAGGATGAGGGCGGCGCGGCGGGCATCGGCAAACTTGATGACCAGGCCGTCGCAACCCATATTGGCCAGAATCTCCGTGAGGAAAGTGCTCTTGAAGCCGATGGTCAGTTCGTCCCCTGCGTAGTTGCAGTTGATTTTCTCGTAGGCGGCCAGGGCGAAACCCAGGTCCTGGGCGCTGATTTCCAACTGCCCTTCCTTAAGGGTGAACTTGATGTGGTTGGAGGCCTTGTTGGCGCACACGGCCACGCGCTTGACCGTGTTCAGGAGCAGCTGGCGGTCTATCTGCAGCACATTGGAATTGGCCGTGGGGATTACGTCGCGGTACTTGGGGTACTTGCCCACTACCAGACGGCACACCATCGTGGTGGCGCCGAAGGTGAACTGCGCGGTGGCGCTGTCAAAGGCAATTTCCACATTCTCCACGTCCTTGCCCACGATGGCGCGGAGCACTCCGGCGGGCTTTTTGTGCAGGATGAAGGAAGCCTTCTCCGTGGCCTTCACATCCTTGGTGGTATAGCAGATAAGCTTGTGGGAATCGGACGCTACCAGCGTGGTGCTATCCAGGTCGATGTCAAAGAAAATACCGTTCATCGCCGGGCGAATCTCGTCGTCGGCCGTGGCATAAATGGTGCCTTGGATGCCGTCGGTGAGGCTTTCGGCCGGGAAAGTGACCTTGAGGGCGTCCTCTCCGGTGCCCTTGATCTCCGGATAATCCGTCGCCGGGAAATAGGGGAGCACGGAATTACCGCTGGCCCAGTTGCACTCAAAGGAACTGTCCGATACGGTCTTGATGCCGATGGGCTGGTCCGGCAGTTCTTTCAGGAGGTCAATCATATGGCGGGCCGGGACGGCGATGGAGCCTTCTTCCTGTTCTCCCTCCACCTCGATGGCGGTACGGAGGGTGAGTTCGCTGTCCGATGCGGTGATTTCCAACTTTCCGTCTTTCAGGACAAAGAGGAAATTCTCCAGGATGGGAAGCGGAGACTTGGAAGGGATGGCCTTGGAAACGTCCATCAGGGACTTCAGGAGATGGGTGCTGGAAAGTGTCAGGTTCATATAGCGTACTTTTATTTTCAAGTTCTACAAATATAATCATTTTCTCTCAAATGGCACAAGTTTTGATTTTTTGTCAGCGGAAAAAAATTAAACACAGATATATGAAACCTATGACAACTGTACTAGTATCCATTCTGGCGGGCGGGCTTGCCGCTTTCGGCGTTGTGAAGGCCACGGCCCCCCAGGCCGAACCCCAGGAACAAAACGTAATCAAGGATGCCTCCGGAAAAGAGGTGGAATACCGTACTGTCAATTTGGCAGAAACCGACTACCCGGATTTCACCTATGCGGCAGAAAGTGCCGTCGAGGCGGTGGTCTATGTGGAGGTGACGGTTCAGCGGCGTCAGCAGTACCAGAATATCGACCCGTTCTTCCGCTTCTTTTTCGGCGATGAATATGCCCTTCCCCAAAACCGGGAAGCCAAGGGCAGCGGTTCCGGTGTCATCATCCGCCCGGACGGCTATATCGTCACCAACAACCACGTCGTGAGTGGGGCCAGCAAAATCCAGGTAACCCTGAACAACAACGAGCAGTACGAAGCGACCATCGTGGGTACGGACCCCGCCACGGACGTGGCCATCATCAAGGTGGACGCCACCGGCCTTCCCACCATTCCGATGGGCGACAGCGACAACCTCCGTCTGGGAGAATGGGTGCTGGCCATCGGCTCTCCGCTGGGCGCGCAGCTGCGCTCCACCATCACGGCTGGTATCGTGAGTGCCAAGGGCCGCAGTATGCCGGACTATTCCGGGGAATTCAAGATTGAGTCCTTCATCCAGACCGATGCGGCCGTGAACCCCGGCAACTCCGGCGGCGCCCTGGTGAACAAGAAGGGAGAACTGGTGGGCATCAACACGGCCATCGTCTCGCAGACGGGCTCCTACACGGGTTATTCCTTCGCCGTCCCGGTGAATATCGTCAAGCGCGTGGCCGAAGACCTGATGGATTACGGCTCGGTTAAGCGCGCCGTCCTGGGCATCACGATGGGGACGGTGGACAAAAAGTTTGCCGACGAAATGAAACTTTCTTCCGTGAGTGGCGTATATATTAACGAGGTTTTGAAAGGAAGCGCCGCGGAGAAAGCCGGTCTTCAGAAGAACGACGTGATTGTGGCCATTGATGGTCAGAAGATTACGGACGCTTCTTCTGTTCAGGCGAAGGTCAGCGATTATCATCCCGGAGACAAGGCCGTCATCACCTACATCCGTAGCGGAAAGCAGCAGGAGACCACCGTTGTGTTCCAGGCTGCTGCCCAGCAGAACGGTGAGGCAGACATAGACGGCTCCATCGCTTTCTACGGTGCCCGCCTGAAGCCGGCCAGCCCGGAGACGCTGAAAACCCTGGGCCAGCGTGCCGGAGTGGAGATTGTTTCCGTGGGAAGCGGCAAGATGGCGGAAGCCGGTGCCAGGGAGAACACCATCATCACCCACGTGAATGGTGAGGCTGTTTCAAAACCCGAAGATGTCGTTGCCAAGGCAAAGAAGTCGGTCCGCGCCGTCTATATCGAGGGAATAGATATGAACGGAAAGTCTTTCTACTTTGGTTTCGGCAAGTAAGGAACTGCCGATAGACTTTTATATGGATTCCGGTCGGTTTCTTACATAGGGAACCGACCGAATTATTTTGTATAATGAGACAACTTAAAATTACCAAATCCATCACCAACCGCGAGAGCGCGTCGCTGGACAAGTACTTGCAGGAAATCGGCCGCGAAGAGCTGGTTACCCCGGACGAAGAAGTGGAACTGGCCCAGCGCATCCGCAAGGGGGACCAGGAAGCCCTGGAAAAACTTACCCGGGCCAATCTGCGATTCGTGGTGTCCGTGGCCAAGCAGTACCAGAACCAGGGCCTGAGCCTTCCGGACCTGATCAACGAAGGCAATCTGGGCCTGATCAAGGCCGCCGAGAAGTTTGACGAAACCCGCGGTTTCAAATTCATCTCCTACGCCGTGTGGTGGATTCGACAGAGCATCCTCCAGGCCCTCGCGGAGCAGAGCCGTATCGTGCGCCTGCCCCTGAACCAGGTGGGTTCCCTGAACAAAATCAACAAGGCCCTCTCCAAGTTTGAGCAGGAGTATGAGCGCCAGCCCTCCAATGAGGAACTCTCCGAGATGATAGACGTTCCCAAGGACAAGATTTCCGACACCCTCCGTGTGGGCAGCCGCCACGTGAGCGTGGACGCTCCCTTCGTGGAAGGGGAGGACAACAGCCTTCTGGACGTTCTTCCCAACGACGATTCCCCCAGCGCCGACAAGGGCCTGGTGAACGAGAGCCTGAATACGGAAATCGAGCGTGCCCTAAGCACCCTTACCGACCGCGAAAGGGAAATCATCAAGAGCTTTTTCGGCATCGGATGCCAGGAAATGACCCTGGAAGAGATCGGGGAGCGCTTCGGGCTCACCCGTGAGCGCGTGCGCCAGATCAAGGAGAAGGCCATCCGCCGCCTCAAGAGTCCGTCCCGCAGCAAACTGCTTAAATCGTACCTGGGATGACGCCGGAAGCCTTTATTCAACAGAAGGCCGCCGCGGCCATTCAAGCCATCTATGCAACGGAAGTGGCGCAGGAGTCGCTTCAGGTTTCTGTTACCCGCAAGGAGTTCGAGGGGGACTATACCCTGGTCACCTTCCCGCTCCTTAAAATATCCCGCCAGGCGCCTGACGCAACGGGGAACGCCATCGGAGAGTGGCTGGTAGCCAACGTCCCGGAAATTGCCACCTACAACAGCGTAAAGGGTTTCCTGAACCTTTCCTTTTCGGCCGTTTACTGGAACGAGGCCCTGCAGGAGATGGCGGCCCGGAAAGACTTCGGCCAGCTTCCCCCTACCGGCCGCCGCGTGATGGTGGAGTTCTCCTCGCCCAATACCAACAAGCCCCTTCATCTGGGGCATATCCGCAACAACCTCCTGGGAGACAGCGTGTCCCGCATCCTCAAAGCCTGCGGCAACGAGGTAGTCAAGTCCACCATTGTAAACGACCGCGGCGTACACATCTGCAAGAGCATGTATGCCTGGGAAAAGCTCTTTGACGGCGCTACGCCGGAAAGTACCGGCAAAAAGGGAGACCACCTGGTGGGAGACTGCTATGTGGCCTATGCCAAGCTGGAGAAGGAACATCCCGAGGTTATTGACGAGGTGCACAAGATGCTGGTGGACTGGGAAGCCGGGGACCCGCACGTGCGGGAGCTCTGGGCCATGATGAACGGCTGGGTGTACAAGGGCTTCGACGAAACCTACGCCGCCCTGGGCATCAGCTTCGACCAGGTGGATCACGAGAGCGAAACCTACCTCCTGGGCAAAGAGCTGGTGCAGAAGGGTTTGGCCGAAGGCGTTTTCGTCAAGGACCCCGACGGCTCCGTCTGGTGTGATCTCACTGCCGACGGCCTGGACCGCAAACTGGTTCTCCGTGGAGACGGCACTTCCGTGTACATCACGCAGGACCTCGGCACGGCCGAGCGCCGCTTCAATACCTACAAACTGGATTCCCACGTGTATGTGGTGGGCAACGAGCAGGATTATCACTTCCAGGTGCTCAAGCTCATCCTCAAGAAACTGGGCTTTGCCTGGGCCGACCAGATTTACCATCTCTCCTACGGGATGGTAGAACTCCCGGAAGGCAAAATGAAATCCCGCGAGGGCACTGTCGTGGATGCCGACGACCTCATCGAAAGTATGTACCAGGAGGCCAAAAAGACCTCCGAGGAAAGCGGCAAGCTGGAAGACCTGTCCGAGGCCGAAAAGGAAAGGCTGTACCGCACCATCGGCCTGGGCGCCCTGAAGTATTTCATTATCAAGGTGGATCCCAAAAAGACGATGCTCTTCAACCCCAAAGAATCCATCGACTTCAACGGCAACACCGGCCCCTTCATCCAGTACACGCACGCCCGCATCTGCAGCATCCTCCGCAAAGCTACGGTCTCCTTCGGCCCCGATAGCATCCGGGCCGATGCCCAGCCTTCGGCCAAGGAGGTGCGTCTGGTAAAACTGCTGGGCCTTTTCTCCGGCAAGGTGGCCGAGGCCGGCGCAGCGCTGAGTCCCGCCGTCATCGCCAATTACGCCTACGAACTGGCCAAGGAGTTCAACCAGTACTACCACGACACGCCCATCCTCAAGGAGACGGATGAGTCCGTGCTCAAGTACCGGCTGGCGCTCATTGCCACCCTGGCCCGGACGCTCCGGAGCGCCATGTCCCTGTTGGGAATCGAGCTTCCGGAAAGAATGTAATGATTATCGTCCTTCGGAGAATTTCCGGAGGACAATTTTTATCAGCTGGTCCATTTCGGGGGAAGTTTCCAGGGGGAAACCGAAGGCGGCGACGCGCCAGGGGCCGGCGTCGTAGAAGGTGGCGGCGGTGACATCGGTTCCCTGGTAGCGCATAATGGCTTTTGTGTTGGCCGATGCCGGAAGGAGTCCGTCCGGATTTTCCACCCGGTACATCAGGGGACTCCATGCGCGGTTGTAGCTCACCGTGGGCAGTTCGCTTCCCGCGAAGGGATGTACAATGCCGGAGTAGTCTCCAAAATTGGTCACCCACTGGTACCCCAGCACCTCCTTGACAAAATTCCTTGTCTGCTCCGATGCCTTGGGGACACCGGGATAAACGACATCCCAGGCATCCGTTGCAATATAGCTGCCGGAAAGAAGGATGTTTCCGCTGCCGGAGGCAAAGCGGCGGAGGGCATTCTGCAGCGCCTCCGGAAATACGCTGTATCGGTGGGGCACCGCGCCGCGGCCGATGCGCGTGGTGAGCTGTTTCCCGCAGATCAGATCCAGCGCAAAAGCATCCGATTGACCGTCGAAGGCATCCGCGCTGCTGGATTCCACGGCATAGCCGGCCTTCATCAGGGAACGGGCGTGAGCGGCGGTGAAGTCGAAGTGGTTTCCGGCCACCAGGCTTCCACCCATGTCAGTATTGGACCCCCCGAAACCGGGATTGTCATCGTCGGTCCAGGGCTTGGTGCGGTCGTATTCGTACACGGTTCCGGCCAGCAGGAGCTCGTTCCCCCATGGGACGCCGCTGTCCAGATGGTCGGTGAAACCGGCATACTGGGGAGAGTCGAACCAGACGGGAGAGGATACCCGCGTAAAGTTATTCACAACCACCACTTTCCGGCTGCTTTCCATGGGTTTGCCGGCGGCCAGGACCTCGGACGGGAAACTTTCCCCGCCTTCGTTGCAGGCCGTGACGGCATAACTGAACAGATCTCCGGGTTCAATGGAGAGCGTACAGGTGGTATCCTGGATTTGCATTCCCTTGGTGAAGGCCCCTTCGCCCCGGCGGATATACACTTTGTAATAGACGGGGCGGGCCGTGGGTTCCCGGGGGTCCGGGGTGGGCTGCCAGGAAAGGGTCACCCTGTTTCCCTCCAGCCGGGCCCGGAAGCGGTTCACCGGAAGAGGTTGCACCACATAAGGGCAGTTGTAGCGGGAACTCAGGTACTTGAGAATGCCTTTGTACACGCCCCGGGCCGCCGTGAAACGGAAGCCAGGGTCAAGTCCGTAGCGCATGTCGGCAAAATTCTGGTGGGCCAGGAGCTCCAGAATCATCGAGGGCACCTGCGGGACGCGGCTTTCGCTGTAGGAACGGTCCCGGATGTCCCGGCGGCTCCACATGGGCTCGTAGCCGGAGCGGATGTCCTCCACCACCTGGCTTTGGACAAAATCGGCCAGGAGGCGGTTCGTCAGGCGGCTTTCTCCGCTGGGAAATTCTTCTTTTCCCTCGCTGCGGAGGGTGTAGATGGAAAGGGTGCCCACGATGGAATCGTTGGGCGTGACCCCTGCGTCGGAGTGGAAGGCGAGGGCCAGATCCAGCGGGACCTTTCTTCCGGAAGCCGACGGATTCACGCGGGAGCCGCCGCTCATCTCGTTCACCCAGACGCCCCGGGCCGAAAGGTCTTTCTTGTAATCTCCCTCCCATTTGTCCAGAAGGGACATGTCCAGGCCAGAGTATTGGAAATTGTACACGGCACCCTCCACATAAGAAGGCATTCCGGAAAGGTTTTCCTCGCGCTCCACTTTTCCCATTCCGCCGCCAAAGCGGACGGCATCGGCCGTGACTACGCCGTTGAAGTCGCTGCGGCTGCTCAGGGAAACATAGCCCCTGGTGCCTTTGTCAAAGAAATAGCTGCCCAGATACACCCAGGTTCCGCCGCCCATCTGCTGGTTGACGTGGCGGAGTGTCTGTCCGCCCAGGTGATGGACGGTGTAGCGCGCATCTGTCGTGCTGCGTGGGAGGGTCTTGTAGCTCACATAGACGGCATAGACCCCTTTTTCGGGAATGTCGGGCCGCCAGATGACTTCGGCGGGCTCCTCTTCTTCGCTGCGGGTGGCGGGGCTCATCCGCGCCGTTCCCATCCGAAAGGGATTGTCCGTTCCGCTGTAGCGCTCCTTGGCGTCGGCAAAGCCTTCCCCGGCGCTTTCCCACTTGCCGTGTTCTTCGTATCGGCCCTGGAGACGGACACCGTGCTTGCGGGAGCCGGAAAAGCCCGGGTCGTTGTCACAGACCACTTCCCAGCTCTGCGGATCGCGTTCCCGGGGCGAAAGAACTACCGCGCCGGCGTTCTCCAGCATAGGCATCAGGAGGGGGACCACGTAACTCTGGGTGTAAAGGTCTTCGATGGTGCGGTGCGTGGCGCTTCGCTGCCATTCCCAGCGGCGGGTGCTTTCCTCCCAATAGCGGCCGTGGCTCTGCCAGAGGGCGATGTGGCGCCCGCTCAGGCCTTTGGGCCACGTATCGTCGCCCCTCACTAACGGCGGCGTGGCTGATCTGGGATCGGCCACCTTGAAACTGGTGGAGACGGGCTTGCCGTCGTTGCCGATGGCGGGGATGACAAGGTCTGCGATATTCTGCTGCTTGGCAAAGACGCTACCCACGCTGTAGCTCCCCAGTACCGGAGCGGCCAGCTGTCCCAGTTGCTGGCGGAACCAGGTGACATCCCCCGGACGCCAGGGATAGGTGCCGAGGGCGGCCGAGTACTGAAAATCCAGGGAGCTTCCCCTCACCGTCACCTTCTCCAGTTTGAAAAGCACATCCACTCCGGTGCGACGCTTGAGCCGTTGATGGAGGGAGTCGTTGGCTTCCCGGAAATCCCGGGTGCGGGGCTGCGAAAAAGCCGCAGAGGTGGATAAAATCAGGAGAAGAAGGGGGAGGATTTTTTTCATTTTTTCTTTTTCTGTTTTCGGATATCCCAGAAAATAACGATAGCGGTGCTCAGGAGAAGGGCCAGGGAGTCGGCCAGGAAGTCCTGGCGGTCTCCCATCCGGTAGTGGGTGAGGCGGGCCTGTCCCCATTCTGTCCCCAGTGCCAGCAGCAGGCCCACGACCAGGGTGATTCCCGCGAAACACAGGGTTTGGGGAACGGTTTCCGTGAGCTGGTCAAAGGCCAGGAAAGCCAGGATGGGGAAGGGGAAGAACATACAGAAATGCACCACCTTGTCGCTGGGAAAGCCCAGGATGGTCCGTGGAACGGAATGGATGTTTTCAAAATGGCCGAAGCAAAGGTAAAGCACCATTGCTACGTAGATGAAAAACAGGACTTGGAAGGCTATTCTGTGGCGAAGGGACGTTGTCATATCAGATACAGTTCTCCAAAAAAATCGGGCCTGTGGAAATCGGGCTTTTCCGTCAGGACGGGGTTCCAGCTCAGAAAGTGCGGATGGGCGGTCTTGTCCCCGCATTTGTAAAAATTGGCGCGGATTTTCTCCGGCAGCCGTTCGGGATCAAGGCCGATGAGCCGGAAGGGAATCACGATGCCCACCCGCCAGGAATGCACACCTTCCAGCTCGCTGGAAACGCTGAACTCATTTTGAGCGAAGCGAAGAATCTGTCTCATTTGCTCCTCCGGCCTGGGCTTCCGCTCCTCCCTTCCGGCCCCTGTGCAGGCCAGGACCTTTCCCAGGGGGTTGATTTCGAAATTGTAGTAGCGGCTGCCGTCCGGATCCTCGATGAAAACCTCCACGCAGCTGTCTTCCCACTGCCGGCCGTTGTCTTCGGTGTTCTGCGCCCGAAGATCCAGCCCCGTGACGCGGAAATCCACCACCAGGGCATCTTTTGTGCGAGCGATGCGCCCGCAGCAGAAGGGGGCGTAAGGGAAGGATTCCGGCCAATTTACCCGGTTTACGTCAAAACGGGCGCCTTGAAGTTCCAGCGCCGTATCGGGATGCTGAATGTCAAAATCTATCAGGGGAAGCGTCAGTTTCTGGATCATAGGGCTTGCATATCGTTGAGTTTCTTGTAATAACCGCCCAGGGCGATGAGCTGTTCGTGTTTTCCCTGCTCCACAATTTTTCCTTCGTGCATCACCACGATTTCATCGGCGTGTCGGATGGTGGAAAGGCGGTGGGCGATGGCGATGGTGGTGCGGGTGCTCATCAGCCGATCCAGGGCATCCTGTACCAGACGTTCGCTCTCGGTGTCCAGGGAGGCCGTGGCCTCGTCCAGGATGAGGATGGGCGGGTTCTTGAGGATAGCGCGGGCGATGGAGAGCCGCTGCCGCTGGCCGCCGGAAAGTTTGCTTCCCCGGTCTCCGATATTGGTCTGGTAGCCCTGCTCCTTTTCCATAATGAACTCATGCGCATTGGCTATCTTTGCGGCAGCGATGACCTGCTCCTCGGTGGCGCCTTCCACGCCGAAGGCGATGTTGTTGAAGATGGTGTCGTTGAAAAGGATAGGATCCTGGTTCACATTGCCCATCAGGGCGCGGAGGTCCTTGACGGCCACCTCCCGTACATCTTTCCCGTCAATGGTGATACTGCCGCCCGTGACATCCCAGAAACGGGGGATGAGGTCTGCCAGGGTAGATTTGCCGGCGCCGGATTCTCCCACGATGGCGATCATTTTTCCGCGGGGGATATCCAGATTCACGTCGCGGAGAATCTGTTTGCTGCCGTCGTATGTGAAACACACGTTCCGGAAGCGGATGCCTTCCCCGAAGCTCTTGAGCTCCAGCGCTTTCTCCGGCTCCCGGATGGGATTTTCGGCCTCGAGAATCTTGTTGATGCGCTCCATCGACGCCAGGCCCTTGCGGACACTGTAAGTGGCGCGGGAGAGTTCCTTGATGGGCTCGATCACCGAGTACAGGATGACAAGGAAATAGATGAAGGTGGGGGCGTCAATGAATTTTCCCCCGCCGAAAAAGCTTTTCCCGTTGATAATCATCATGCCGCCCACGCAGAGGACAATCATCAGCATTACCGTGCCCAGAAACTCGCTTACGGGATGGGCCGTTGCTTGGCGGATGCTCACGCGGGCCACTTTTCTTCGCATCCGGTCCGTAATGTCCTGGAAACGCCTGCGCATCGACTTTTCGGCATTGAAAGCCTTCACGACGCGGAGGCCTCCCAGCGTCTCGTCCACCTGGCTCATCGTATCGCTCCAGAGGGCCTGCGCCTCAAGCGAAGAGCGTTTGAGCTGCTTGCCGATGACGCCCATGACCCAGACGAAGGCCGGGGCGAAGACAATGGTGAAGACCATCATCTCCGGACTCAGCCAGGTAAGGAAGCCAAAATAGATGAGGATGAGGATGGGGTCCTTGATGAGCATCGACAGGGAGGCGATGATGGAGTTTTCCACCTCCGACACGTCCCCGGTGATGCGGGCGATGATGTCTCCCTTGCGCTCTTCGGTAAAAAAGCCGATGGGGAGGCCCAGAATCTTGTTGTAAATGCGGCAGCGGATTTCCTTCACGATGCCTGTGGAGATGGGGATCATCACGGCGTTGGAACCGAAATAGCAGCTGGTCTTGAGGACGGTGAAAAGAATCATCACGCCCGCCAGCATGAACAGCGCCCCGGCGGCCCCGTGCACGGCAGCGAAATCCGAGACATAGTAGTAAAGGTTGTTGAGCAACTTCTCGCGGAACGCCACGTCCGTTTCCCAGGGAATGAATTCGTACACGCTGTCGTTCACCTTGAACAGGATGTCCAGAAGGGGAACCAGGACGGCAAAGGAGAAAATGTTGAAGATGGCGCTGAGGATGTTCAGCACGACCGATGCGGCCAGATGAACTTTATACGGAGAGGCGTACTGCCTCATCATTTTCAAAAAATCTCGCATATCCACAAAATACGTTACAGCGTGAGTAGCGGAGAGGCAATTCCCCGCTTGAGTACGCGCAGGTTTACGGTTCCCGGCTCCACTCCGGCCGAAAGGAGGGCGGCGCGGGCGCTCTCATAGGCCAGTTCTGGCGTGTTGTTATTGCCGCTCAGATGACAGAGGAAGAGGTTTTTGAGCCCCGGATGCAGGAAGGTCCCGATGGCTTGGGCACAGGCGTCGTTGGAAAGGTGGCCGATGCCGTGGCTGATGCGGTCCTTCAGGACCTGGGGATAGTCTCCGCCCAGGAGCATATCCATGTCGTAATTGGATTCCACCACGACGGTGGTGGCCTGTGAAGCCCACTGAAGCGCCTCCGGGGTGGTGTGCCCCATATCGGTCATCAGCACGAAGAGTTCCTCTTCGCAGCGGATGGCATAGCCCACGCATTGGGTGGCGTCGTGCGGTACTACAAAGTACTGGACGTCAAAATCTTCCGTGACAGGATTCCAGACGCCGGGGGTGAGGTTCTGCTTGCAGGGGCCTATCCAGTCGCGGGTGAAGGGGTGCCGGATGAGGGCCTCGTTCAGCACCTGCGTAGTCCAGACCGGAACCGCCAGCCGCTTGCAGAAGGAACCCAGCGAGCGGATATGGTCTCCGTGGTCGTGCGTAATGAGGATGGCCGATATATCTCCATAGTTCAAATGCAGGCTTTCCAGTTCTTTCCGGACCCGGCGGATTCCCACGCCGGCATCGATCATTATGCCGGAGTGCGGTCCCAGAAGAAGGTAGCAGTTGCCGCAACTGCCGCTGGAAAAACTGACAAATCGCATCACGGCCGGTCCTCCTTTTCACAATAACGGGAGATGACATCATAAGACCCTTCCACGCCCAGTTCTCCCGCGCGGGAGAGGTCAATGCAGCCTTTCTCTTTGTCTTTAAGATAGATGAGGACCAGCCCCCGGTTGAAGTAAGCGCTGCCCAGCCAGGGATACAGCCGGATGGCCTTGTCGTAGCTTTCTATGGCTTCCACAAAACGGGAGCTCAGGCAATAGAGGTTTCCCAGATTGAACTGCAGATAGGGAAGGGAGGGCAGGATGGCCGCGGCGGCCTCCATGTCCTGCAGGGCTTCCGAGTAGTCGTATTCGCGGGTGACCTGCTCCCGGACGCGTGCCCGGGTGTTGCCCTTGTCGTCCATCGTGAGGGTTTGCACATTGGACTCGAAGGAGGCGATGAATTCTATCATTTCGGCCCTCAGAGCGCCCCGGTTCATCAGGTAGAAGGCCTTGTAATACTGGGCGTAAGGATCCTGTCCCTCCTTATCCACGGCTTCCGAAAAGTGCTGCAGGGCGGAGGAGTACTGTTTGAGCCCCATATCCTGCATCCCCTTGAAGAAGGGGTCTTCCACCTTCCCGGTCAGGAGTTCCGACGTAGCCGGAAGGTCTGCGGAGCCGGAACGGACCTCGACCGGAAGCGGGGCCGATGCGAGGAAGTTGTCCAGCAGGCGGTTCTCATAGCGCCGGGCCAGGGCGTAGTTGGCGTTGTCCCGGTCCGGGGCCAGGACAAAGCGGTAGAGGGGCTTCAGGTTGATGTCCACGTCCCGGTGGCGGAGCATCTCGTCCTCGAAGCCGCCGCTTTTGGCGAAATCGGCATCCAGGGCCAGCAGATTGCTGTATTTTTTGGTGGTGTCGGAAAAGTTGGCACCGCCGGCGGTGGCTTTTTCGTATTCGGCCACCTTGGTGCGGGCGGTCCGGTAATCTTCCCGCGAGGCGCGGGTCATTCCTAGTTGCAGCTCCACGAATGCGCGGTTCATATAGGCCTTGGCAAAGTCCGGATACAGTTCGATGGCTTTGTTGTAGTCGGCCAGGGCGTCGTCCCAGCGCTGCATCTCGATGAAATAGCCGGCGCGGTTGAAATAGGCCAGCACGTTGGAAGGATTGATGGCAATTACCCGGTCCATATCCGACAGGGCTCCTTCGTAGTCTCCCACCTGGGCGCTCAGCAGGCTGCGGTTATAGAGGGTGAGCGCATTTCCGGGTTCGTATTTGAGCACGGTGTTGAGGTCGTCCATCGCGGCGTTGAGGTCTCCGGTTTCGCTGCGCACGATGGCCCTGTGGAAATAGGCCAGGGTGAGGGTGGAGTCCAGCTCGACGGCCTTGTTCAGGTCTTCCAGGGCCTCGGCGTACTGCTTCCGGGCCGCTTTCAGGCCGCCCCGGCGGATGTAACCCTCGGGTTCGAAACGGTCCAGCTTGATGGCGTGGTTGTAGTCGGCCAGGGCCTTGGTGGTGTCTCCGAGGAAAAGATAGGAGGCGCCCCGGTTCAGGTAGGAAGAAGGGTCTTTGGGCTCCTTCCGGATATACTTGTCAAAGTCCGATACGGCTCTCGAACTGGCGGCTCAGGAAATAAGTGACTCCTCTGGTAAAGTACAGTCCCGATGAACCCGGGCGCAGATCGATGGCCCTTTCCAGGTCCCGGAGCGCCTCGTCGTACTGGCCGGTGCGGCTTTCGGTGATGGCGCGGTAGTGGAAGCCGGAGGTGAAGACGGGGTTCAGGCGCACGGCGGTGGAGAAATCGGCCTTTGCGCCGCGGATGTCCCCCAGGTTGTATTTGGCGATTCCCCGGTAGAAGAAGGTCCAGTAGTCGGTGGAATCCAGCTGGGCCAGGATGTTGAAGTGGGCCACGGCTTCGTTCAGCCGGCCGTCCTGGAGGGCCGTGCGCCCGCGGAAGGAGAAAACGTCTTTGTCGTACTGGCCCAGTGCCGGCACTGTGAAGGCCAGCGCCAGGCAGACGAGGAGTATGCGCCAAAGCTTTTTCATAAAATAATTTTCATTTCCGCGGTGAAAATGCTAATTTCGCACCAAATGACAAAGTTAATAAAAATTTTGATGCTTTTGTCGCTGTGCGCCGGTCTTCCTGCAGCAGCACAAGCTGTTCGATATACCATAAGTCCAAAAAATGCGGAAACCGTTCTGCATACGGAGAATATCCGCGCCACGGCCGAATACCTTTCTTCTCCGGAACTGGGAGGGCGCGCCTGCGGATCCGAAGGCGCCCGGAAAGCCGCCGTGTGGCTGGAAGACCGCTTTATGGATCTGCACCTGGAACCGCTGAGCGGGGCCTGGATGCACGGTTTCCGTACTTCCGATTCTTTTGCGCGCAATGTCCTGGGGTTGTTCCCGGGCACGACCTCTCCTTCCCGCTATGTGGTGGTGATGGCCCATTATGACCACCTGGGCACCCTGGGCGGCCGGGTTTTTCCCGGTGCCGACAGCAATGCCTCCGGGGTGGCCGCCCTCCTGGAAATCGCACGGATGTTCCTGCACATGAAGGATTGCCGGAAAACCTATGGTACCGGGCTTTTGGTGGCGGCGCTGGACGGTAAGGAAAAGGACCTTGCCGGTGCGACCGAGCTTTGGCGTCTCATCGAGCAGGGAAAACTGAAAGACCCTGTGAGCGGCCAGCCCATTTCACCGGAGCAGATTGTCCTTGCGGTGAACCTGGACCAGCTGGGAACCGGACTGGCCCCGCTGACCCGGGGGAATCCCAATTACGTGATGATGCTCTCGGAGCCCTCCTCCGGCCGCCGCAGCACGCTGGAGAGCGTGAACCGGGACCTGAATATCGGCCTGGAACTGGGGTACGATTATTATGGCAGCAAGGATTTTACCAATCTTTTCTACCGCCGCGTCAGCGACCAGCGTGTGTTCCTGGAGCACGGAATTCCCTCGGTCATGTTCACCTCCGGCATTACGCTCAACAACAACAAGGTGACGGATACGCCCCAGACGCTGGACTATACGCTGATGAGAAAGCGCATCCAACTCATCTTTTATTGGCTGGAGAGAATCCTTTAGGCCAATTGTTTCTCCCTTTCCTTCAGGGCCGACCTGAGGGCGGCAGAAGCGCGGAGCTTCCGGATGGTGCCCTGGGACACCTGGAAACTTTCCATCATCTCTTTCAAATCATCTTCCGTGTAGCTGGGGTACAATTTGGCCACTTCATCGGCAAATAAATCCAGTTGGTCTCCTACGCTCAGGGGGTAGTCATCGTCTCCGAAGAAACTCTCCGTCCAGCGGAACAGGTCTATCCTGTCGCGGATAGCGGCTTCTACGGCGACGGGATCCGACGGCGCTGCGGCTGGGGACCACTCCAGTTCCAGGCACCAGACCTTGCGCACGGGACGCTCCCGGGCGCAGTTCAGGACGGTGGAGAGGGGCTGCAGGTCTCCATCGGCCTGAAAGACGGCTCTTTCGCGGAGTTTTTCGCTTCGGAATATGAAACTGGAGAGCGGTGCGGTAACATTTTCCGATATGGCGAGCCGGAAAACCTTTTTTGCATCGGCCTTTCGCGGGAAGGCCTTTTCTCCCTTCACGTTCACGTGATAGACGTCAAAGTCGGGATGGCGCCTGGCCATTCGCAGTATGCGGCTGACAAACTTCGCATCCGGCAAGGCGCCTTCTTCCAACACGCACAGCAGCGGCTCCCCGACGTCTCGCCAATCTCCGTGCCTGATGGTGAGCCGGGCTTCATAATCGGCCTGTGCGGGGTCTCCCTGCGGCAGATAAACCGTAAAATCGCTGCATTTCTGGAGCGCCAGCGCTCCCAGCAGCTTGTCATCCCCTTTGTGCAAAACAATTCCCAGCATGTCTGTAGTTGTTAACTAATTGTATGTCAATGTTTTCCTTGAAAATCCTCTGCGCAAAAAGTGCAGAGGATTTTGCGTAAGTATCTAAATATCAGGCTGTTGTCTTTCGGCGAGAAGGACGGCGTTGAGCCAGCGGCCGCGGTACAGCCGAACGAGGAAGATGATTCCGCGGAAACTCAGTTCCACGGCCATACAAATCCAGAATCCCACCAGGCCGTAAATCCGGGTCATGAAGATGGCGGGGACAATACGGACCAGCCACATCGAACTGAAGTTCATGATGCTGGGCCACTTGGTGTCTCCGGCTCCCACGCAGGCGCCGTAGGCCACAATGGAGGCGGCATAGCCGATTTCGGCAAAGGCTTCGATGCGGAGCACCCTGGATCCCAGGTCGATAACGCCGATATCCGGGGACAGCAACCCCATCATCTGCGGGGCGAAGGCGTACATCAGAATGGCCAGCAGGCCCATAATGCCCATCGCCAGGAAGGTGTTGATCCAGGCAAAGCGCGTGGCGAGGGAGCGGCGTCTGGCGCCCACCGACTGCCCTACCAGGGTGGTGGCGGCATCGGCAATGCCATAGCCTGGCATATAGCAGAAACTCTCCGCAGTAATGGCGAAGGAATTTGCGGCGATGGAAAGGGTTCCCAGTGGGGCCACGATGACGGTGGAGGCGATGTATCCTCCGCGTATCAGCATGATTTGCAAAGCCATCGGCCCGCTGATGCCCCAGGCCTTTTTCACTATGGGTGCCGTGGGACGGAAACTGCCTTTTTCCTGGCGGAGGTTCAGTTCCGGGCTCTTGAACACCAGGAAGGAGAACATGGCTATACCAGTAAGGATTTCGGCCACGCCGGTTCCCAGGGCCGCGCCCGTGACGCCCATATCCAGAACGTAGATAAAGATGTAATTGAAAATCACGTCCAGCACACACATCCCGATACTCAGGATGCTGGGAACCTTCATATTGCCGCTGGCTTGAAGGATGGCGGCGCACATCCAGTCCAGCAGCATCGCCGGCAAAAAGAGGGAGATGAGGAAAAAGTAGCGGGACGCATCGGGGCCGATGTCAGCTTCGCCGCCCAGCCAGTAGGGGAGGAAGGGTGAGAGGAGCATGCCGATGACGGAAAGCACCAGGCTGAAGCCTACACCGCAGACCAGGCCCTGCCGGAGGACGGAACGTGCGCTGGAAAAGTCATTGGCGCCGAACCGGTGCGCCACCTGGACGGAAAAGCCGCTGGTCACAGCCATCCCGAAACCGCCGAGAAGCCAGACGCAGGTGGACACCAGGCCGATGGAAGCGCCCTGGGCCGCTCCCAGGTGGCCGACCATCGAGGTGTCGATGTACTGCATCATCACCGAAGACAGCTGCGCCAGGATGGCGGGATAACTGAGCATCAGGCACAACTTGAGCTGCTGCCCCAGGTTCAGGCTGTCGCCGTTGCGGATGCTGCCCAGCAGTATGTCTTTGGTAGAAGCCATAACAGTTTGCAAAGATACGCATTTTATGCGTAAGGCGGAACATCCTTCCTGTCAATCATTTCGCGGAGTACCTCCAGCCATTTTTCATCGGCCTGTCCAAAGGCGGAACGGACTTCGGAGAGCGTGTACTGTCCCCCACGGGCCTCTATCCAGGCTTTGATCTGCGCTTCTAGCTCCTTGGGACGTGCGGCTCCGCTGCGGCAGATGTCGCATTTCCCGCAGGGACGGCTCTCCTCCTGCCCGAAATAACGCAGGAGGAACTGCGAGCGGCACTCGTCATCTTCCTTCACGAAATCCAGCATCGTCTGCACCCTTTCCCCGTAGGTGCTGCGGAGCATCCGGTAGCGCTGGGGCGACAGTTGCACATTGCCTGGCCTCAGGCGGTCGTGTTCGATGAAAAGTACCGTGGCGTGATCGGCAGGGATATAGCGTATGACGTGGTTCACGCTCAGCCCGTACAGAAGCTGCCGAAGCTGGGGCACGCTGACCTCGGCACGACGGGCAACCGCCTCTTCGTCAATGGCTTGCGGGAAGGAGAAAATGCCCGTGTACATACGCATAAGGGCTTCCAGGACGGCGGGCATCTGCAGCTCCGGAAGCTCTGTGCTGTACAGCTGCTGCCGATCTGTCTCGATGCGGATGCGCGTCTGGATGTCCGTGTCTTCCGAGAGGGTCCAGTGACCCTCCCGTTCCAGATACTTGATGGCATAATAAGCGGGGGCCCGCTGCAGCCGGTACTGCTTGCAGAAGGCGGCGAGGTCGAATTTGAGCAGGCGTCCCATACCCGTGTCGTACGGAATCTCGAAAAAGACATGGACTTTGTGGTAAATGTCCTCGATGTATTCCAGGGAGGGGAAGGAGACCTCCTGAAGCTGTTTGAGGCGGGCTTCGTCGGTCCCGTTCCAGAGGAGGACGGCGTAGGAAGGCTTTCCGTCCCGGCCCGCACGTCCGGCTTCCTGGAAATAGGCCTCCGGGCTGTCCGGAAGGTCGGCGTGGATGACCATGCGCACATCGGCCTTGTCGATACCCATTCCGAAGGCGTTGGTGCACACCATCACGCGCGTTTTCCCGGCTTTCCACTCCTGCTGCCGGAGGGAGCGGGTTTCGGCGCCCAGGCCGGCGTGGTAAAAAGAGGCGCTGATGCCGGCGGCCCTAAGGTTTTCTGCCAGTTCCTGCGTCCGGGCGCGGCTGCGGACATAGACGATTCCGCTGCCGGGAACCCCTTCGCAGATGCTCCGGATCTGGCCGATTTTGTCCTGTGCCTTCCGGACGATGTAGCTCAGGTTGGGGCGCTCGAAGCCGGAGCGGAGAAGGTTCTCTTCCCGGAAACGCAGCCTTTCCATAATGTCATGGGCCACCAGCGGAGTGGCCGTTGCCGTAAGGGCAATGACAGGCGCCTCGACGCGGTCCCTCAACTGGCCGATTTCCAAGTAGTTGGGACGGAAGTCATAGCCCCATTGCGAGATGCAGTGGGCCTCGTCCACCACGATATAGGAGACCTTGAGCACAGCCAGGTAGGACTGAAAAAGGGGCGTGTGGAGGCGTTCCGGAGACAGGTACAGGAACTTGTAGTCTCCGTAGGCGGCGTTGTTCAGGGCAAGATCTACCTCATGCCGGGTCATTCCGGCGTGGATGGCGATGGCCCGTATCCCCCTTGCCTGCAGGTTCTGCACCTGGTCTTTCATCAGGGCGATGAGGGGAGTGACCACCAGGGCAATGCCGTCCTTAAGCAGTGCAGGCAGCTGGAAACAGATGCTCTTTCCGCCGCCCGTGGGCAGGATGGCCAGCACGTCCCTCCCTTCCAGGGCTTCCCGGACAATCTCTTCCTGCATAGGGCGAAAACTGTCGTACCCCCAATATGTCTTCAATACCTCTTGCGCGGTCATAGCCATACGAAAAACGATCCTCCTGCCCTTCTTGTCCGTCTGAGCATCTTGTCCTTCTGAGCGAAGCGAAGAATCTTTCGCTTCATACCTACGAAGATAGCGATATTTTCCTTAATTTTGCATATGGCTTTGCAGAAAACAAACGCTGCCCGGCTGCTGGATGCGGCGGGCATCTCCTACACACTGGTACCCTATGAGGTGGACGAGGAGCATCTGGAGGCCTCCCACGTGGCGGAGCAGCTGGGAGAAGAGTTGGATCGGGTGTTCAAGACCCTGGTCCTGCGGGGAGACCGCACCGGCCTCTTCGTCTGCGTGGTTCCCGGATCCACGGAAGTGGACCTGAAGGTGGCTGCGCGCATATCCGGCAACAAAAACTGCGCGATGATCCCCCTCAAGGAACTGCTTCCGCTCACCGGTTACATCCGCGGCGGATGCAGCCCCATCGGCATGAAAAAAGCTTATCCCACTTTCATTCACGAGAGCGCCCTGCTTTACGATACCATTTATGTAAGCGCCGGCGTACGCGGCCTGCAGATTTGCATAGCCCCCCAGCCCCTTATCGAATTCGTCGGCGCCGGATTCTACCCTTTTTAATCCACAAATGATTGATAATCAATCATTTGTGGATAATCCTCTGCGCAAAAAGTGCAGAGGATTATCCGTTAACTATCTAATATTCAGGTGTTTATGGGTTTGGAGGGAGAGGCGCCAGGCGGGGTGGGCACGGACATAGGCGATGGTACGGTCCAGGATTTCCCGCTTTTCGGCAGGGTCTCCCGTATCGCAGGGCTGCAGGAAATGCCAGGCGGCGGGGAAACGGGCCCATTGGTCAATCCGGCTTTCCGTCCGGGGGGTATAGACCAGTTTCAGTTCATCAGCCTGCTTCAGCACGACGTCCGACGGGCCGATGACGCCGGGAAAATCGCTTTTGGGGCTGAGTGTGACCCAATCGGCCCCGTCCGGAAGGCCGATGGTGCCGTTGGTTTCTACGTGCACCGCATATCCGGCCCAGCGGAAGGCCTGGAAGAGGGCGGCATCGGCCTGCAGGAGGGGCTCCCCGCCGGTCAGGCAGATGCGCCGGCAGTCGCCGCCCTCCTGGCGGACAGCTTCCAGGATCCCGTCCGTGGACAGGGCGGTGAACCGACCGTGGTCCGTATCACAGAAAGGGCATTGAAGATTGCACCCGCTCAGGCGTACGAACACCATCGGGGTTCCCGTCCAGAATCCCTCTCCCTGCAGGCTGTAAAAGATTTCGTTGACCCGGTATTTACCGTTCATAAGCGGCCATATTGTTCTCGCTTTCCCACACTTCCACCTTGTACGCATTCTCCACGTGGTCGCAAATCCAGCGGGCGATGTTCTCGGCCGTGGGATTGAACGGGAGCACTTCGTTGAGGTTTTTGTGGTCCAGCATCCCGGAGATGTCACGCTTGATGTGGGTAAAATCCGTCACCATCCCGTCAACATTGAGCGTTTCGCTCTTGCAGTACACTTTCACAATCCAGTTGTGGCCGTGCAGGTCTTCGCACTTGCTCCCATAAGAAAGGCTGAGTGCGTGGGCCGATGATATTTCCAATCGTTTGCAAACGTAATACATATCGCGTCAATTCACCTTTACTCTGCGAACTTCTTTCCGGCATCCCAGGCGCCGCCCACCACATCGCCGATGGCACGGTAGCACATTCCGGCAGCGTCGAAGACGATGGGCTGAAGCTTGGCCAGGTCCACCTTTCCGTCGGTGAGGATGCGCTCGTCGGCACTCTGGTTCACCACCTGGCCGATAAGGATGCCGTCGGCCCAGCTCACCACCTTACATTCAAGGGTCAAGGGATACTCGTTGATGATGGGGGCATCCACATTGGGGCTGGGGGTGGCCGTAAAGCCCGCCTTTGCCACCTTGTCGGGTACCTGGTGGCCGCTTACCAGCCCGAAATAGTCGGATTCCGCCACGGTATGGATATCGGCAAAACCGTATTTCCTGCCGTATTCCGTGTCCTTATTTGCCTGCATCATTTCAGACAGCAGCTTGTGCTGCAGGATAATGGCTTCGCGGCTCTTTTTGTCGAGCGCGTGCATGATCCGTATTCCGCGCGCGATGAGAAGACCGCTTTTGCTGGTCCGAAGCTCCAGGAATCTGAGGGTTTTCAGTTTACGGCTGTTCTCATTCACAAAGTGGGACACAGAGCTTGCTATCTGTGTTATCAGGCCATTCTGATGTTTACTCATCATTCATTCACACTCCAGTTTTACGGCTATCACAAAGAAGGGAACGGTGGATCGGCTGCCCGGAAACGATGCATCCCATGTCCGGAAACGATGCATCCCTGCCTGGGAACGATGCATCCCATGCCCGGAAACGATGCATCTCATGTCCGGAAACGATACATCACATGCCGGG
>ONOH01000009.1 GCA_900319405.1 uncultured Bacteroidales bacterium | reverse complement strand
CGTTACCGCTTTCCTGGAAGAGGAAGGGCTGCATCCCCAGGTGAAATGGCCCAACGACGTGTATGTGAACCGGCGCAAAATCTGCGGAATGCTCATCGAGAACACTTTGAAGGGGAACAGTGTGGCCTTGTCGGTGGTCGGCGTGGGGCTGAATGTCAACCAGCGGGATTTCCCGAGGCTCGCCAATGCCACCTCCCTGTCCCTGTGCACGGGGAAGGAATATGGCCTGAAATCGTTCCTGGCCCGTCTTTCCGCCCTTTTTGAAGAGAACCTTATCCTTCTTTACGACTGGACCGGACTGGACGTGTTGCTGGAGACCTATTCGGACCGTCTTTTTCAAAAAGGCGTCCAGGCCCGCTACCACGACCTTTTGGCCGATGAGGAATTCACCGGCATCATCCGGGGGGTGGAACCCGACGGCCGCCTGCGCATTTTTGACGGCAGCCGGGACCGGCGTTTCGGGTTTAAAGAGGTTTCGTATATTTTATGAGAACGTTTATGCAAAGAGAAGTCTGGCTGGATTTTTTGCGGGTGACGGCCTGTTTTATGGTTCTGGTGGTCCACAGCACGGAACCGTTTTACCTGGGAGGGGAGGGCGGCCTCATCCTTACTCCTACCGACGCCTTCTGGGTGGCCGTTTTCGAGGGCCTCTGCCGCTGCTGCGTGCCGGTTTTCCTCATCGCTTCCAGCTACCTGCAGTTTCCGCTGCATTATCCGGCCGGGGAGTTTTTCAAGCGGCGCGCCGTGCGCATACTGGTGCCGATGCTAATCTGGACCCTGGTCTATGCCCTGGCCTGGGGCGAACCCGTGCAGAACCTGAAAGGGCTGCTTCTGAACTTTAACTATGCGGCCGGACACCTCTGGTTTGTCTATATGCTGGCGGGTATTTATCTGCTGATGCCCCTTCTTTCCCCCTGGGCCGAAAAAGTATCCCGGAGAGAACTGTCCATTTATTTGGGCATCTGGGTTTTCACCACCTTCATTCCGCTTATCCGGTCGGCCGTCGGGGGAGAGGCACCCCTGATCCAGGCGGCTGACGGTCTGCCTGCTGCGGCCTTGTACCCGCTCTGGGGTGAGGCCTCCTGGAACCCCTTCGGCACCTTCTATTATGTCAGCGGTTTTGTGGGCTATCTGCTTTGGGGGCTGTATATCCGGAAATTTATGGAAAACACCCCCCGGGTGGCCCGCTTGGGCTGGGTGATGTTCCTGCTGGGCTTCCTTTCCATCGTCTCCGGACTATTGTTCCAGTTCTCCGAGACTCCGGGCGGCTTCCCGCTCTCGGGGAGCCTGGCCCTGGCTGTCCACTGGGAGTCGCCCATCCTCTTCTGCGGCTTCCCGGTTCTCCTGAGCGCCCTCGGGCTGGTGCTTGTTTTCCGTAGGATAGACGGCGGAGAATCGTTCTTCTACCGCCGCATTGTCCGGCCCTTTTCCGAGGCCGGTTACGGGATGTATCTGATTCATATGCTGGTGCTGGCCCCTGTCGTGGGCTTTTTCCGCGACTGGCTGGGCCTTGGGGCCGATGGTGTCCTGGGCGTCTGGACCACTCCGGTTCAGATTCTGGCATCGGCCTTATGCAGCTTTGTCGTGGTGGGATTCGCCGCCGTTGTGCTGCAGCGCATTCCCCGGCTGGGGAAATACCTGATGGGGTAGGGGCTAGATCAGCTCGTCCCTTTCGCGGATGTCCTTCAGGCGCAACTGGACGGTGGAGGAGCCGCGGTAAAAATTCTCCACGATGGAATAGCAGATGTCGATGGGGTTGCCGGCCTTGATGTGCTCGTAGTAATCGGCCATATTGAAGCCGATGGCGGCGATTTGCCGGTAGGGCTGGCTCTCCTGCATCACGTCCAGTTTGAGGTGTACCCCTCCGGCACCAACCTTGCGGCCGTTGCCGGCGTCATAAACGTCTTCCGTGAGGAAGACCGGGTTGTTGTTGCCCGGGCCGAAGGGCTGGAACTGCTTGAGGATGCGGGTGAATTTGGGGGTGATTTGCGAGAAGTCCAGCCGGGCGTCGATTTCCACCACGGGGGTGAGTTCCTCCCGGGTGATGTTACCGGCCACGAAACTGTCCATCCGGCGGCAGAATTCCTCCAGGTTCTCTTCTTTCATCGTGAGGCCGGCGGCATACATATGTCCGCCGAAGTTTTCCAGAAGATCGGCACAGCTTTCGATGGATGAGTACAGGTCGAAGCCCTGGACGCTGCGGGCGCTGCCGGTAACGTAGCCGTTGCTTTTGGTGAGCACCACCGTGGGCTTGTAATAGGCTTCCACCAGGCGGGAAGCGACGATGCCCACCACACCCTTGTTCCAGGTGGGGTCGTACACGATAGTGGCATTCTCGGTAGCCAGCGCCTTTCCGTTCTGCACCATTTCCAGCGCCTTCTGGGTGATTTCCCGGTCGATGGACTTGCGCTCGTTGTTGTTTTCGTTGATCTGGTCTCCGATGCGGAAGGCGGTGCGGTCGTCGGTGGCGGTGAGCAGTTCCACGGCCAGGCGTCCGCTCTCCATCCGGCCGGCGGCGTTGATGCGCGGACCAATCTTGAAGACAATGTCGTCAATGCCGATGTGTCCGGGCTCCAGCTTGGCCAGATTGATCATGGCCAGAAGGCCCTTGCGGGGATTCTCGTTGAGGCGCTTGAGCCCGAAATGGGCCAGTATGCGGTTTTCTCCCGTCATTGACACCAGGTCCGAGGCGATGGAAACCACCTGCAAGTCCAGCAGGGGCTCCAGCAGGGAAAAGTCCAGGCCGTATTTCTTTACATAGCCTTGGGCCAGTTTGAAGCCCACTCCGCAGCCGCACAGATCGTCGAAGGGATAATGGCAGTCTTCCCGTTTGGGGTCCAGGATGGCTGCGGCTTTGGGAAGTTCGTTCTCCGGCAGATGGTGGTCACAGATAATCACTTCCATTCCCTTCGCGCGGGCATATTCCACTTTGTCGATAGCCTTGATGCCGCAGTCCAGCGTAATGACCAGGCCGATTCCGTTGTCCGAAGCCCAGTCCAGGGCTTTGTACGAGAGGCCGTAACCCTCGTCGTAGCGGTCCGGAATGTAGAACTGGACCTTGGAGGAAAACTGTTTGATGAATGAGTACACCTGAGCGACCGCCGTGGTGCCGTCCACGTCGTAGTCTCCATAGACCAGGATTTTTTCTCCGGAGGTGACGGCCTTGTGAAGGCGTTCAACGGCCTTGTCCATATCCTTCATCAGGAAGGGGTCATGGAGGTCTTCCAGGCGGGGACGGAAGAACGTGCGGGCTTCCTCGAAGCTGCTTACACCGCGTTGGATGAGCAGGGTGGCCAGAACCCGGTCTATACCCAGTTCCGTAGCCAGCTGCGCAGCTTTTTCCTCGCTGGCAGGCGTCTTGACAATCCATTGACGTTCTGCAATCCCCATAGACTACAAAGATAGGTAATCCGAGGGAGAATTACAAACAGGAGATAATGATCTCGTCGGCAAGTTCCTCTGGACTGAGGCGGTCCGTTTCCAGGGTGATATGGGCGGCCTGCCGGTACAGGGGCTCCCGGGCGGCCAGTCTTTCGGCCATGCCTCCGCCAGCCAGGGGACGCCCTTCCGTCTGCCCCTCCAATCGGCCCTGAAGGGTCTCCAGAGTGGCTTCCAGGTAGATGCAAAGGGTCTTTTCCCGGAGGAGTTCAGGGGCTCCCGAAACGGTGACCGTGCCCCCGCCAAGGGCCAGTACGGCCGTGCTTTCCGCATATTTTTTCACGATTTCCTCCAGCGCTTTTTTTTCCATCCGGCGGAAGGCGGGCTCTCCATCGGCCTCAAAAATCTGCGGGATGCTTTTTCCGGCCTTTTTTTCCACGACGGCGTCCAAATCCAGAAAAGGGCAGCCCAGGGCTTCGGCTACCAGGCTCCCGACGGTGCTCTTCCCGCACCCCATGAATCCAGTCAAAGCGATGAGCATAATCAGATGATTCCCAGTTCCTTGCCTGTGCGCAGCATCTCGGAGACGTTCTTCACTTCCATTTTGGAGTAAATGCGCTGGCGGTGGGTGTTTACGGTGTGAACGCTCAGGTAGAGCTTTTCGGCTATCTGGGCGGCGGTGAGGCCCTCCGCGCTGAGGCGAATAATCTGGATTTCACGCTGCGAGAGGCCGATATCGGCAATTCTCCGGCTGCGCTGGATAAGGACGTCTCCCACATATTCGGCGACTTCCTGGTTGATGGACTGGGCGCTCCGGGCAATCTCCTGGCATTTCTCACGAATCTCGTCTCCCGACAGTCCCGTCGCTTCCTGCGACAGTTTTTCCAGGGCCGATGTGTACTCGTTCGCGGGGTTTTTCAGGTCCTGGGACAGGAAGGCGATAAGCTGCTCCTTGGTGTTATTGATTTTCTGCAGTTCCGCATTGCGGCGGCGGATGCGCTGCAGGTAACCCGTGATAAGGGCAATGACGGCCAGGGCCAGCAGCACCAGCACGATCAGGATGGAAATCCGGTAGCCCCTGCGCTCGATTTCCCGTTCCTTGTTCTCCACTTCAAAACGGGTTTCCATTTCCTGTAGGGTTTCGTCCTGCTTTTGCTGCAGGTACTTCTGGATATGGAAAACGTAGTTGTCGTGGGTCTCCAGGGCTTTTTCCGCGTCTCCGGTGCGGGTGTACAGGCGCACCAGGCGGTCGTCCAGGGCGGCGGCGGTCACATAGTCGGTCTCCTCAAGGCTGCCGTACACCTGCTCGAAATACCGGATGGCCTCCTCGTTCCGCCCCCCCTGCTGGAACCAGCGGGAGCGGAAAATGATGCCGTTGCGGCGGAGACGCCGGATGTCGTGGGTCTCGGCAATAGCCTGGCCTTTGTCCAGATACTTGCCCGCGTTGTTGTATATCTCCGGGTCGATGGGGTGGCTCCAGCGGTTTTTGTTGATGTAAAGAGAGGCGATGACATAGCACGCTTCCGCCTCATCCTCGGGCGTTTTCGCTATCTTCAGGGCTTCCTGCGCGTAGTCCAGCCCCTCGTCGTTCCTGCCCGTTTCCGGGGAAATCTCGGCATAAGAGCAGAGCTTGGCCTTGGAAATGAGGATGCCGGGGAGTTCCTCCTCGAAGCCTTTGCTGCGGGCGATGCTTTCGGCCTCAAGCGCCTTGTCCCAGGCATCGGCATCCCGGCTGGTCATAATGTCTATGCCTATGATGGTTTTAAGTGCCTTCACCTCTTCCCTCGCATCTCCCGACAGGCGGGCTGCCTCCAAGGCCATCAGGCCCTTTTCCATCGCCGCCTCATATCGCTGCGCCTCCACATCCCTGGCGGCCTCCTGAAGCAGTTCCTCCTCCAGTTCCACCGGATCCTTCCTGCCGCCCACGCAGGCCGCGAGTGCGATAAGCAGAAACAGATAGACAAACTTTCTCATAACAGATGCAAATTTAACAAATTCTCCGATATGGCAAATGCCCCGTTCATCCGCTTTCAATTGCGCCGATGTTTTTTTTCTGTTTTTACGATTGGGAGGGAAAATAGCCCTGAAACTACAGATAAACCTGAGTTTTTAGTGGTGGAGAGGACCAAATTACTGAATTATCATTAACGAAAAGTGGATAGGCTTCCTTACTTTTGCTGAAAAACAAACCCATAATACAAACAAAAAATGAAAGCGGATACATCAAGAAAAACAAGCTGGGTTCTGGCCATTATTACAGGACTGTTTATGCTGTGCTCGTGTAACCCTGAGCAGCAGCCTGCGGGAGGCGACACGCCTAAGCCGGAGCAGCCTAAGCCGGAAGATCCGGTGCTCAGGCTGGGCACCGGCGACAAGGTTCCGGTAAAAGGCGGCACGGTTGAACTTTCCATCGACTACAATGTTGAATACGCGGTAGAGGTGGAGGAATCGGCCCAGTCCTGGATTAAATTCATTGAGACCAAGGCGCTTGTCAGTAAAAAACTGGTATTCGAGGTGGCCGCCAATACCGGCGCGGAGCGCAGCGGCAAGGTGACGGTAAAGGACAAGAGCGGTAAGCATGCCCCTGTGTCGGCGAGCATCACCCAGGAAGCCTTCGTGGCCGTGAGTGCGGTGGAACTGGACTTGCAGGAGATTGTCCTCGAAATCGGCAAGACCCACACGCTGAAAGTCGGCGTGAAGCCGGAGGATGCGACGGACAAGAGCATTTCCTGGAGCTCCGACAAGCCGGAGATTGCCACCGTGGACGCTAATGGTCTGGTGAGCGCTGTCGCCGAAGGATCGGCCACGGTTACAGCTACGGCCGGCGGGCAAAGCGCCAGCTGCAAGGTGACGGTGACAAAGGCCGCAGAAACGATTATCCGGGGAGTCCTGATGGAACTCTATCAGGCGCTGGACGGTCCCAACTGGAGCGACAATGAGGGCTGGGGAACGGCGCAAGACATCGCTTATTGGTCCGGTGTAAGCTATGTAAATGGAGAACTCAGCCTGAATTTGACCAAAAAGGGCCTTAAAGGTGAACTTCCGGAGAGTTTTGGTGAACTGGGCCCTTACCTGAAGTGGCTCAACATCGAAGATGAGCCGGGATTGACAGGAAAAATACCGGACTCTTTCAGTAAACTAGTGAACGTGGAGTTTTTACAGATTCGCAATACTTCCATAACAAGCCTTCCGGATGTATTTGGAGGGTGGACCCGTTTACAGAAGGCCTTTATTACCTTCAATGAAAAGCTGACAGGACCGCTGCCCGAAAGCCTTGGGACTTTGTCGCAATTGGAGCTCTTGTATTTGTTTGAAAACAGCTTTACAGGAAGCATTCCTTCTTCCTATGCGGCGCTCATACGGGAGGGGATGATACTTGACCTTAGCTCCAACTGTTTAAACGGGCAGATTCCCCAGTCCATCCTGAATGCGAAGGAAGCAAAGTATTATATGGAGCACATTCTTAGGCAGAAGGAAGGGTATGGCTTTGATCTTTCCAATACAGACATTGCCGTGTGGCCTGTCAAACGGGAAGGCATCGAGACCTTCACCGGCGAGGTCTTGTCCATGGAAGAGGTGGTCTCGAAGAGCAAATACACCGTGGATCTGTTCTGGGCTCCCTGGTGTCCTTTCTCGGCTCACCTTATGCCGGCACTGCGGGACTATTACCAGAAATACCGCCAGGACGGGCTGGAAGTAGTGGCTGCCGTGCAGGTTGACAATGCCAGAGGAGACGGCTATTGGGATTTATGGACAGATTATGCCGGTTTGGAAAAGACGGTGGCGCAAAATCGATATGACAAATGGTATAACTATCACTGGGCCAAGTATTTTGATGGATACTTCATGACGGTTCCGGTGGCACAGGTTTATGACCAGAAAGGGAATGTCGTATTCAGCTCAATCTACCAGTTCCCCGACCCTGTCCGCAAGCGCTTCGGCAAAACCGCCTCCAGTGATTTGATACCCTTCCTTGAAACCCTCTTCGGCCCGGCCGATGGCAACGGAGACCTCCATACGTCCACGGACTATTCGAAGGACGGCCAGGTGCTTGTGCTCCAAAAAGCCACGAAGGGGAAAGGCATCAACCTGGTCTTTATGGGCGATGCCTACACGGACAAGGATATGGGAGATGGCGGCTTGTATGAAAAACTCATGAAGCAGTGCATGGATGAATTCTTTGCCATTGAACCGTATAAGACCTTCCGCGACCGCTTCAATGTCTATGCGGTGAAAGCGGTGTCCAAGCACAACCGGATTGGCGATGATTATTCTACGGCATTCAGCGCGTACTTCGGTAAGGGAACGTATGTGGGCGGCGATGTGGACAAGGTGCTGGATTATGCCCTGAAAGTGCCTGAAATCAAGCAGAAGGACAATCTGGTGGTGAGTGTGCTGGTGAGTTCGGCCAAACACTCCGGAACCACTTTTATGCTGGAATCGCTCCAGTCCGGCGTTGCGTTTACGTCAAGCATGGGGAACCTTGCAGAAGCATTCGGCAACACCCTGCGGCACGAGGCCGGCGGTCATGGCTTTGGCTTCCTCTCCGACGAGTACCACACCCACAACGAAAGCATACCTGCCGACGAGAAGGACTATTACAATGAAGTCTATAACAAATACGGCTGGTTCTCCAACGTGGACTTTACTGACGATCCGTTCAAGATCCGCTGGAAAGCCTTCCTCTCCGACGACCGGTACAAAGGCGAGGTGGGTATCTACGAAGGAGGCGCCACCTATCTGAAGGGAGCCTGGCGTCCGTCGCTGAACAGCATGATGCGGCACAATTACGAGTATTTCAACGCTCCTTCCCGCTGGGCCATCTACAAACGCATTATGGAACTCAGCGGAGAGAGCTACAGCTTCGAGTCCTTCCTGCAGTACGATGCTGTGAACCGGGCTTCAGCCACCAAGGCCTTCAGGGCTCCTATGCGCGCTCCGGAGCATGTACACCTGACTCCTCCCGTTATCCTTCCTTAAAGGGTGGTAACGAACCCTGGCGGGTAAGAGGCTGACCAAACAGATTCTTCGGCAGGTAAAACTGCCTCAGAATGTCATTCTGAACGAAGTGAAGAATCGGTTTGGTCGGCCTCTTTTTTTCTTTGCCCCGTGCTTCCCGAAAGGGATTGTTATAGCACAACTGGCTTCTTACGCCGCTACAGCATTTTGATAAAATAGCCGCCCACTACGCTGCGGGCCTTGAATCCGCGTCGCTGCGGGCTGTCGGTAAACGGCCAGTCGGTCATAGGCACGCGATCTACCGTCTCGTTCATAAAATCCCAGACCGGTGCGACCAGCTCCTCGAACTGCTGCGGCGTAGAGGCCATCGTGGCCGTCCAGAGGATCCAGTCGGTTTTGGTGTAGCTGTCCCGGCTGTCCAGCGGCAATCCGTAACGGTTCTGCCGGGTCAGGTAATAGGGGATTTCTTTTTCCATAATCTTTTCCGGGAAAATCCCCAGGTCCAGCACCTTGTCCCAAACCATATTATACTTTTGGCTCCAGGTCCCTTTGCGGTCGAAGGTGAGGGAATAATGGTCCTCGTCGCGGGCCATTTCCTCCCACTTCAGGGCCATCTCGCGGGCCTTGTCCATATATTCTTTTTCGACAGCGTGCTCTCCCAGCAGCCCGGCCATATAGCCGTAGGAGGCAATTCCCAGGATGGCTTTCACCGAGAGATTGGCATTGTGGGCCAAATGGCCGGCAAAGTCGTCGGTACAGAGCTGGTTCTCGGGGTCCAGGCCTTTCTCCACCAGGTAGTCCACCCATCGGGTCAGGGTGTTCCAGTGTTTGCGGGCCACGGCGGCACTTCCGGAAAATTTGCACACGGCGGCACTCATAATGAGCATATTGCCGCTTTCTTCCACCGGCATATCGGTGGGATAGGTTTGTCCGTTGGCCAAAGGAAAATTGCCCAAATCGTGAGCGGGATAGGGCTTGTCCCAGCGGCCGCTTTCGGCATATTCGAAAATGGGGGTAAGCAAGCCTTCGGCCAGTGCAGGATTGTATTTCAGGAAGAGGGGAGATGCCGGATAGGCCACATCGACCGTGCCGACGAAGCCGCCGGAATTGTTCTCCTTGGACAACCACAGCAGTTCCCCCGAAGGAGCCTGTACCAGCTTGTGGGCGGCCACTGCCTGCCGATAAGCCAGGGCGCAGAGCTCGGCATACTGCCGCCCGCCCTTGTCCAGGGCCTCCTGGTAAAGCTCCCGGTCGAAGTTGCGGCAACGGCGCATTATGGCCTTGTACTCCCTGCGTGCCAGGTCAAATTGCTTTTCGACGCTGCTCTTTCCGTCCCGGTTCCAGTAGGGCGGCAGGTTTTCCCCGAAATACTGGAGGGCGTTCCCGCCATCGTCATAACCCAGCATCACTTTGCCGGATTCCTTCTTTACGGCGGGCATTTCACGGACCCAGTTCAGGGTTCCGTCCTCCACCGCAGCGCTTCCGTTCTCGGCTGCCATCAGGAAACTGCCCCAGTTCAGCCGGACATCGTCCCCGCATCTTCCCAGCGGTTTCTGCACCGCATTCGATGCCTTCAGCCACACCAGGCCGTCTTTTTCATAAATATCCAGTACGGCCGTCTCAGCTGCGACATCGTCCAGGGCCCACGCGGGACCGGCCTGCAGGCGCAAAGCCAAGTCGTGCTTGCTGCCGTCGCTGGATCGCACGGCATAAGAAAGGTAGTTTACCGGCCGGCTCAGCAGATCCAGTTTGTCCAGGAGCAGCGGAGCCGTGAAGTCCACGTCCAGTTCCACCGGTCCGCACTGGAAGCGATAGTGGGTCGTGGTTGCCTGCACATCGGCCAACAGTTGACGGGCGGTTCGCGGCCACCGCTGCACGGTTTTATGGCGGACTACCAGGCCGAAGTCCAGCAGGGCCCGGCCGATGGGGTTGGCGCCATAGGCTTCGATGACGTTTTCGCCTTCGACAAGCAGGTCCCGGGACACGCTCAGGAGCTGACGCTCGCCACGCGGCACCTTCGTTGCCACCTCTTTCCCGTTCAGCGTGAAATTGCCCCAATCCTTCAGCGACACTTCCAGATAGAGGTCCCCGTCTGCCGGGACATCGGCCCCGGAGAACGTCCGGCGCACCCAGAGATCAGGTTTATTGTCGGGCCACTGGCTGAATCCGACTACGTTTTCCCGTGAACTGAATCCCCCCACACCGGTCTGCCAGTCGCCGGTAGGGCCGTTTTTCTTGGCCGGATCATACGTGTAACACGCCTCCCAGGCACCTGCACGGCCCGTCGGAAGAATGGACTCCCAGCTGTCCACACCATCACCCATAAAGCGGTAATCCTCACCATCTACCGTCAACACGCCCGTAAAAAGGTAGGCCCTGTTGGACCAGTGCATCGGAGAATGGTCATACAGATTGTCGTTCCACGACCAAACGCTCATATACGGGTCGATAGTGACCAGCGGATACGCCGGTGCGCGAAGGGTATTGACAGGTGGCTCCCCCTCCGTGCAGGAGAGCAGCGCCGCGATTGCGGCCAGTATCATCAGGACTTTTTTCATACGTCAGTTCTAGAACAGGGTGGGTTCCCAATTGTCGAAGTCTGCCGCATCCGAGTCTCCGGGCTCTTCGGCAGATCCTTTCAGGAGGTCGGCGGCCTGACCGGACTGGGTGATGGGTTCATCGGCCTGAAGCTCCATTTCGATGGGCTCTTGCTCCTCCAGGGTCTCGGCTATCTCGGGCTCCTGGGGGGCGTCGTCGTCTTCGGGCTTGTGGAGCGGCTCTCCGAACTCTACGGACTTGAGGTCCATCGAGGAGCACTTCTTGCCCTTTGCCGTGAGGCCTTTCTTGGCGATAAACTCTTCGGCGTCAATGATTTCCGGATCCCTGTGCTTGAATTTTCCGCCGAAGTTGAGCACCATCTGCGGATGGAGGTCGGCGGAAATGTCCACCAGTTTGGAGCCGCGGGCGTCGGAGATGAACAGGACCGGCGTATTGTTGCTTTCCGTAAAGCTGAAACGCTTCACATAGAAGGCTTTGGCTGCATTGTCCCAGTACAGGACCGTGTAAACGCGGGCGGGGTCGAACTTCTCTATCCGCACGATATCTCCCTGGTATTTGTTGACTATGTCGTAAGTGGTGGTGTAGAAGGAACCGTCGGCAAAAATGGCCAGCACGCGGTCTTCTCCGGAGAACTTTCCAAGCAGTTCGCCCCGGCCTTCCTCGTTGAGGCGCTGGATGTCGGGATCCCACCAGATTTCCTTGCCCTTGAGGGTGGTTATGCCCTTGGACTTGAGCTGGATGCGGGCTACTGCGTTTTTGGTGACCAGATTTCCGCGGGAACCGCGGCCCTTGATGGCCAGGTTGGAGAAATCCCATTCCATAGAGGATTTCTTGAGGCCTTTCTTGGGGCGGAACTGGATGCGGACAATCTCGGCCTCTCCGTTGTGGTTGACGGTGAACCAGAGAATGCGGCTTCCCTCGGCCCCCGGGGTAATGTCGTAATCCTTGTCGCGGGTGACGGAGGTGATGGCGAAGCGCTTGGCGTAGTGAGCGGGACCCTTGCCGTCCCGGTAAACCACGTTGTAGATGGTGCGCTCGTCTCCACGGGTGAACACGCCGGTATAGAGAAGGTCCTTCCAGAAGAAGGCCTTGTCGGTGACCTTGGTCACACGGAATTTTCCGTCGCGGGCGATGACGATGATCTCGCTCAGGTCCGAGCAGTCGCACACGTATTCTCCCTCGTCCCTGCGAAGGCCGATTCCCACGAAGCCTTCCTCCAGGTTGGCATACAGCTTGGCATTGTTGGAGACCACCTTGGTGACGGTGATGTTCTCCAGGGAGGAGATCTCCGTCAAGCGGGGCCAGTCCTTGCCGTATTTGCGTTTGAGTTCCTTGAACCAGTCGATGGTGAAGTCGATGATGTGAGCTAGGTTCTCCCGGATTTCCTTCATCTGGTCCTCGAGGGCGTAGATTTTCTCATCCAGTGCCTTGGTGTCGAACTTGGAGATCTTGCGGACCGGTTTTTCCACCAGTTTCAGGATATCGGGCATCACAATCTCCCGGTGCAGGAGATCTTCGTAGTTTTTCATCTGGGACAGGATGTCGTCCAGTTGCTGCTCCCAGCTCATCTGGTTCTGTTCCAGGACTTTATAGATGCGGTTTTCGAAGAAGATGCGCTCCAGGGAGGTGTAGTGCCAGTCTTCCTCCAACTCTGCCAGGCGGTATTCCAACTGGGCCTGCAGGATGTCCCGCGTGTGCCAGGTGTCGTATTCCAGAATCTCGTTCACGGAAAGGAACACGGGTTTGTTGTCGCGGATGACGCAGGCGTTGGGGGCTATCTTGGTCTCGCACTCGGTAAAGGCGTAGAGGGCGTCGATGGTCTTGTCCGGAGAGACATCGGCCGGAAGGTGGATGACAATCTCCACCTTGTCGGTGGTCATATCCTCGATCTTCTTAATGTTGATCTTCTTCTTGTCCTTGGCCTTGAGGATGCTGTCGATGATGGCGTGGGAGGTTTTTCCGTAGGGGATTTCCGTGATGGTGATGGTGCTCTTGTCCACCTTGTTGATGCGGGCCCGCACCTTCACCATACCGCCGCGCTTGCCCTGATTGTATTTGGAGCAGTCGGCGATGCCGCCCGTGGGGAAATCCGGCAGAATCTCGAAGGGCAGCCCTTTCAGGATGGCGATGGAGGCGTCCAGCAGTTCGTTGAAATTGTGCGGCAGGATCTTGGAGGAAAGGCCGGCGGCGATGCCTTCGGTCCCCTGGGCCAGCAGCAGCGGGAACCGCACCGGCAGTTCCGTGGGTTCCTGGTTGCGGCCGTCGTAGGACGTCATCCAGGGGGTGACCTTCTTGTCAAAAACCACCTCCTTGGCAAACTTGGAAAGACGGGCTTCAATGTATCGGGGAGCGGCATTGGAGTCTCCGGTGAGGATGTTTCCCCAGTTTCCCTGACAGTCTATCAGAAGGCCTTTCTGCCCCAGCGTGACCAGGGCGCCCAGGATGGAAGCATCACCGTGCGGATGGTACTGCATCGCCTGGCCCACGATGTTGGCCACCTTGGTATAGCGGCCGTCGTCCATTTGGGCCATCGTGTGCAGTACACGGCGCTGAACCGGCTTGAAACCGTCCACAATGTGCGGCACAGCTCTGTCCAGAATGGTATAGGAGGCATAGTCCAGGTACCATTCCTTGAACATTCCGGACAATTTGAATTTCTTGCTGTCACTGCCCAGCAGCCTGTCAAATTTTCCCGACGCAGCAGCGTATTCTCCCAATTCTTCGTCTTCCTCTTCGGGATTTTTGATGTCTTCCCATTCTTCTGCCATAATAAAAATATAATTTTATCAACGTTACCCTTTCCCGAAACCCTTCCCTTCGGGGGAAGGACTCAAAATTCATAACCGAATCGGCGGAGTTCCTTTCGGCTCTCGCGCCAGTCGGGGTCCACTTTTACAAAGGTGCTCAGGAAAACCTTTTTCTGGAAAAAGTCTTCCATCTCCAGGCGGGCCTCGGTGCCCACCTTCTTGAGCATCTTTCCGCCCTTGCCGATGAGGATGCCCTTCTGCGAATCCCGCATCACGTAGATGACGGCGGATATCTCGTAGCGGTCTTCCCCTTCGCGGAAGGCTTCAATCTCGACCTGGCAGGAGTAGGGGATTTCCTCACTGTAGTTGAGGAAAATCTTCTCCCGCAGGATTTCGGAGGCGAAAAAGCGGAGGTTCTTGTCGGTGAACTGGTCTTTGTCAAACCAGGCCGGCGCCTCCGGAAGACGGCTGCTCACCGCCTGAAGGATACTCTCCAGATTGAATTTCTCCAGGGCTGATGCGGGAATAATCTCCGCATCCGGCAAGTGCTCCTTCCACCAGACCATCAGCTCCACCACCTTTTCCTGGGTGGCCAGGTCTATCTTGTTGATGACCACCACCACCGGGCAACCCACCTTGCGCAGTTTTTCGATATAGACCTCGTTCTTGTCTCCTTTCTCCACCACGTCGGTCACGTAGAGGATGATGTCGGCATCCCCGATGGCCGTATCCACAAAGGCAAGCATATTCTCCTGAAGCCGGTAATTGGGCTTGAGGATGCCGGGGGTGTCGGAATACACAATCTGGTAGTCTTCCCCGCTCACGATGCCCATAATGCGGTGACGGGTGGTCTGCGCCTTGGCGGTGACGATGGAAAGCTTCTCTCCCACCAGGGCGTTCATCAAACTGCTTTTCCCTACATTGGGATTGCCGATGATATTGACAAAACCTGCTCTGTGTGTCATTCTATACGTAGGCCCCCATTTTGAGGATATTCACTTCGCCTTCGGTGAGATAGCGCCAGTCGCTCTTCTTGAGGCCCTTCTTGGTGAGGCCGGCGAAATAGACGCGGTCCAGGGCCCGTACCTCGTAGCCCAGGGATTCGAAGATGCGGCGGACGATGCGGTTTTTCCCGGAATGGATCTCGATGCCCAGCTGTCGGTGGTCCCGGGCGTCGATGTATTCCAGTTCATCGGCCGCCACAATGCCGTCGGTGAGTTCTATGCCGGCGAGGATTTTCTGCTGGTCTTCTTCCTTGAGGGGGGCGTCCAGCACCACCTGGTAAATCTTCTTCTTGTTGTAGGAAGGGTGGGTGAGGTGTTCTGCCATCTCTCCGTCGTTGGTGAACATCAGGACACCGGTGGTGTTCTTGTCCAGCCGGCCCACGGGGAAAACGCGGGTGGGGCAACCCTTCAGGAGGTCCATCACGGTTTTCTCGGCGTGGGGGTCGCTGGCGGTGGTCACGTAGCCCTTGGGCTTGTTCATCACGATATACACTTTCTCTTCCCCTTTGAGGCGCTGTCCGTTGAAGCGGACATCGTCGGTGAGGATGTTCACCTTGGTGCCCAGTTCGGTCACCACCTCTCCGTTCACGGTCACTACGCCGCTCTGGATGAGGGTGTCGGCCTCTCGACGCGAACAGACGCCGGAGTTGGCGATGAATTTGTTCAGGCGCACCACTTCCCGGATTTCGGTGGGGACGGTGTCATCGTCGCTGAAACGTCGGCCGTTCACCTGGGGCTTGCGGCTGAGCATCGCGTTCATTCCGGCATCGGCCTCGCTGCGCTTGTTGAAGGGCTTGCGACCAGCGGGGCGTCCCTGTCCGCCGGGGCGACCGGGGCCGGCAGGACGGCCGGGGCCGAAGGAAGGCTTGCCGTAACCGCTTTTGCGGGGAGCGCCGCTGCCGCCCTTGAAGCCTCTGTGCTCTCCGCCGGGGGATTTATGCTCTCCATAGGAAGGCTTGTGCTCTCCGTAGGAGGACCGGTGTTCACCATAGCGGGGTTTGCGGTCTCCGTACGCGGGCCGGTCTTCGTGGAAACGACGGGCGGGCCGGTCCTGGGAGTCAAAGCTGCGGCTGGTGCTGTAATCTACTTTTTCTGCGTGGCCTTCTGCAGGCCTTCTGGCGATACGTTTTCTCGTACCTTTCTTGTTTTCTTCCATAAGATAAAATCACGGGTCGACTCACGTCGATCACTACTTGAGTTTGAAGATATAGGTTATTGTTCCGGTCTGAATGGCGGGCGCATTGGCGTCCATATTGAAATGGGCCTTGAGGGCGGCGTTTCTTGCAGCCGTCCAAAGGGTTTTATCCGTTACGGTGGTGCCTTCCGCACCGGCGACGGCCTCCGTTACGTTTCCGTACTGGTCCACCTTGACCTGCACCACGACGGTGCCGGCCGTCTGCGAGTTATAAGAAGGACGGGGGAGGGAGCCCACCACATTGCGTCCTTTCACGTGGGCGTTGGCGCTGCCTTCCGTCTTGCCTTCCTTGGTGTTGCCGTCCGGTTGTCCGGCCTTGAACCCCTCGTGCGCTTCCGTGGCACTGTGTGGAGTAGTGGCGTTGTTGTCCTTCTGGGCCATCCCCGGGAAAGAAGCGCGGGGATCCAATTTGGGCTCTTCCACCTTGGGGGTGGGAACCTCTACGTCCCCGTGCGTATCGGGCTTGGTGGCCGGGGTGACATTGGGCCTGTCGTTCACGTGCGGTGACTCTGCCTTCTGCACCAGTTCCACCTCCCGGCTGAGGTCCACTTCTTCGGCCTGGGGCTGTTGTCCCACCCGGGTCTGGACGGTTTTCACCTCCTGCACCTCTTCTTCAAATTCAATGAGCAGGGACGTCCTTTCCGGCGGCGGGGGATCCAGGTAGGTAAGACCGCTGGTAAGCAGCAGCACCAGCGCGGCGGCGTGGATGCCCGCCGTGGCCAGGATTCCGGTCACGGCAGCGGTCTTTTCCCGCTTCTGCTGTGTGCGCTGGTACGGTTGCATAAGTTATTCCGCTTGGGTTGCCAGAATCACTTTATAGTGATTTCTTTTGGCGATATTCATCATCTGTACCACTTCTCCGACGGGGACGCTCTGGTCGCTGAAGATGGAGAAGGTGGGGTCCTCTTCCTGGGAAAGCAGGCCGATGAGCTCCATCTCCACTTCCTCGTAGGGGATGGGGTCCTTGGCGCCGTTCACGTGGTAGGTGTACGTCTCGTTCCCCCAGTCCTTGATGCTCACGCTCACGGTAGCCTTGGCGTTCACCTGGCCCGTGCTCTTGGGAAGCAGGAGCTTGAGGGCGTTGGGGTTGATGAGCGTGGATGTCACCAGGAAGAAGATGAGCAGCAGGAACACGATGTCCGTCATACTGGACAGCGCGAACGAGGCATCTACCTTGGTGTTTCTTTTCAGTGCCATAAGCTATTGCTGCTGAGCGGGTTCTTCATTGATGACGATGTCGATGAACTCCATCGTGGAGCTCTCCATCTTGTACACCAGGTCGCTTACCTTGGAAGTGAGCCAGTTGTAACCGAAGTAGGCGATGATACCCACGACAAGACCGCCCACTGTGGTGAGCATGGCCGTGTAGATACCGCCGCTGAGGAGGGTGATGTCAATGTTGTTGCCGGCCTTGGACATATTGAAGAAGGCCTGCACCATACCCATTACGGTTCCGAGGAAACCGATCATCGGGGCGCCGCCGGCGATGGTGGCCAGCAGCGGAAGGCCTTTCTCCAGACGGGCCACCTCTACGTTGCCGATGTTCTCGATGGCGCTCTGGATGTCGGCCATCGGACGGCCCAGGCGGTGGATGCCGGTCTCGATCATCCGGGCCACCGGGTTGTCATACTTCTGACACAGGGTAATGGCGCTTTTGGTCTTGCCCTCGGTGACATAGTCCCGGATGTCCTGCATAAAGTGAGGGTCTATCTTGGAGGCGTTGTTGATGGTCCACCATTTGCGGCCGATCAGGTAGATGGCCAGGATGCTGAGGGCCAGGAGCACCCACATCAGGGGGCCGCCCATCGTAAACATTGACCACAAGCTCTCGTTCATCACAGTGGGCTGGATGGGAGCGACGGCCGCCTCGTTCTGCACGAGGGAGTCTGCGAGGCTGGCTTGAAGAAGAGGAAATAACATATTCTGTCGGTTTTACTAAAAAACTATCCAATTTGCAAAGTTAGGAAAAAAGACGCGAAAAAAAAACCACAGGGCCTGTGGTTTATTCATCTTCCCTGAGGGCGGGCCCCAGGGGAGGGAGGGCGTTCTTCCCGGAGGGGGCTTCCAGCCCGTGGTCAATGGCCTTGATAGCGGCCTTGACAATGCTCTGCTTGCTGTCCACCAGGCGCTTGCTGTTCTGTTTGAATCCTTCCAGAACGCCTTCTAAGTCCTTTTCCAAAGCGGCGTTGAAACGGCAGAAAATACCCACCCTTTCCACCATGTCCTGCGCAGCGCTCACGATTTCGGAAATGTTTTCCATCTGTTCCTTCTGCACCCAGGCCGTACGGATGAGGCGGAGGAAGGGAATGAGGGTTTCCTCGGTGGTGAGAAGGACGTTTTTCCGGAAAGCCTTTGCAAAGAGGTCCTTGTCTTCCATCTTGGCCAGCTGGTAGGCCGCGTAGTTGGGAATGAACATGATCACATAGTCCAGCGTCTTGCGCCCCTCCACGTATTTCTGGTATTCCTTGCCGGTGAGCTCCCGGATGTGGTTTTCCACCGACTCCAGGTTCCGGGCCGATGCCGCCGCCCGCTCCTCGTCCGTATCGGCCGCGAAATAGTCGGCCAGGGCGGTGAGGGATACTTTGGAGTCGATGAGGATGTCGGTGTTGTCGGGGAAATGGAGGGCGAAGTCCGGGCGCATCTTCCGGCCGGTCTCCTCGTTCTCGATGCGGTTCCCCTTGCGGTCTCGGAGCCAGAATTCGGCGTCGTAGTCGTGGCCTTCGCGGAGGCCTTCGGCCTTGAGGATGTTCTCCAGGATGGTTTCTCCGAAAATGCCTTGCACCTTGCTTTGACCCTTGAGGGCCTTGGCCAGGTCTTCGGCCGTGGTTCCGATGGATTCGGTCTGCTCCCGGAGGTTTCTGACCGTTTCAGAGAACTGTTTCTGGATGGCCGAGCTCTCCTTGAGCTGGGTTTCCTTCTGGGCATCAAAGGCTTCCTTCATCGTGCGGATGTCCCTGTCCAGGTCTCCGGTTATGATTTTCATTGTTTCGGCCGCCTCCTTTTTAAGGGCTTCCTCGCGCTGCTTCATCAGTTTCTCATTCTCCAAAGCCAGGGCCGTTTTGGCTGCTTCGATGGCCTTCTCCTGACCTTCCTTCATCTTCCGGAGGCTGTCTTCGTAAACTTCTTTCTCCTGCTCGCGGAGCTCTTTTTCCCGCTCGCGGAGCTGCTCGGATAAGCGGGCGTCGGCATCCCGCCTTACCAGTTTGTTATGGGTGAGGAGCCAGGCCACGAAACAGATAACCAGAAGCACTCCGGTCACGATGGCGATGATGGTGGGAGTATCAATCATATTATTTCGATTTCTCCGCTCGGAATCCAGCCCTGACGGCCGTCGGCGCGGGTGACGGTCTTCATCGGGAATCCTTGCCATACACAGACGGTGAGTTGGGCCGTCTGTCCCATCTGAGACACCTCCAGCGTGTATTTGACACACTCTTTTCCGGACACCGTTTCCTTCCCGGCTTCCTGGATTTTATACTTGGAAATGATTTCATCGGATAAATCCAGATAGTTGATGGTTTCCTGGACGGGCATCTGCTGCACCTGTTTGGCGGAATGATTTACCACATACGTCTTTCCGTCCCGGAGGATGGTGGAGATTTCCATACCAAAGGTATTTGCCTTGGATGACTGGAGATTGCCATAGTCGTCAAAATAGCCCTTGGATTCAATCTTTTGTCCCATTACTTCAGATACTGTTGTAATGGTACCGGATTAAAGCCATACTTTTTGGAGGCTTCTTGAGCCAGCAGCATGGTGGTGGCTGCCAGCAGCATCGTGAGGGAAATGATAAAACGTTTCATGTCCATGATTTTAAGTTTGTCAAAAATAACGATAAAGATTGAGAATTTCAAGTTTGAGATGTTTTACCCGCTTTCAAAACAGATTCTAAAACAAATTTGCCCCAATTGAATAAAATTCCATAATCTTCGTTCGATAGATGTATTCATACCGGGCCCGAAGTTGCTCCGCCTGTGCTTGGAACAAATTTCCGACGGCTATCTGGTAATCGTAGTAGGTCGCTGCGCCGGCTGCATACTTGGCATCGGTCTGCCGAAGTGCCTCGGTGCTTTTCTCTACTTCTTTGGCCAGTAGCTGGTATTTCTCAAAAGCCGTATTTACTTGGACAATCGCTTGTTTCACCTCCTTGTCCAAAGAAACGAGCGCCTTTTGAAGTTCCAGTTCGGAAGACCGGACTGCATATCTTTTGGCTTTGGCTGTGTGTGATACCGTGGTTGATATCTTTCCCGGCAGCTATCGCACTTGCCGGAGTCCCAAAAGAGGGGTACGGACTCCGGGCTTCGATCAAGTGGTAGGCCGTCGGAAGCCCAGACTGGATGCAAAGGAAGTCCGTACCCCAAAGTACGGAGATTCCCGAAGCCCTGCATCCAGTCATAAATTTCCGACGTTTACCACTTTAGATACAGGAATCTAAATTTTTTCAAAGATACAAAAAAAGTCCCTCTTTCACAAAGGGACCTTTTTGCTTTCGGCCAATCGGGAGTGCCGCCAGAATGAGGGGAACTCAAGAGTATGCCCTAAGGTTGCCGAAGCCAAAGTCCCATAACAGGGTCGGCCAAAAAAGTTTTCCCTGCTTCCACGGAAAGAAGGCCCTTTTCCAGCAACGATTTCCTTGTGGCTACAGAAGACGCGGATGACCCCAGTTTGTATTTGCTGATGACCTCGGATGTAGAGAATCCTTCGTGTATGCCATTGGCCACAGCCATGAGAAATCGCATTTGTACCGGTGTAAGCGTCTCTGTCCTGCTCTCGAAAAGGGCCGTGTTCTGAAGAATTAACTCCTCTGTTCCGTTTTGGATATCCTCTTCTGTCACCTGCTCTCCGGAAAAGAGGAAAACATACCAGCAAAGCTGTTGTACATAGGAGGAATGAGAATCCACCGTCTGACAAATCCGCTCTATCTGTTCCTCTGAAATTGACTTGCCTGCCGATGAAAATTTTCCCGAGATAAAGACCTTCCAATACGGAAGCGGGATTCGTTTTAGATAGATAACATCACCAAATTTATAGAAGGGCTTGGACTCATCATCAAACAAGCCCTCCATCATATGCTTCTTGCTGCCAAAAAGGCAATAAGTAACCCTTCGCTGGTTTTGCCAAATACCTCTGAGCATCTTCTGAAAGGTCAGGGAATCGTCGAACAGTGCAATCTGCTGAAATTCATCTATACACACTACAATCTCTGCATTCTTTTTCTCCGCTATTCGCTGGGGAAGAGAGAGGATTGATTCCATTGGAGCCATCTCTTTGGATAGCCCAAAGTCCAGGTCCAGTTTGCTCTGCTGGTCCGGTGCCAAACGGATTCCTACATTGATTCGCTCCAGAAAAGACTTTACGTTTTCCCAGATATCCTCCACTGCCGACGCCGTTTGCTTCAGCACCGCATTGGCCAGGATTCCACAAAAATCAGCCGGAGTCTTGGCCTTGAAAACATCTATAAAGACAAACAGTTTCCCATCTTCCCTACTCTGGGCAATGACCTTTTTTACAAGCGAAGTCTTCCCCCACCTCCGGGGAGAGATGATAAAAGTATTGATTCCTGCGGCAAAATTGGCAGACAATCTGGCCGACTCCATTTCCCTGTCCGTGAAGGACAAACCTTCCACAGGCTTACCAAAAACAAATAATTGCTCCATTTCACATCAGTTTCTGCAAAAGTAAACAATTATTTAGTAAATTGCAACTTAGTAAATGTTTTTTTACTAATCTCCCGGCCCTATTTCTGCGGCGATTGTGCATCTTCCAGGAGCCGGAGGTAGTCGGAATAGACGTCGCGCACCACGTCGTCCCAATTGAGGTAAAGGTCTTTTCGGGCGGCGGCGCTCACGCGGGAATAGCCTTCCTTATCGGCCAGGATGTCCAGGATGGTGCGGGCATAAGCTTCTTCCGATGCCTCAGACACATAGCCGTTGACGCCGGGCTTGACGGTGGCGGCGGTGCGGGCTCCCTGCAGAAAGACGGTGGGCGTTCCCTGGCAGGCGGCTTCTATCTGCACCAGCGAATTGGCATCGTAGAGGGAAGGAAACAGGAAGAGCGATGCCCGGGAGTACAGCTTCTCCAGCATGGGCTTTTGCGTGAGGCCGCACATGACCACTTCCTGCGTAAGGCCCAATTCCTGCACCAGGGCGGCCAGTTTGTCCTCATCCTGTCCCTTTCCGGCAAAGAGCATGCGGAAGTTCTTCAGGCCCAACTCCTTGGCCCGGGCAAGGGAGCGCACGGTAAAGTCTATGTTCTTGATGAAGTTGATGCGTCCCACAAAGAGGAAAACGGTGGCATCGGCCGGAATGCCATACTTTTCGTTCACTTCGCGGGCGGCCTCCGCCGGATCCGGTACCGGAACATGGTCCGTGGCATTGAGCCGCACCTTGCAGGGTGCCGTGAGGCCGTATTCCTTCTCATACAGCTGCTTGATGCCGTCGTTCACCGCCCAGCACTCGTCACAGCCGTTGAACACCTTCATGATGCCGTCCAGGGCAATGTCGGAACTCGATTTCAATTTCAGGTTCTTCTCAAAGTCCTGCCGATACTGGCTGTGCAAGGTGGCAACTGCAGGCAAATGATGGATTTTGGCAAATATGAGGCCTGCGGCTCCCACGGTAAAGGGAGAATGGATATGAACCAGGTCTATCCCGCTTCCCAGCAGCTTGGCATCGAATACCGGGTCCAGGACCGATACGGGCAGGGAATAGTCCATATTGGGAACAGGAAGGCTGAAACACTGGTCCACCTCGTACGGCAAGGCCTTGGGGGCATGGCCCGCATCCGGGCAAAACACCACCACGTCACAGTACTTCACCAGCCGGCGGGCATAATTGTCCACCACCTTGATGACACCATCCACCATCGGATACCACGTGTCAATGAACAAACCTACTTTCATGCTGCAAAGGCGCTCAAATCACCTCGATATCCGCTGCCGGAATCCAGCCCTGACGGCCGTCGGCGAGTTCGATGTTGGAATAGTCCGACACATTATCCAGAATTTTCACCCGCGTGCCTTCGTGCAGGATGAAAAGGTCCTTGGCGCTTTCGGCCGAAGGGGAACTCTTCACGGAAGAGACCGGACGCATCACGACAGCCATATCCTGCCGGAGGGCCTCGGTGCGTTGCCACTGGGCGAAATCCCAGCCCAGGAAGGCCAGAAGGAAGGTGACGATGGCGGCAAAGAAGCCGAGGCGACGCCGGGCCGATGTGCGGCCGAGCAGATACAGCAGCACCAGGGCCACGGTCGCTGCGAAAAAGACCAGCGAAAGCACCGCCCAGGTATTGGAAGGCAGAAGATAGCACATCGCGTGCCCCCACTGCTCGAAGAAGATTTCCGGCACTTCGTCAATCTTGTCCTGGGTCTGGGCGCGGGCGAATTCGAGGTTGTAGCGGACATCGGTGTCGGAGGGATCCAGGCGCAGTGCCCGTTCGTACCAGAGGATGGCCGGTGCAATCTCTCCGGTCTTGAAATACGCATTTCCCAGGTTGTAGTACAGTTCCCGGGACATCATTCCCGTGGCCTGCACGTCCTGCCAGTCCCGGAGGGCCTGCGTGTAATTTCCTTCGGTGTAGGCGGCGACGCCGGCATTCCACAGGGAATCGGGATAGGAAACAGGCTGCGCCCCGGCGGCCAGTGGAAGGCCGGCAAGAAGCAGGAGGGTAAGCGCGATGGTCTTGACAGGCGTTTTCTTCATGGAGGAGTCGATGGAAGTAATGAGCTTGAGCGCTTTTTCGTAATGGGCGTTCATCGCCTCGTGTCCGGCGTTGGGGGAGTAGCGGGCCTCTTCGCAGGCGCTCAGCAGGTCCACGAACTCCGTGACGGTGGCTTCCGGCACGCTTCCGGCCAGAAGGGCGGCACTGATGTTCTCCTTGTTCTGGTCGGCCATATCCATCGAAAGTTTGTCTCCGATAAAGCCGATGAGCGAGCGGTGAAGCTCTTCGTAAAAGGCCGTATAAAGGTTCTTCTGGAGGAATTCCCGGGCCGATGAGAGGCGCTTGAGGGCCATCCGGGTGGCCTTCCGGTTGCGGGTTCCAGTTACGTCGGCCCTTCTGGCGGCCGCCTTTCTCATTCCCAGCCAGCAGCCTGCGCCGACCAGCAGCATCAGCAGCAGCGCCGTCCACCAGGGGGTGGAGTACACCAGGAAGCCCTTGTCAGTCCCGAGGGAAGTCTTGGTGCGGATGAAGCGGATGTCTTCTCCGAGATTTTTCACGCCTTTGCGGTCCACCACCAGCGTGGAGCCTCCCTCTGCCGGTGCGCCGCCGCCGGTCTGGGCCGACCGGGCCACCTTCAGGTTCAGGGCAGGGGTGGAGACGGTTTCATATCTCCGCTGCTTCACGTCATAATAGCCATAACTGAGCGGGCCGATGGTGAAGTCTCCCGGGCTGCGGGGGATGAAGGGGTACTCGAAGGTCTTGGAACCGGAGGTTCCGCTCCGGTCGGTGTTGACGGTGGTCTTGACGTCGTACGCCTCGAAATCCGGAGGGAAATTGATCTTAGGGGCCTCCAGGAGGGCGATGTTGCCCTTTCCGCTCACGGTGACCAGCAGCGAGGCGGCATCGTGTGTCCTGAGGGAATCCTTGCTCAGGCGGGCCTGCACCTGGAACTCTCCCACGCCCCCGCCGAAGGAAGCCGGCGCCCCGGCCGGAAGGGCCGATACCTGCAGGGTGGCGCCCCGGGTGGAAACCCGCTGGCGGGTAGTGACATAATCGTTGCCGAAGAAATCGTCGAAGATGGAACCGGACGAAGAGCGCGGACGCTGGACGTTCACCAGACAGACAATTTCTGCGGGTTCGATGCTCTGGTCTCCGGCTTTCTGGGGAATGATGACCCAGCGGCGAAGGACGGCGGCATTGTACATTGTGCCGTTCACCTGCTCACGCTGGAATTCGATATTGGAGGGGGCTTCCACTTCCTGGCTCCAGAAACCTTTGAAAGTGGGGAATTTGGCATTTTCGAAGCCCACCAGATTGGCCCGGTGGTAAATTTTGAGGGTGGCCGTGACAGGCTCTCCCACCACCACCGAAGAGCGGCTGAGGGAAAGGCGCATAAAGACGTCGGCATTGCCGGAAGCGGCCTGCGAGGAGGCCCGTTCCTGGGCGGAGGACTGGCCGGATCCCTGGCCATTGTTTCCCTGCTGGGGGGCGGCAGCCTGGGAAGAATCCCCGTCCACCACCTGGATGGTGACGGCTTTGGAGCGCACTTCGGCTCCCTTGACCCGGGCTACGGCCGGCTGCAGGGTGAAGCTGCCGGTTTTCCGGGGCTGAAGGATATAGGTGTAGGAGGTCTGGGAGGAACGGGTAGTTTTGCCGTTAATCATCTGGATACTGGTGGAAGAGCCCTTCTGCGGCCCCCACACCACCTGAAAATCCTCTCCGGCTTCCCAATGGAAATCCGACGGGCTGTTTTCGCCTTCCACAATGAACACCACGTTGAACCGCTCCTGCAGTTCTACGATATTGTGCACTTCTACCCGCATACTGGACTGCGCCCACAGGGTGAGGGCGGCAAAACAGGCGGTTACGATGGCTGCAAGTCGTTTCATACGCTACCAATTCTTTTCCTTCTGACGGGATTTGAGGGCCTGGGCCTTCTTCTCGTCCACTTTTTCCTGGGTCTGTTTCTCTTTGTCCTGGATGGCCTGAAGCAGTTGCTGGGCCTGCTGGGGACTCAACTGGGGTTGTTGTTGCTGTTGCTGGTCCTTATTCTGGTTTTGATCCTGGTCCTTATTCTGGTTTTGATCCTGGTCCTTATTCTGCTGCTGGTCCTGGTTCTGATCCTGGTTCTGATCCTGGTTCTGATCCTGGTTCTGATCCTGGTTCTGATCCTGGTTCTGATCCTGGTTCTGATCCTGGTCCTGATTTTGGTCTTGCTGCTGATCCTGGTTCTGCTGTTCCATCAGTTTGTTGCGGGCATAGATGTAGTTTTCCTTGGCCTGAAGGTCTTCCGGGCGCAGCCGCAGGCTTTCCTTGAACATGTTCACGGCCGTCTGCCAATCCTGCAGGGCGATGGCCACATCCCCGCGGTTAAAATAATAATCGGCCGCGAACTTCTCCTCGGAGGCGGTCATCTGTACGGCGTCCAACTGCCGTGCGGCTTCTTCCAGGTTCTGCTGGCGGTACAGGTTGTTCGCCAGGTTATAATGGGCCGCCACGGAAGTGGTGTCCTGCATCAAGCCTTTGCGGTAACTGATATCGGCCTGGGCGTATTTCTCTTTTTTGAACTGGCGGTTTCCCTTTCTCAGGTCCGCCTTCTGGCCCCAGGCGGCTGTCACGCAGCCCAGCGCCAGCACAATGCACAACACTTTCCTCATACCTCGAACAGTTTGCGGCGGGGCTTTCGCTCGCCGATGAGCATTTCAATTACCAGAAGCAGCAGGGCCACTCCGAAAAAGTACATATACTGCTCGTCGTACTCCTCGAAAACAACGCTGCCGAATTCCTCGTCTTCCATCCGGCGGATGTCCTGGATGATGGGGTTGAGTCCGAATTCCTCGCCTCCGGCGTGGATGTAGGCCCCGTTACCGGCCCTGGCTACGGCACGGAGGGTTTCTTCGTCCAATTTGGTCACCACAATCTCTCCGTCCTTGTCGCGGAGCAGACCCCCGTCCGTCGGGATGGGCTGCCCTTCGGTCGATCCTACTCCGATCGCATACACCTTGATGCCCAGTTCGGCGGCCTGACGGGCGGCTTCCACGGGGTCGTCCTCGTGGTTTTCTCCGTCAGAGATAACCACAATCACGCGGCTTTTTTCACTCTGGGCGCTGAAACTCTTGATACTCAGGCGGATGGCGTCTCCGATGGCCGTTCCCTGTACAGGAATGGAACCGGTGTCGATGCTTCCCAGGAACATCTTGGCGCTCACGTAGTCGGTGGTTACCGGCAGCTGCACGAAGGAAGTGCCGGCAAAGATGACCAGGCCTATGCGGTCTTCCTGAAGGCGGTCGGTGAGGCGGGCGATGGACAGTTTGGCTCGCTCCAGCCGGTTCGGGGAATAGTCCTGGGCCAGCATCGAGTTGGAAACGTCCAGCGCGACGATAATCTCGGCCCCGCGGGTGGTTCTTTCGGCCAGGCGGGCACCGGTTCTGGGCCGGGAGAGCCCCACCGTGAAGAACAGGAAAGCCAGGCAGAAAAACACCATTCTCACCCATCCTTTGGAGCGGGAGCGGGAGGGCATCAGGGCTTCCACCAGGGCAGGGTCCCCGAAGGCTTTCACCCGCCTTCCGCGCAGGTATCCCAATACGGCGTATCCCAGCAGGAAAACGGGGATAAGCAACAGCAGATACAGGTATTTAGGTTCTGCGAACAGTAACATCACGGAAGCCTCCTGAGCAAGGCGCCGACAAGCAGTTCCAGCAGTAGGCACAGAAGGGCCGCCAGCGCGTAATTCTTAAACAAATCTTTGTACACCGGGAACGAATCCACCGAGGTGCGCGTCTTTTCCATCTGGCCGATTTCTCCGTAAATCTCGGCCAGTTTGGTGTTGTCGGTGGCGCGGAAATACCGGCCTCCGGTGCCGTCGGCGATGCCCTTAAGGAGGGGCTCGTCAATCTCTACCGGCATGTTCTGGAGTTCGATGCCCCAGGGTGTCTGGACCGGGTAGGGGGCCGTTCCGTTGGCACCTACGCCGATGGTATAGACCCGGATGCCATAAGTCTTGGCAATTTCTGCAGCCATCGAAGGGTCTATCTCTCCCATATTGTTTACGCCGTCGGTCAGGAGAATGATCACCCGGCTCTTGGCATCGGAATCTTTCATCCGGGCCACGGCCGTGGCCAGTCCGTTGCCGATGGCGGTGCCGTCCTCGATGAGGTCGGTCTGCACGTCCTTCATCAGGTTGATGAGGGTGGCGCGGTCGGTGGTGAGGGGACACTGGGTGTAACTCTCACCGGCGAAGACCACGATGCCCATCCGGTCGCTGGGCCGCTGGGCGATGAACTCGATGGCGATGTCCTTGGCGGCGCTGAGACGGTCCGGCGAGAAGTCGCGGGCCAACATAGAGGTACTCACGTCCATGGCAAAGACAATGTCGATGCCTTCGGTGTCCACTTTTTCCACCTGCGTGGAGGAGCGCGGACGGGCAATGGCAACCACCAGCAGCGCCAGGGCGGCGGTCCTCAGCACAAACGGCAGGTGACGGATCCATTCCAGGGCCGACCTTCCCCCCGCCTTCCACGCATCCAGGGCCGATACCCGCAGATGCGCCCGCCGGTCCTTGAACTCTACCCAGAGGTAGCGGAAGACCAGAAGCGCCGGAACGGCCAGCAGCCAGAGAAGATGAGGGTACTCAAAGAACATTTTCGGCAATCTCCTGTTGATAAGTTTCCGTCACGAAACGCACGGCCCCCGGAACCACTTTGGCATTTTCCTCGTCGGTGGCGGTGAATTTGGCGAATTTTACGAAATCGGCCGTCTCGAAAAGGGTTTTCATCTCCCGGTAGAGCTCTTCCGGGATGTCGCTGTCCTTGAGGTCTTCGAAAATTTCGGCCGTGGTCATTTCCATAGCGCCCACAGCGTAACGGGAGGCGATGTATTCGCGCAGCGCATCCGTTACCCCGGAGTAGAAAGCCTTCTGCCGTTCCGGCTTCCAGAACTTGTCTCCACGGAATTCGTCCAGTTTGCGGAGAGCCCGGATGTGGGGGGGATCCGCGCTATGGGCCTGCGCCTCCCTGCGGGAACGGCCCGTGAGCCAGAGGACAAGGGCGGCGATGGCCATCAGTGCCATCCCGATGCCGTAAATCCAGGGGAACAGTTCCTTGAGCGTGTAGGGGAAGCTTACCTGTCCCTTGATGTCGTGGGCCTGGAAATTTTCCATATCCACAGGCAGCTCCGTCACTTCCAAGGGTTCTGCGGGGGCTTTGAAAACAAGAGTGTCCCTGCCCACGAGGACCGGAATGTCCGGGAGTTCGTATCGGCCTCCCGTCCAGGCGGTCAGCAGGATATAGGCCCGGATGTCGTAGCGGGCGGGCTTTTCCTTGCGCCGGCTCACCCGTACGGAATCCAGTTGCCACTCTCCCAGGATTTCCAGGGGAATCTCCTTCTCCAGTTTCATCTGGGGAAGCGCCAGGAGGGTGCCTTCTTCTATGTTTTCCAGTTTGAGTCCGTAGTGCAGCTGGTCGGCCACAAGGATGGAATCCCGCTTCTGAAGGGGCTCCAGAAAGGTTTCTCCGGCCTCTTTGCGCAAACCTTCCGCACCTGCCGGTGCAGCGGCGGCGAGCAGCAGAATGGGTATGAGAATTCTGGCAAGTTTCATCTTCTTTGGAATAAATCCATCAGTCCGCGCACATAATCTTTATCGGTGTCAATGTCCACGTGGTCCACCTGGTAGCGGAGGAAGAGGCGGTCGGCCCCCGCCGTGGCGGTGCGGAACCAGTTTTCGTAAGCTGTGCGCACGCTCCTAGATCCGGTGTTGATCCAGCGGGAGGCGCCGGTTTCGGTATCCTTGGCGTGTACGAGGCCCACGTTGGGGAGGGCTTTTTCCCGGGGGTCGCTCACGCGGATGACGGAAAGGTCGTGGCGGTTCACAGCCACTTTCAGGGCATCCTCGAAGCGTGGGGTGCCGTCGGCCTTTACATCCATCATATCGCTGAGGACAAAGGCGGTGCATTTTTTCTTGATGGCGTTGGTTAGGTAGCGGAGGGCTTCTCCGATGTCGGTCCCGTTGCTGCCGGGCCGGTACTCCAGGATTTCCCGGATGATATGCAGAAAATGCGTCCGGCCCTTTGCCGGGGGAATGAATTTCTCTACCCGGTCGCTGAAAAGGATGCAGCCCACCTTGTCGTTGTTGAGGATGGCGCTGAATGCCAAGGTGGCGGCAATCTCTGCAATCTGTTCCCGCTTGGTTTTCACCGCCGTTCCGAAAAGGCCGCTCCGGGAGATGTCCACCAGAAGCACCACCGTGAGTTCCCGCTCTTCCTCGAACACCTTCACGTAGGGGGCGCTCATCCGGGCCGTCACGTTCCAGTCCATATTGCGCACATCGTCCCCGTACTGGTACTCACGCACTTCGCTGAAGGCCATTCCCCGTCCCTTGAACGCGGAATGGTATTCTCCTGCAAAGATCTGGTGGCTCAGCGCCTTGGTCCGGATCTCAATCTTGCGAATTTTCTTTATTAACTCTTCCGGTGTCATTAAGGCACAATGACGGCGTTGATGATCTTTTCGATAATCTGCTCGGACGTTACGTTCTCCGCCTCCGCCTCATAAGTGAGGCCGATACGGTGGCGCAGCACCTCGTTGCATACGGCTCTCACATCTTCAGGAATCACGTAGCCGCGACGCTTGATGAAGGCATAGGCCTTGGAGGCCATAGCCAGGGAAATGCTGGCACGCGGCGAGGCGCCGTAGGAGATGAAATTCTCCAGCGGCTTGAGCCCGTATTCTCCGGGGGTGCGGGTGGCATACACGATATCTACGATATAACGCTCAATCTTTTCGTCCATATAGACATCCCTCACCACTTTACGGGCGCGGACAATGTCTTCGGGTTTCACCACGGCCTGGGCCTTGGGGAACTCTCCGCTGTTGTTCATCCGGATAATCAGGCGCTCTTCTTCCTTTTTGGGGTAGGAGACCACCACCTTGAGCATAAAACGGTCCACCTGGGCCTCCGGAAGGGGATAAGTGCCCTCCTGCTCGATGGGGTTCTGGGTGGCCATCACCAGGAACGGCTCCGGCAGTTTATAGGTATTCTCGCCGATGGTGACCTGGTGCTCCTGCATCGCTTCCAGAAGGGCGCTCTGGACCTTGGCCGGGGAACGGTTGATTTCATCGGCCAGGACGAAATTGGCGAAAATGGGTCCCTTGTGCACCTCGAAGCTTTCGTTCTTCTGGGAGTAAATGAGGGTGCCCACCACGTCGGCCGGGAGGAGGTCCGGAGTAAACTGGATGCGGCTGAATTTGGCATCCACGGCCTGGGATAAGGTATTGATGGCCAGGGTTTTGGCAAGCCCGGGAACGCCTTCTAACAAGATGTGCCCGCCGCTCAGAAGGCCTATCAGGAGGTTGTCCACCAGCTGTTTCTGCCCTACGATGACTTTTCCCATTTCCAGGGTGAGCAGGTCCACGAAGGAACTTTCTTTCTGGATTCTCTCGTTCAGTTCACGGATGTTAACGGATTCCATATAATTTACTAATTTTGCATATGCGTTATTTCCTTTGCCTTTCCTACGACGGGAGTGCTTTCTGCGGTTGGCAGATCCAGCCTTCCTCGCCTTCGGTCCAGGCCAGCCTGGAGGGAGCCCTTTCCCGTCTTCTGAACCGCCCGGTGAGCGTTACCGGAGCGGGACGCACCGACACCGGCGTTCACGCTGCGGGTTACATCGCGCACTTTGACTGGGACGGGGACCTTCCCTTCGAGGCGTCCGATTTTACCTACAAATTAAATGCCATTTTGCCCCGTGAAGTGGTGGTTCATTCGCTTGCTCCCGTGGCCGGCGACCTGCACGCCCGATTCAGTGCCCGGCGCCGGGAATATACGTACTTCATCCACCGGCAAAAAGATCCCTTCCTGCGCAATTACTCCTGGCTCTGCGGCTATCCTGTCCTTGATTTCGAAGCGATGAACGAGGCGTGTCAGTATTTGCTGGGAACCCACGATTTTTCCTGCTTCGAGAAAACCGGCGGGGACAACAAAACCTCCCTCTGCACCGTTTATGAAGCCTTCTGGAAACCCTATATCCCGTCACACCTGCAGGTAATGGCCGGGGAGGGTGTTCCTTCGGAGACCGTCGCTTCGCGACCCCTCCCATCTCCGATGGGCCCCTCCCTCTTATACGGCCGAGGGTGGCCATGGGTCTCCGAAGGAACACCCTCCCCGGCCTACTGGTACTTCAGGGTATCGGCAGACCGTTTCTTAAGGAACATGGTGCGGGCCATCGTGGGGTCGATCATCGAGGTGGGGCGGGGGAAGCATCGTCCGGAATGGATAGCGGAGCTTATCGAAGGCGGCTCCCGCGGCGACGCCGGAGAATCCGCCCCCGGCCACGCCCTCTTCCTGAATAAGGTGGAATACTGACAGTCCGGCGCCTTTTTTTAAGGCACCGGACCGGAAAGGGGTTGAAGAATCGGAAGTCTAGTAGCGGTTGAGCGGCCGGCCGGCAGTCATCATATGTACCTTGCGGCGAACCTCTTCCAGCACCTGCTTGTGGGCGCCCAGCTCCTGCTTCTGGGCCTCGGTGGGCTCCTTCGCGGTGATAGCGGCAAAATGCTCGTTGGCCGACGCCAGTACAGCGTCAATCAGGTCCACGATGTTCACCATGTCCATTTCCTCAAAACCGCGAGAGGTGATGGCGGGGGTGCCCACGCGAAGGCCGCTGGTGGCGAAGGCGCTGCGGCTGTCGAAGGGGACCATATTCTTGTTCACGGTGATATCGGCCCTTACCAGTTCCTTTTCGGCTACGCGGCCGGTCAGGTCCGGGAATTTGGTGCGGAGGTCGATGAGCATCAGGTGGTTGTCGGTTCCTCCGGAGATGACCTTATAGCCACGGGAAAGGAATTCCCGGCACATGGCGGCGGCGTTGGAGACCACCTGTTTCTGGTACTGCTTGTACTCCGGCTGGGCGGCTTCGAAGAACGCCACGGCCTTGGCGGCGATCACGTGCTCCAGCGGACCGCCCTGGATGCCCGGGAAAACGGCCGAGTTGAGGATAGCGCTCATCTTCTTGATATCTCCCTTCGGGGTGGTGAGGCCCCAGGGATTGTCGAAGTCCTTGCCCATCAGGATGATGCCGCCGCGGGGACCGCGGAGGGTCTTATGGGTGGTGGAAGTGACGATGTGGGCGTACTTGACGGGATTTTTCAGCAATCCGGCGGCGATGAGGCCGGCGGTGTGGGCCATGTCAATCCACAGGATGGCGCCCACCTTGTCGGCAATGGCGCGCATCCGCTCGTAGTCCCATTCGCGGGAATAGGCCGATGCTCCGCCGATGATGAGCTTGGGCTTGCACTCGAGGGCCTTGCGTTCCATCTCGTCGTAATCTACGCAGCCGGTCTCGGGGTTCAGGCCGTAGGCCACCGGATGGTAGAGGATACCCGAAGCGTTGACGGGAGAGCCGTGGGTGAGGTGTCCGCCCATCGAAAGGTCCAGACCCATAAACGTGTCGCCGGGCTTGAGGATGGCCATGGTGACGGCCATATTGGCCTGGGCACCGGAGTGCGGCTGTACGTTGGCATACTCCGCTTCGTACAGGGCGCACAGGCGGTCGATGGCCAGCTGCTCAATCTGGTCCACTACCTCGCAGCCGCCGTAGTAACGTTTGCCGGGATAGCCTTCCGCGTACTTGTTGGTGCAGATGGAGCCCATGGCGGCGAGCACCGCTTCGGAGACATAGTTCTCGGAGGCAATGAGTTCCAGGCCGGAAGACTGGCGTTCCTGCTCCTGTTTGATAAGGTCGAATACTTGAAGATCTTGTTTCATATAATTGTGGTTAGTTGATTCCTATTTTACAAATATAAGCAAATTCTCTTACCTTTGCAGTGTGAAAGACAGAAAACTTCTCAATATTGAGCTGCAGCGCCTGAGTCCGGAGCAATATCGGCAGCAAAGGCCGATGAGTGACATAGTCCTGATACTGGACAATGTGCGCAGCGCCCACAATGTGGGCTCCGCCTTCCGCACGGCCGACGCCTTCGGGGTGGACAAACTGTATCTGGGCGGTATCTGCCCCGTTCCGCCCTCTCCCGAGCTCCGGAAAGTCGCCCTCGGAGCCGAGGAGGTGGTCCCTTTCGAGCAGGTTTCCGATGTCGTAGCCCTGGTCGGGCAGCTCCGGGCCGATGGCTACACCGTCGTGACCGTGGAGCAGACCGTACGCTCCGTCAAGCTGGACGCTTTCCGTCGCTCACCCGGTGCTAAATACGCCCTGGTCTTCGGCAACGAAGTCAGCGGCGTACAACAGGAAGTTGTAGACGCCGCTGACTTTTCGCTCGAAATTCCTCAACAGGGGACGAAACACTCACTGAATGTTTCGGTGAGTATAGGCGTTGTCCTCTGGAGTTTAGTCCAGGGAGTGAATCGCTAATCCGCTGCGGAGCTTGGGCTCGAACCAGGTGGTCTTCGGAGGCATAATGTTGCCGGTATCGGCAATGCGGATGAGCTGCTCCATCGAAACCGGGTACAGGGCGAAGGCGACCTTCATCTCTCCGGAATCCACGCGGCGGGACAGTTCTCCCAGGCCGCGGATACCGCCCACGAAGTCTATCCGCTTGTCGGTACGCAGGTCCTTGATGCCCAGAATCTTGTCCAGCACCAGGTTGGAGAGGATGGTGACATCCAGCACGCCGATGGGGTCGTTGTCGTCGTATCGGCCGGGTTTGGCGGTGAGGCTGTACCAGACACCCTCGAAATACATCGAGAAATTGTGCAGGCCGCAGGGGTGATAAATCTCCGAGCACTTGCAGTGGCAGGGATATTCGCAGGAACACTTGCCGCCATCCTTGGTGCAGTCGCACTTGCACTCAATCACGAAGTCCTCTTCCAGGGCTTTGAAGAACTCCTGGGCGGACAGGCCGTTCAGATCTTTCACCACGCGGTTGTAGTCGATGATGGCGAGGTGGCTCTCCGGGAAGCACACGGCCATAAAGAAGTTGTATTCTTCATTGCCGTTGTGATGGGGGTTCATCTCCCTCTTCTCGGCCCCTACACGGGCGGCAGCGGCGGTACGATGGTGTCCGTCGGCTACGTAGAAGGCGTCGATGTCCTTGGTGAAGATTTCCGTGATGCGGGCGATGGTGGCGTCTTCATCGATGACCCAGAAGCTATGGGTGAAGTCGTTTTCGTCCACGAACTTGTATTCGGGCTCCCCGGCAGCGGCTTTTGCAATGATGGCGTTGAGCTCTGCATTGTCCTTGTAGGCAAAGAACACGGGTTCGATGTTGGCGTTCTGGATGCGTACGTGCACCATCCTGTCGTCTTCCTTGTCCTTGCGGGTGAGTTCGTGTTTCTTGATGGCACCGGAGGCATAGTCGTCGGTGTGTGCGCAGAGGACCAGGCCGTACTGGGTGCGTTCTCCCATCGTCTGGGCATACACATAGTACTTCTCCTTCTCGTCCTGCACCAGCCAGCCTTTCTGCTTCCAGGCCTTGAAATTCTCCACGGCCTTGTCGTAGGTGCGCTGTTCGTGTTCTCCGGCGATGGGGGTGAAGTCAATCTCCGGCTTGGTAATATGAAGAAGGCTCTTTTCCCCGGCCATGGCGAGGGCTTCCTCGGAGTTGAGGACATCGTACGGGGGAGCGGCCACTTCAGTTACCAGGTTTTTGGGCGGGCGGATAGCCGCAAAAGGTTTTACGCGTACCATACTATTTGTTTACTTGGAATTTACAGTTACCGGTGGCGAAGAAATCTACAATCTGACGGGCGGCGGCCAGGCCGGCGTTGACATTGGCCTCGGCAGTCTGGGCACCCATTTTCTTGGGCGTTGCAAAAACGCGGGGGCCGAATTTCTCCTGGAGGAGGGCATAGTTGTCGGGCATCACGTCGGAGACGTATTTGAGGTCCGGACGCTCCTCAAGGGCTTTCATAAGGCCTTCTTCGTCAATGACTTCCTTGCGGGCGGTGTTCACGATAGTGGCGCCCTTGGGCATCTTCATCGCGAGGTCGTAGCCGATGGATTTGATGGTGGCGGGAAGGGCCGGGATGTGGATGGAGAGGTAGTCGGAGGCGGCGTAAAGCTCTTCCACGGAGTGGACAGGCTGGGCTCCGCCGGCGATAATCTGCTCATCCGTGAGGAAGGGATCCAGGGCGCAGATTTCCATCCCGAGGGCTTTGGCCTTCTGGCCGACGAGGCGGCCTACGTTGCCATAGGCCTGGACGCCCAGGCGCTTGCCCTGCAGCTCGGAACCCGTAGCAGGGGTGAACTGAGTGCGGGCCATAAAGATCATTAGGCCGAGGGCGAGTTCCGCCACGGCGTTGGAGTTCTGTCCGGGGGTGTTCATCACCACGATGCCGCGGGCGGTGGCGGCGGCCAGGTCCACATTGTCGAATCCGGCGCCGGCGCGCACCACGATCTTGAGCTTGGGAGCGGCGGCCATCACTTCCTCCGTCACTTTGTCGGAGCGGATGATGATGGCTTCCACGTCTTTCACAGCCTTGACCAGGTCTCCCTGTTCGGCGTATTTTTCCAGTTTTACCACCTCGTGGCCGGCTCCGGTGAGGATGGAAACGATGCCTTCGACGGCCTTGGCGGCGAAAGGCTTCTGGGTAGCTAAGAGAACCTTCATTATTTCTTCAGATTTTCAAATTCCTTCATACAATCTACCAGGGCCTGGACATCCTCTACGGTGCAGGCGTTGTACAGGGAGGCGCGGAAACCGCCTACGCTGCGGTGGCCCTTGATGCCCACCATGCCGCGCTCCTTGGCAAAGGCGAAGAATTCGTCCTGCAGTTCTTCCTTGCCGGGAGCCATCACGAAGCACACGTTCATCAGGGAACGGTCTTCCTTGGCGGCGGTACCTACGAACATTGAGTTGCGGTCAATCTCGTCATAAAGCAGGCCGGCTTTCTTCTTGTTGATTTCATACATGGCCTCTACGCCGCCGATGCCCTTGAGCCACTTGAGGGTTTCGTTCATCACGTAAATGGCAAATACGGGCGGGGTGTTGAACATGGAGAGCTTGTCGATGTGCGTCTGGTATTTGAGCATCGTGGGGATATGGCGGGTCACGCGGCCCAGGGAGCTCTTGCGGATGATGGCGAAAATGACGCCGGCCGGGCCCACGTTCTTCTGGGCGCCGCCGTAGATGAGGTCATACTTGCTCACATCCACCGGACGGGACATGATGTCGGAGGACATATCGGCAATCAGGGGGCAGGGGCAGTCGATGTCCTCGTGAATTTCCGTTCCGTAGATGGTGTTGTTGGTGGTGATGTGGAAATAGTCCAGATCTTTCGGGATCTCGTATCCCTTGGGGATATAGCTGTAGTTCTTGTCCTTGGAGCAGGCGATGGCATAGGCCTCGCCGATGCCCTGGGCTTCCACAAGGGCTTTGTGGGCCCATACACCGGTGTCCAGATAGGCAGCCTTCTTCTCCAGGTAGTTCATCGCTACATAGAGGAACTGCAGGGAGGCGCCGCCGCCCAGGAATACCACCTCGTGGGTGTCGGGAATGTGGAGGAGCTCCTTCCACAGGGCGCGGCATTCATCCATCACGGCGTCCCACTCCTTGGTGCGGTGACTGATGGAAAGGACGGAAATACCGGTTCCGCTGAAGTCTTTGAGGGCTTCGATGGCGTTGTCGATGGCCACTTGCGGCAGCAGGCAAGGGCCGGCGTTGAAAACGTGAACTTTTTTGGACATAGTTATTAGCGTTAGTTAAAAAATAAAATCAATTTAAGGCTCGCAAGTTATGAATTTTTATTGAAAAAACCTATATTTCTTCCAATTTTGCACACTCTCCCATTCTTTTTGCAAAATCTTCCACCACCGAAAGGCGTACGCGCACTTCCAGCGAGCAGTTTTCCCCGAACTGCTGGCCGCTCTGGGGAAGGTCCATATCCTTGAGCACCTTCATCACGGCGTTCATCGAAAGGTAGTCGAACTGGAGGCGGTAGCGTCGCGCGGCAATCTTTTCGACGACCCGGGCCCGGGAAAGGGCATCTGTCGTCGAACTTTTGTAGGCGCGGATGAGACCGGGGATGCCCAGTTTGATGCCGCCGAAATAGCGCACCACCACTACCAGGACGTCGCTCAGCCCCAGTGCATCTATCTGCCCAAGGATGGGACGGCCGGCGCTGCCGGAAGGCTCCCCGTCGTCGCTGGCGCGGAAAACGTCCCGCTTGTAGCCCAGGCGGTAGGCGTAGCAATGGTGGCGGGCATCGTGGTATTCCTTGCGGAGGCCGCTTACGATTTCCCGCACCTGCGCCTCTGTCTCCACCGGATAGGCCAGGGCGATGAAACGCGAACCATTGTCCTTGAAAAGCCCCTCCGAGGGGCCTTCAATGGATTTATATGCATCAAACGCTTCCATCGTTACGAAAGTAGTAATTTTTACAATAATTTGCAATGGAACCGGAAAAAAGCAGTATATTTGGTTTCCAAAAAAAACGGACTTATGGTTTTCAGACTTCGCGTGACCCTTGCGGGCATCAAAGGATTTTTCAGAGTCTATCAAGTAAACGGCGCCACGACGCTGTACACCCTTCATAAGCAAATCCGGGCCGATCTGGAATTCCCCCAGGACCAGCTCATCATGTTCAAGGCACTGGACATCAGCGGTGCCGTCGTGGGCCGATACGGTCTCTTCGACCTGGGCTGGGGTACGGTGGACCAGACTTCCCTGGAGAAGGTGGCCAAGGCCGGAGCCGTGGATTTCGTGTATTTCTATGATGTCACCAACCGAAAAAGCGTAAACATTGCGCTGGAAGGGGAAATGGAAGGCATCAAGGTGCATCCGGATTTTCCTGTCCTGGCAGAGACCAAGGGCCCCAATCCCATTGAGTTCGAGAACGGCTACGTAGCTTTCGAAGACCTTCCCGACAAGCAGCGACACCTTCCCGGGGAAGGGGATGAAGAAGATTTCGATGACGAAGACCTGGACCGGGAGGATGAGGAGGCGGACGACGAGGACGGAGAAGAAATCTACGACGCGTCCGAGCAGTAACGATGGCCAGACGACTGGAGATCATACTGGGTCCCACAGCCGTCGGCAAAACCGGCTATGCCATCCGGCGCGCCCTTGAAGTGGGTTCCCCGGTGATTTCCTGCGACTCGCGGCAAATTTTCAAAGAATTGATTATCGGCACGGCAGCCCCTTCCGAAGAGGAACTGGCCGCCGTAAAGCATTATTTTATCCGGACGGTTCCCATCACGCGAAACTACACTGCCGGCATCTACGAGGCCGAGGCCCTGGAGCTGGTGAACCGCCTTTTTTCCGAAGGGCACGAAACCCTGGTGATGTGCGGTGGCTCGATGCTGTATATCGACGCCTTCTGTTACGGCCTGGATGATTTCCCCGAGGTGCCCCTGCAGCTTCGTCACCACCTGATGGACTGCCTCAGGAGCGAGGGAGTGGAGGTGCTGGCCCAACAACTGAAGGAACTGGACCCGCAGTCCTACGAGGAACTGGACCTGAGCAACGGCCAGCGTGTGATCCGGGCACTGGAAGTGAGTATGTACACCGGGCAGCCGTTTTCCTCCTTCAAGACACGCCAGTTCAAGAAGCGGGACTTCGAAATCGTGAAAATCGGCCTGGACCGTCCCAGGGAGCAGTTATATGAGCGCATCAACGCACGTGTGCTGAAGATGGTGGAAGACGGTCTGGAAGCGGAAACCCGGGCCATGCTGCCCTACCGGAACCTGCCGGCCCTCCAGACGGTGGGATACCGGGAATTCTTCGAGTACTTTGACGGAAAATACGACCTGGAAACCACCATCCGTCACATCCAGGCCAGCACCCGGCATTACGCCAAGCGCCAGCTCACCTGGTGGAGGAGGGATGCGGATATCCGCTGGATGTCGGTTTAACCCACCTGGGCGCCGTTGGTGACGGCTTCCTCGGGAGTGACGATGCGCATCTTCCCGTCTCCCTGTTTGGCCATCAGGATCATGCCTTTGGACTCGATGCCGCGGATGGTGCGGGGAGCCAGGTTCGCGAGGATGCAGATCTGCTTGCCCGGCATCTCTTCCGGACTATAGTACTCGGCAATGCCGGAGACGATGGTGCGGGTGTCGATGCCCGTGTCGATGGTGAGTTTCAGGAGTTTGTCCGTCTTGGGAACCCGCTCTGCGGCGAGGACGGTCGCCGTGCGGATGTCCATCTGGCCAAACTGCTCAAAGCTGACTTCCGGCTTCTGCGGCTCCACTTTTTTGGCGGCTTCGGCCGCGGCACGGGCGGCTTCTGCGGCTGCCCTTTCGGCCTTGATGGCCTCCAGGCGGTCTGTCTGCGCTTTCACCTCCGCGTCTTCAATCTTGCGGAACAGCAGCACTGCCTCTCCCAGCTGATGTCCCGGTGCCAGCAGTTCGCCGTTGCCCAGCATATCCCAGGAGAGGATGATAGATTCTTCGCTACGCTCAGAATGACAGCCCGTATGTACGGCTTTTCCTTCATCGGCCTTGTAGAAATTCACGGTGGGGGTTCCTTCACCGGCACGGTGGTCCCTTCCGGCATCTATGCCCACGCGGAGGATGCCGCGCAGCTTCCCGGCGCTGAAGGGCGTGAACGGCTCGAAGGCGATGGCCAGGTCTGCGCAGAGTTGCAGGCAGGTGTACAGGATGGAAGCGGTGCGGTCCAAATCGGTCTTGGCCACCTTCCAGGGCTCCATATCGGAGATGTATTTGTTGCCGATGCGGGCCATGTTCATCGCTTCCTTGAGGGCCTCGCGGAAATGATAGGTCTCGATGTATTTTTCCAAGGCTTCGCGGCAGGGTTTCACGGAAGCAAGCGTCTCGGCATCAATGGGCTCCGGCTTCAGATTCTGCGGCACGACACCGCCGAAGTATTTATGCGTGAGCACCACGGCGCGGTTGACGAAGTTTCCGAAAATGGCCAGCAGTTCGCTGTTGTTGCGGCTCTGGAAGTCCTTCCAGGTGAAGTCGTTGTCCTTGGTTTCCGGGGCATTGGCCGTGAGAACGTAGCGGAGAACATCTTCGCAGCCGGGGAACTGCTCCTCGTATTCGTGTACCCATACCGCCCAGTTTTTGGAGGTGGAAATCTTGTCCCCCTCCAGGTTCAGGAACTCGTTGGCGGGAACGTTTTCGGGCAGGATATAGTCTCCATAGGCCTTCAGCATCGAAGGGAATACGATGCAGTGGAACACAATGTTGTCCTTGCCGATAAAATGCACCAGCCGGGTTTCAGGGTCTTTCCACCACTTTTCCCAACTTTGGGGCAGCAGTTCCTGCGTGTTGGAGATGTAGCCGATGGGGGCGTCGAACCAGACATAGAGCACCTTTCCCTCGGCTCCTTCCACCGGAACGGGAACGCCCCAGTCCAGGTCCCGGGTGACGGCACGGGGCTGAAGGCCGCTGTCCAGCCAGCTCTTGCACTGACCGTATACATTGGCCTTCCACTCCTTGTGCTGCTCCAGAATCCATTCCCGGAGCCAGGGTTCATACCGGTCCAGGGGAAGATACCAATGCTTGGTTTTCTTCATTACGGGCGTGGAACCGCTGAGCCTGGATCGGGGATCCAGCAGCTCCTCGGGACTCAGGGTGCAGCCGCAGCTCTCGCACTGGTCCCCGTAAGCGCGGGGATTCCCGCACTTGGGGCAGGTGCCCTCGATGAGGCGGTCGGTCAGGAACATACGGGCCTGTTCGTCGTAAAGCTGTTCGCTTTCCCGGACGATGAAATCATCCTGGTCATAGAGCTTGCGGAAGAACTCGGAAGCGTTTTTGTCGTGCACCTCGGAGGAAGTGCGGGAATAGATGTCAAAGTTGATCCCCAGTCCGCTGAAGGCATCCTTCATCACCTTGTGATAGCGGTCCACGATGTCCTGGGGCGTCACCCCCTCCTCGCGGGCCTTGATGGTGATGGGTACGCCGTGTTCGTCGCTTCCGCAGATGAACACCACATCTTCTCCCCGCATACGCAGGTAGCGGACATAAATGTCTCCGGGAATGTAGGCACCGGCCAGATGGCCGATATGGACGGGACCGTTGGCATAAGGGAGCGCGCAGGTCACAAGGGTTCTTTTGTAACTCATTTTTTCAGTCTTCCGAGTTTGATATTGATGGTTTTTTTGATAGCATTGAGCTGGCCCAGGCTGTTCATCAGTTTCAGCAGGTCTTCCTGTGAGGGGTTTTCCTTGAGTCGGCGGTAAATGTCCAGCTGCCGGGCCGATATGCGTTTGTCGTGGTAAACCAGGATGGCCCTGGGGACATAGGTGACCAGCCACGAGTCGGTGGTGGTGAGGGCTTCGGAGAAGTTGTGGACGGTGAGTTCGTACTTCTCGGTGGACAGGGTGGCGGCGACGGAAGCGATTTCCCGGTTTTCCCCGTCCAGGAGCTTGCGGATGATGCTGTCCTGGTCCAGCCCCTGGTCATACAGGTGGAAATAGGCCTGATAAGTGGCCTCGAAGGCCGGGTTGGAAAAACGGATATCGTCGGCCGCGAGGGCGGAATCGATGAATTCGGCCACCGTCTGGGCGTTTTCCGGATCGTAGAATTCCGAGTCGGACTCGAACTGTAGGGGACTTTTCCCGTATCGCAGGATGAACCCGAGGAGCTCTTTTTCCGAGGGCTCGAGAATCTGCGCTTCCCGCTTGAGGAGCCTTTCCGCACTCGCTGCGACGGGTTCTTCCTGCGGAGCCTCCGGCTCCTGCGGACGCTGCGGGGCGCGGCGGGAATCCTGCGTACGGCGCTTGGCCTCCCGGGTCTTCCGGACCCGCTCCTGGATGATATCGGCCTCGATGCCGACCATCCGGGAAACGGTTTCTATGTACACCTGGCGCTTGATGGCGTCGGGGATATCGGCCACGGTGTCGGCCACTTCGTTGATGATACCGGCCCTTTTGACGGGGTCGTTCCCGGCCTGGTCCAGCAGGAGTCCCGTCTTGAAGCTGATGCCGTCCTGCTCGTTCTTGTCCAAGTAATCGCGGACTTCCTCCAGCGTGTGCTTGCGGGAGAAGGAATCGGGATCGTCTCCGTCGGGGAGGAAGACCACGCGCGGATTCATCCCTTCTTTCAGGATGAGGCCGATGGCACGCAGGGCGGCGTTCAGGCCGGCCTTGTCCCCGTCGTAGAGGATGGTGATGTTTTCGGTGAATTTGCGGATGAGCCGAATCTGCTCTTCCGTGAGGGAAGTGCCGCAGGAAGCCACTACGTTGGTAATGCCCATCTGGTGCATCATTACCACGTCCACGTTGCCTTCTACCAGGATACAACGGTCCTGGCGGGCCATTTCGCCCTTGGCAAAATAGATTCCCAGCAGGTTCCGGCTCTTGATGTAGATTTCGGTTTCCGGGGAATTGACGTATTTGGCCGGGTTGTCGGCCTTGAGGGTGCGGCCGCTGAAAGCAATTACGCGGCCGCTGACCGAGTGGATGGGGAACATCACCCTTTCGCGGAACTTGTCCACGAGCGTGCCGTCCTCCTGCCGGATGGCCAGGCCGGCATCCACCAGGTATTCGTCCTTGTAGCCGGCGGCGCGGGCGGCCTCCACCAGGGAGTTTTTGCCGGACGGAGCCCAGCCCAGGCTCCACTGCGCGATGGTGGCATCTTCTATTCCCCGTTCCCGGTAATAGCGGTATCCCACGGCGCGGCCTTCTCCGTCCCGGAGCCGGTCGCAAAAGTACTGGCGGGCGAATTCGCTCACGGCCATCAAACTTTCACTTCGCTGGCGGGCGGCAATCTGCTCGGCGCTTTCCTCTTCTTCCTTAACCTCAATGTTGTATTTGCGGGCCAGGTAGCGGAGCGCCTCCGGATAAGCCATATGCTCATACTCCATGACAAAGCCTACGGCGCTGCCGGCTTTTCCGCAGCCGAAACACTTATAGATGCCTTTGGACGGGGTGACATGGAAAGAGGGGGTTTTTTCGTTGTGGAAGGGGCAGCAGGCCACGTAGCTGGACCCGCGGCGCTTCAGCGTCACGAAATCTCCCACCACATCTTCGATGCGGGCGCTGTCCAGAATGAGCTCTACCGTTTCCCGGGGAATCATGGGTTATTCCTTCTCAAAATCCACTTCTTTGGCGTCCTGCAGGTTGGTCACCGTAATCTTGTCATCGGCGGGAGCCTGGGTGGTGGGGCCGTCCGTCTTTTCCGGCTGCGGGGCGCGATAAGTCTTCTCCTGCCAGATGGCCTTGATCTGGTAATAGGCGTCGCGGCCGTACCAGTAGCCGAACAAAAGGCCCAGGATAAGGCCGAATACCCGGCCCCGGTAGGCAATGAAAATGGCGATGGCCACAAACAGGATGTCTTTGACCAGTCTGATCCAGCGGTTGTTGTATCCAAAATTCGTCATAGTCTGCAAATATACAAAAAAAGGCCGATTTCGTTGCCACGTTGACAAGAAATCGGCCTTGGAGCGCATTGCCGCTGTCAACGCGGCGAAGCCCTATTGTTCCAAACGCTTGTAGTAGATAAACACCTGCCTGCCGGAGGCACTCGGAAAAGTGGTCAGTTGTTCCAGCTGCTTGACGTATCCATACGAATGCTCACGGATGTTTTCCACAATCCATACATCACTTTCTCCCTCCTTGGACTCTCTTGTATGGATAATCATGTCAGAAGAAATGCTGGAACCGTTAAAATATCGGCTGGCTTCGGACATGGCCTTGACACTTGCGACGCGGTTCAATGCGCTCTCGGAAGGGTATTTGGCCTTATCCAATGTAATGACGGAAAGCAAGTAGGCATTGTCATAATCCGAGATAACGCGTACTCCCTCGAAGGGCTCATTGTTGTACATTCTTCGGAGGAAGGAGGCCAATTCCATTCTGTCGGAGTCGAAGCCTTGGGCGCCGGCCGGCAGGCTAAGTCCTCCGCACAGTAGGAGCAGGCTTAAAACAGCAAAGACAATATTTCTGCGCATTACCATAATAGAATTGTGTTATAATAATATACTTCTTTGGGCTGATTACGGGCATATTCTACAGCCACCTGTCTTGCGGCCTCGATATTTTGCTTTCGAATTTCCGCCTCGCGCTTGTCTTGCTCCACCCTCGCCTCGAATTCGCGCTTTTCTTTGGCAACTTGATCATCATATTGTTTCATCTTGAACTCCCATGCCCTCTTCTCATCAGCGACCAGTTTGCTTTGGATTTGATTAAGAAAAGGACGCACTTTGGGGTAACAGGAGGCGGAGGGGCTGATGGCAGCAACAAGAGGGTAAACCTCTTCTGCCCCTTCGGCATTCGGACTATTGGCCCATTTTGCTTTTGCCTGCGATAACAGGGATTCTCCTTCCGTGTCGATTTTCAGCTTATTGATCTCGAGAATTTTTGCCTGGCAGTGGTCGTAGCATTCTCCGCATGCATCGGGAACCATCGACAACAGATAGATTGCCTGGTCAAAATGATTTCCCCCCACCAAAACATTCGCCTCCTGGAGGATTTTGTCTTCATTGTCACGGTAGTACTTGACGATTCGGGTTTTCGCGGTTTCTATGAAAGCGTCCATTCCCTTGTCGTTGGTGCGGACGTTTTTTACGGCCTGGACAAGGGCTTGCTCCTCATTGATGCCCACCCCCACAAGGTTAACCACGTATGTTCCATATTTTATGTTATCCAGGACATCGCCGATGATAAAAGTCAGTTCGATTTGCTCGGAAACCCTGGACGGCGAACCGGCAATAATGTCCTTGCCCAGAACATTGGCCTTGGCCGTCATGACAAAGCGGTTGGAGGGAAGGTCCTTCGCAATACCGTTTCTCGTAAGGATTTGCGTCATTTTGGTCTGCAGAATCCTGCAAGACGAAGCCGAAAGATACTCACGTTCGGGCTGCTCTACCCGAATAGATAGGGATGCGACATCTTTGTCCTGTGCTCTTACACCTGCGCCCAATATGCAAAGGAGGGCGATGGCAACAATCTGTTTCATGTTATTTTTCTCCAAGGATAAGATTGGCTTCGCCGAGGCCCCGAAGCATTACTTTTGCTGGAATGTTATACGGTTCCCTTGCAAGATGTTTCCTCAGTCCCGTTACAAAGGAGCGGGCGTCAACGGCTTTGCCTTTTTCATCAAACAGAGGAATACGGATCTGCTCAAACTGAGCGAAGTTTTCTGTTGCATCCGACAGGTTGAAAACACCATTCACCGCATTCTCCGTGAGCCACTCCTGTATGCAATCCAGCAGTTCTTCTCCGCTGTATTCGGTTTCCAGGTCGTTTTCCCAATTATCCCAAATGCGCACAGTGAGGACGATTTCTCGCCCTTTATGCTGCATTTCCTGATAGTATTGGACCATTTGCAGGTCGAATTCCTGGATATGGTCCAGTACGGCTTGTTCAAGCATGACGGGTACGATTTCATTGGAAATATTCCCGGTTCCGGACGAGGTGGCGATTCTTTTGCTGGTATAGGCATCGAAAGCTTCCAGAATAAAGGAAACCGACTTACCGGCAGCCTCTCGGTTTACCTTCCACCATATCTGGATAAGGATATCCATCTTCGCCCGTCTTTTAATCATGTCCAACGGACTCTCCGCAATGGAGGCTCCGGAAGTCTTACTCATTGCCAGATTGTCTTCGGCCATTCTGGCATAGACGGCTTTTGTCTCCATTTCTGCATCTTTGACAGAATAGCCGCGAGAAGTCAAGACTCCGCCCAGTTTGCTGATGACAAGCGGCAGTTCCGAATCTTCCACAAAGGCTTGCTGGTAATTTGGCGTTTTTACCTGCATGCCCATGTTTTCGTAGGTGGACATGAAGTACCTTGACTCACACCAGTTGTCGCTCGGGAGAATCATCAGGGTGGGTTTTTTCTCCTGGGCATGTGTAGTCGCCCCCAGCAATAATCCCGTTAATACTGCTGCTAAAATAAACCTAACATTCATTTTCTCCGGTTTTGTTTTGATTTGTCGCCCAAGGATCGGTTAATCCACGAGAAGAAATAGTGGTTTTTAAAAATTTAATTGCATCCGTTAGCTGTGTTTGTTTTTTCTTTATGTTTTCCAGTCGTCGAATATTAGGAGATAGCAGGCTTTTTTCTTCTTTGGTGAAATAATCATCAGGGATGACCAATTCAAACTTTTTATATATAGCTTTTCTACTTGATAATGCAGAAAGACGGTCGAGTTCTGCTTGAATCAATATGTCAAGTTTTTCTAAAGCTCGACGTTTTATTTCTATTTTTTCCATAGTTGTTTGCATACGACAACATCATTATTATAATACTGGACGGACAGATCGTCCCATGAAACGGGAATGGTCGTACCCGCAAATATCGCGGGAATTAAAGTAGACACGCCATGCGCCCAACTGATGCCCGTCTGGAGTGAGGGAAGAAGACCAGTAACCTCCGTTGTCCCCTGCTCCGAAGAAACCGGTAGAAATTTTGTAACCAGCAGCGGGAAGGAATATGTTGTTTCCATTCTTTTTGCTGGTGACTTTGTAACCGAACACGCCACTTTGGCTTGTCCATTCCCATGTACAATTGTTCTGAAGTTCCATCCATTCCTTATCGGTAGGTATTCGCCACTCACCACCCCATTTCTGACGGGCGACATCATCGGAATATTCTAAGTATAGAGTCTTGGTTTTCGGCTTGTCAGCGCTCTTGTCGTCAGTCTTGTCTTCCACTGGAAAAAAGTATTTTGTAAAGGTGTCACTGCTGCCGTCACACCACTTGTAAGTTTTCCAGGTGTAATCCGACTTGGTTGCGGTCTCCCCCCATGCATAATAATCTCCATATTCGGAAGGCGATGTGGCTCCCACATTGCAAGAAGCCCACTTTACGGACAGCCCCATGTCGACAGCCTTGGGCTGGGCTATTCCAGTCATGTGTTGAACAAAGAGCAGCAAAGTAACGAAAATAAAACGATTGTGTTTCATTGAAATAAGATTTTGAGTGTTATAGTGTATTAAATACCAAGGGAATATTATCATAGAAGACAGGAATATTCGTTCCGCTATCATTTTTGGCAGGTTCTATGGGTTTGTATGTCATAAATAGTTTGCGAATACTCTCTGCCACGGTTTCGTCATCTATCGGATTTCGTGTGTAGTTGACATCAGCAACATAACCTTCTTCAGATATCCATAGCTGGAGATAATGCGTTCCACGGTATTCCTTTGCAATAGCGTAGGGTATTTGCTTGTTGAACCCAGGAGAGCAACTTGTTGATATCTCCACCGTTAAAAGAGGGTGTCTGCGCTGCAAGCCTATAGGCCACGGCATTGTCTTTAATTCTCTGAACTTCCTCGCTTGAATACGTGTGGGCTGGTTGATGAGAAGGAATGGTAGCCTTAGCCCTTGGCGCAGCAGAAGAACTCGATATGGGGGCGATAGTTGGATTAGGAGTAATTGTTGCGCCGGTTAAACGATATAATTCTTCTTTGCTTAAAAACACGTAAAACTCATCAGTTTTATATCTTCCGAATGCGAAGACCTTAATATTATATTGTTCGCTATTTATTTCATCTCCAAGAAAATACGACCCGTAGCGTTTAGTCAGGCGTATGACTAAGATTGACTCAGTGAAATGTTCGACGACTCGTTTTTTTGAAGTTATAGGGAAACCAATTATTTGCTTTCCGTCTTCATCTGTAATTAAAGTACTAGTGGAGTCTTTGGGTAAGTAGTATAGGGTATATCTAGACCGTAAAAAAAGAGGATCATTACGGACAATATTCTTTGTATTGGGATCGTACCACGCTAATTGTTCGCCTCTTACAGGATAAATTTTATTGAAATTTAAATCCATATCGCACCCCGAAAATTTTACAGAAAAATTCTTAACGTTGTTAGTTAAATGATTATCCAGAATTTGAAATAATTTTGAACATTTCGTACTTCTGAATAAAAACGACTCTGGGCTCTTGTTCCATCCAAACTCGTAGCGATAATATTTCGATTGAGTTTCATCATATTGTTTCTGTTCAGTTTGCGATAACGATAGCGTTGACAATGTCGCCAAGACAGATTCAATAAGTGTTTTATAGTTATCATTTGTACTGTAAACAATCTGGATAGGTAAGAGGTAGCCATAGTATGTAGTTTTATAATCTCTCCGCAGATTATTATCCAAAGCCGCCCAATCCACGCTAATATCAGATTCTATTGGCGTCTGAAGCATCACCTTATAATCAAACAATTCTTTACTTTCCCTAACTAAAGAAATAAGATGTTCAATTGCTTTAATCTCGTTCTCTTTATTCAATTCTCTCATCTTCATTTCCATCATGAAAGTTTGGCCGGCAAACTCTGCAGAGCCACCATGAGCCTGAACATAAGAAACGAGCTTTCCAGTAGAAACTGTTGCAGATATGGTTACAGAACACAAGCCATTGGGGAGAATGGTCGTTGCAATCTCCTTATATGTCTTGATATTACCGGATGCGACAGTCGCAATTTCATCTTTAATCAATTCATCGTTTAAGATCTCGGTATTTGCTGATACAAATGTACCAAAGGCTTGTTCAATTGCACTTCGCAACGCATTCTTTGTGGCTTCTTCTTTATTGGGGCCATCTCCACTGACGACAAGAACAACATCATCCTTTTCTTTCTCACGTGTTTGATTTTGGGGATGGTCCGCCGTTGCGGCGTTATTTGAAGAGGTGACAACGGTCTCCATATCATCCTTTTCTTTCTCGCGATTTTGACTTTGGGGATGGTCCGCCGTTGCGACGTTATTTGAAGAAGTGACAACGGTCTCCATCTCTTGTTGTTGATTGTTTGTGGAATTCTTCGTCTTGTTTTTGTTACGTTTCTCCGTTGATTGTCGCGTCGCATCCTCCTGCGCTTTCTGGGCTTGCTTTTGTAAGCGGGAAAGAATGCTCTCGCCAGTGGTTGTGCCACGTCGCTGATAATAAGTGTTCCCCTGTCGGTAACCGTTGGTATTGCCTCGCCTAGACTGAGCAAAGACATTAACGGTCAAACATAGAAGTACCAGCATGAGACTCCATATCAAAAGGTTTTTCATGTAATGAGTCATTTGGGTAATATGGTTTCTAAGTTTATGGCCGATATATTTCTTGTTTGAGTTCATTAATAGCTGCTACACATTTGTCAAGCCATTGTAGTAAAGACTCATTAATGCATAAGACGGCATTTCTGACAGGCTCTTCACGATTTTCTGTTTCAGATTTCCAGGGCACTTCCCATTCTTTCCCATCAATCGGGATGTTTAGAATTCCTCGAATTACTACAGTGTTTGGTCTCGCCTCTGAGGAGATGTCCTGAATATCCCATTTGATTTGTTTTAATGTATCCTTGCCTTTGAGCCAAGCGGAAACTTCCTGTTCGAATAATTTTCTGTCCCTCATAATTTAATCGTTTAAGGGTCCTGGTTTTTCAGTCGGTTGAGGAATTGGTTTTTTGGGGTGTAACTCTTTGTCGTCCTCACTTTTTCTTCTGGGCGCAATTAACTCATCGTTTGCTTTCATATCGCAGATTGTTTCCCATAAGGCTCCTGTATGGGCATATACAAAGAAAGTGTGGAGCCGCTGCTTATTTGAACTGAGGCTCTGGTAAGCCCATAAACGAATAAACAATACTCCACACCCGTATGGAAGGGGCACGATTGTGCCGATTTCACATACCGGATGATGAGTGCTTGCTGTTCCTCGTTTATTAGAAATTTACCAGATTTCAGTTCAAGGAGAAAGCATACACTTTCATCTATTTTACCCATTCCTAAAAGGAGGGCTCTACAAATATAAACAAATTTTCTTACATACGGGTGTGGATGCGAAATTTTAAACAAAAGTACAAGAACTTTATGACAGGGCCTTATCCATTTTCGTCCATTTGCAATTTGTCTTGCCTATTCTGTAAGGAAAGCGTATCTTTGATGCATGAGACTATCTGTTCCTGTAATCAGGCAAATACAAGCCGTTTTTGGGCGGGAGGTAACTGTGCCCTCCGATTTTGAAGCGCTCGCCCGAGATATGGCTAAGAAAACAGGTGTTGGCCTTTCGGTCAATACCCTCAAGAGACTGTTTGGCGCAATAGAAAGTGAAGTAGAGCCCCATCAATCTACTTTGGATATTCTTGCCCGTTACATGGGTGCCAAGGATTGGCCCGGTCTTTTGTTTGCACTGTCAGAGAGAGGGAACTCCGAATTCTCATCAACAAAAACAGTAATCTGGGCCGATAAAATGCTTCCTGGGGATCGTATTTCCTTCACCTATCGCCCGAACAGATTTGTGGAATTGGAATGCATCGGGAATAAACTTTTCCATGTAATTCGGAGTGAGAATAGTAAGCTCCGTCCCGGAGATCGTGTCTATGCCCGTTATTTTAGCAGTGGATATCCTTTTCTGGCAGACTTGGTTTTGAGAGATGGCGTGAAAATGGGCTCATTTGTGGCCGGCGAGAAAGGAGGAATCGACGCGCTAATCATTAATGATTCAGAGAAAAAAGGCTGAGATCCAACATGTATTGTCCATAGTGGTGGTTTATGGTAGGCATGATAAGTTGGGAGAAATCTTTTTGGTATTCAGGATATTTGCTCCCCCAGTCGTCGGCCATTTGTGAAGATTGTGTCATGGCATTCCCAAGACACTCCTGTGCGATATTCATTACATTTGCGATATTCCCTGCTGAAAGAGAGTCGTAAGAAGAGTATAGCGGCTTAAATGCTTCGGTCATGGCTTCGTCCAAAGAATTTTTGAAAAGTCCTTGGACTGTAATGGTATCTTTGGGAGTTGCCACTTCAGAAGCGGTGGTTGGATGCGTGTTTTTTATAAACCATCCGGGTAGTGAGAGAAGAATTACTCCCGCGATGACCAAAAGTTGCCGCCACCATCTTTGGGGTTGGAGTGCCCGAATCATCTCTTCCGGCGTTTTATATCGTTCCTTGAGAGAGGTGGCTGTGGCCTTACTGACTATCTTTCGGTTTTGTTTCCAGTTCAGAGCTTCCAAAATACGGCCTAGAGAATAGATGTCGGCCTGAAATGTGGCTGTATTAGACTCCGTCTTCAGTTCGGGTGCGGTCCATTGCGTAGAACAACCCCATATTCCCGAATAACTATATTGACAGGAAAACCCCAGGTCTATTAGTTTGATCCGGTTACCTTGCCGTGTAAGAAGGATATTGTCTGGCTTTAAGTCACAGTGAATAATTCCTTGGGAGTGGAGGTAGGATACGACTGAGGCGAGTTCATTGAAAATCCGTACCGTTTCTTTCCGTGAGATAGGCGCGTTTTGTTCCAGATAGGAAGACAGAGATTCTCCGTCAATATACTCCTCAACCAGATAAGGCCCTTTCTCGTCATGGCCTTTATCAAAAAAGCGTACGAGGCCTGGGTGGTCGCAATGAATTCCCAGATCAAATTCTTTCTCCAGCGCGGCCACATAGAAAGGGTTGGAACGTAGTTCTTCCCGTAAGCGCTTGCGTAAAAACCATTTGTCCCATTTGCGGAAACGAGTGATTTCACAGGTGGCGCCCGTTGAGATAAAGAGCTCGGTATTATCTGATGACTCTGCTGGGAAGAATTCAGAGTTGCCCGTCATATTTGATTATTCCGAAAGTGTAGAAATATATTTCTCTATATACGGCTTGAGTTCCGGGAGGTCCAGGTCTATGGTATCCCACAACTGGTTTGGCTTGATATGGTAATAGCCGTGGACCAGAACATGCCGCATTCCTTCAATGGAGGTCCAGTCCATTTCCGGATGGGTCTCCTTGAATTCCTTAGACAGCATATATACGGCTTCCCCAATGATTTCAACGTGCTTTATAAAGCCGTAGTAGATAATGGGATCCTTGGCTGCCTCGTCTGTTGAATGTATCTTTCGGCTGCTCTCAATTGTGTTGATGGCATCAAGAATGTGTTGCAGCCGTTCGGCGTCTCTAACGGGCTCTCTCATAAATCAGGATTTTATCACGTTCTGCGGATTCCTGGGCGAAGGGCAATAAACATCCGTCTTCTACCAAGTCAACCTTTTTCCCGACAGCGTCCGACAGGCAAGTCATGATTCTCGAAATGGTAAGAAGCGTGATTCGGGCATTTTCGTCATACTGGACTAGGATGTCCACGTCGCTCTGAGACGTTTCTTCGCCCCGCGAGAAGGACCCGAACAGCCATGCCTTAACTACGGGCTGTTGCGACAGAACAGCCTGAATCTTAGGAAGCATAGTATTAAATTGCCGACTTACCATATGGGCAAAGGTATAAAATCTTTCGGAAAATAAAAAAAAGACAATCTTTCCTCTTGCCGCGTTGACAAGCGCACCACGGTAAAATGGCGATTTCCCGTCAACGCGGCACGGTTTTTCCTGCAAAAAGGCCGATTTCGTTGCCACGTTGACAAGAAATCGGCCTTGGAGCGTGCTGCCGCTGTCAACGCGGCAGACAATCAAAACGGAAGGTCGTCTTCAGGACTGTCTCCCGGCATGTCGTCCAGCGTAGGGGAAGGTGCCTCATAGGCGGGAACGGCAGGGGCCGAAGGGGCGGTCTGTTCCACCGGAACTCCGCCGGCCGGGGCGATGCGCCACATCTGAAGGTCGTTGTACCAGCGGCCGTTGTATTCGCGGCTCCTGAGGTTGAAGGAGACCTTCACTTTGTCTCCCACCTGGTATTTTTCCACTTCGGCCACTTTGTCCTGCCCGAAGGCGGTGAAACAGGCCTGGGAGGTGAAATTACCGTCCGGGAACTCCAGGACGAACTCCTGTTTGGCCCACTGTCCGCGGGCGCTGGTACCGGACTGTACGCCCAGCTTCTGTTTGAGGGTGCCTTCCAGTTCCAATGCCATGCCTTACTTCTTGACAGGTTCTTCCACGGGCTCTACGTAGGGGTGAACCTCCAGCAGGTCCACGTCGAAGATGAGGGTGGAGTTGGTGCCGATTTCGCGGGGTCCGCGCTCTCCGTATGCGAGGTTGGAGGGGATGACGAGGGTAATCTTGCCGCCTTCACCCACAAGCTTCATGCCCTCGGTCCAGCCGGGGATGACGCGGTTGAGGGGAAACTCGATGCCTTCATTCTTGTCGAATTCCTTGCCGTCGATGGTGGTGCCGCGGTAGTTCACCTTCACGGTGTCGCGGTCAGAGGTGGCACGGACGTCGCTGCCGGAATCCTGAATCAGGTAAACAATACCGGAGGCAGTGGAGTCGGCGTTGTTCTTGACATAGAAATCCTTGCGGAAATTGTCACCCTTTTCCTTGTTCAGGGCGCCTTCGTAAGCGGTACGCTTCTGCAGGAAGGAGTTGATGATCATATTCATTTCGGAAGGGTCAATCTTGAACTGCTTTACGAAAGCGGAGTCCATAGGCTGGCCTTCCTTGGCGTTCAGGGCGTCGTTCATACCCTTGCGGATCTGTGCCATATTCAGGTCACCGAAGTTGTTCTGGGTAATCATCAGGCCGAAGTTCACACCGAGAAGATAGGAAGTGGTGTCCACCTCACCGCTGGTAGGGAGAAGGTCAAGAACCTGTTTGGAACCTTCTACCTTGGAGGAGTTGCAGGCTGCCACCAGCACGGCGGCGGCGGAAGCGATGGCGAAAAATTTAGCGATTTTCATATTCTATAACTTTAATGTTTTGTTTCTGCATGGGCGCTATGCGCGTTATGAGCCCGCAAATATAGTAATTATTTTTTACTATGCCTAATTAAATATGATGAGTCGCTGATTTTTGCTTTCCGATGGTGTAAAAGATTTGGAAATGTGAAAAGAATATCTTATATTGGCTATCACAAAACGATAACCTCTATGGCCGCAGATTCAGAGTTACTCTACTCCAAACTGAAAACATTCTTCGGCTACGATGCCTTCAAGGCCGATCAGGAGCAGATTATCCGGCATTTGGTTGCCGGAAACAATGCGTTTGTCCTTATGCCCACCGGTGGCGGAAAATCGTTGTGCTACCAGCTCCCGGCACTGGTGATGGAGGGAACGGCCATCGTCATCTCCCCGCTCATCGCCCTGATGAAAAACCAGGTTGACGTCATTCGCGGATTCGAAGCCAGCGAATCCGGGATTGCCCATTTCCTGAATTCCTCCCTCAACAAAATCCAGATTCAGGAAGTCCGCGAAGATTTGCAGAGGGGAGTTACCAAACTCCTGTATGTGGCTCCGGAATCCCTCACCAAGGAAGAGAATATCGCCCTTCTGAAGGGTATCCGCATTTCTTTCTATGCCGTGGACGAGGCCCACTGCATCTCTGAATGGGGGCACGATTTCAGGCCGGAATACCGGAAAATCCGCTCCATCATAGAGGAAATCCAGCCGGCTCCGGTGATTGCCCTCACCGCCACGGCCACCCCCAAGGTGCAGAGCGACATTCTCAAGAACCTCCGTATCCAGGACGCCAGGGTGTTCAAATCGTCCTTCAACCGCCCCAACCTTTATTATGAGGTAAGGGACAAGGTGGAGCCGGAAAAGGACATCATTCGTTTTATCCGCCAGCATCCCGGCAAGTCCGGCATCATCTATTGCCTAAGCCGCAAAAAGGTGGAGGAAATGGCCCGGATGCTCAGCATCAACGGCATCAAGGCCCTTCCGTATCACGCCGGCCTGGACGCCAGAACCAGGGCCGGGAACCAGGACAAGTTCCTGATGGAAGAGGTGGAGGTGATTGTGGCCACCATTGCTTTCGGGATGGGGATCGACAAGCCGGACGTCCGTTTCGTCATCCATTACGATATTCCCAAGAGCATCGAGGGCTATTATCAGGAGACGGGTCGTGCCGGCCGGGACGGCCAGGAGGGACAATGCATCACGTATTACAGTTACAAGGACATCCAGAAACTGGAAAAATTTATGCAGGGGAAGCCCGTGGCCGAGCAGGAAATCGGCAAGCAGCTTCTCAAGGAAACGGTGGCGTATGCCGAGTCCAGCCAATGCCGCAGAAAGCTGCTCCTCAATTACTTCGGAGAAGATTACGGGGCCGATAACTGTGGCGCTTGCGACAACTGTCTGCACCCGAAGACGCGCTTCGACGGAAGGGAGGAACTGGCCCTTGTCATCGAACTTATCGAGTCGCTGCCGGAGCATTTCAAACTGGAGCACCTGGCCGGCATCCTGGCCGGAGTATCCAACGCGATGATCAAGAGTTACCAGCACGACGACCTGCCTTTGTTTGGGGCGGGGAAGGACCGGGACATCCGCTTCTGGGCTACGGTCATCCATCAGGGCATCATCCTGCATTATCTGGACAAGGATATCGAGAATTACGGCCTTATTTTTGTGACGGAAGAGGGGAAAAAGTTCTACGAGCATCCCCACGAGGTGCTGTTGGTGGAAGACCGGGTGTTCTCGGAAGGGACGGACGAGGATGAAGAGGAAAGCCCGGCGGCCGTCCACGGAGGCGGAGGGGGAGACCAGGTTCTTCTGGCTATGCTCAAAGACCTCCGCAAGGATATGGCCCGCAAACTCGGGCTGCAGCCCTGGATCATCTTCTCGGACCCTTCCCTGGAAGATATGACCATCGTGTATCCGCTTACCCTCAAGGAACTGTCAGAAAAATGCCAGGGCGTGGGAGAAGGAAAGGCCGGCAAGTTCGGTAAGCCTTTCGTGGAGCTGATTGCCAGGTATGTGGAAGAGAATGAGATAGACCGCCCCGACGATTTTGTCGTCAAATCCGTCGCCGCCAAGTCCGGCAACAAGGTCTATATCATCCAGTCCATAGACCGCAAGCTGGACCTCAAGGACATTGCCGCCTCCAAAGGCCTGGATATGGACAGCCTCCTCTCGGAAATCGAAGCCATCGTATCCACCGGAACGCGGGTCAACCTCAATTATTACATCGCAGAGGAACTGGACCAGGAAGTGGTGGAGGAAATCTACGATTGGTTCAAGGAAGAGGCGGCTTCGGATTCATTGGCCGAAGCCCTCAAAGCGCTCGGGGATGATTACGAAGAAGAGGAAATCCGCCTGGTGAGAATCAAGTTCCTTTGCGAGGTCGCAAATTAGGCTTACAAATAAATCAGGGAGGAGAGGGCGTCTTCTGCAAAAAGGCGGCGGGCCATGGCCTGCAGAGCCTCGGGGGTGATGGCTTCTATCTGCTCACGGGTTTGCGCCGGGGTAAGGATATCTCCCCAGGCCAGGAGACTTTTCCCCATAGAGAGGCACTGGGCCTCGCCGGATTCAGAACTGATGGCCAGTTGGCCCAGCAGCTGTTTGCGGAAAGCCTTCAGCTGCTTGTCCGTAAAGGGAACTTCCTGCAGGCGGGTCAGGATTTTCCGGATGGCGTTCAGGCAGGCGTCCAGATTGGGCTTGTCACAGCCGAAAGTGATGGCCAGAATGCCGTTGTCGGCATATTGGGTATAGGAACACTCGATCCCGTACACCCAGCCGCGTTTTTCTCTCAGTTCCTTGTTTAGAAGGGAGTTGGAGGCAGGGCCGCCCAGGATATTGGCCAGCATGGCGCATACCAGCCTCTGGGGCGTCTCGTACAGGGACGGCGCCTTGCAGCCCAGCACAGCATTCACCTCGTGGTGCCGTTTATCGATTACTTTGTGAAAAGACATTTTCTATCACTTTCAAAACCTGTTTTTCGAGCCGGGCCTCGTCAACGTCGGCCACTACCGTGAAAGCCATTTTTTCAGGGACGAACTTCTCCGAAACAAAGTTGCGCAGCATCCGGGGTGTGATTTTTTTGACCGAGGCCGATGTCCCCAGAATGGGAGACCCCAGCGGGTGGCCCTCGAAAAGCAGGCCCTCGAAGCGGTCGTAGATATCCTCGGCCGGATTGTCTTTGTAAGAGATGATTTCGTCCAGAACCACGCCGCGTTCGGTCTCAACCTCCCTGTCCGGGAAGGTGGCTTCCGTGGCCAGTTCAAAAAGCAGGCGGGCGGCCCTGGTCCAGTCTTCTCTGAGAACGGTGGCGTGGAGGACAATCTCCTCTTTGGTGGTATAGGCGTTGAGTTCCCCGCCCAGGCGGTCCAGATACCCGCTTATGACGGCGGCACTCTTGCGGCGGGTGCCCCGGAACAGGGTGTGCTCCACAAAATGGGCGATCCCGGCGGGGTAGCCGCCTTCGTCCCGCGTTCCGCATCCTATCGCGAGCGCGCAATACGCCACGGCCCGGCCGCTCTGCCGGACCGCATAACGCACGCCTTCCCTGCTTGTTCCGTGTCTCATCTTTTCCTGGCCAGGCGTCTGAGGTCATCGGCCGTGAAGCCGACGCCGCTCTTCTCGGTGATTCTGTGTCTGGAGATGTAATAGAGGGTGTGGCTATCGGCCTCAAAAAGCATCTTGTAGCAGTAGGAGGCACCGTTTTGCGGCATAAATGGAGCCACCACGTACCCCACCAGCGTGTTGAACCCGCCCTCCAGGTAGGTCCTGTCGGCGTCGGCCTCTTCCACGATGTGGATGTCCGCGTCCAGGAAGCGCTCCAGCTGCTTTTCGCTGACGGATTCGGCGATGTCCCCCTGCGCCAGGTAGAGCTGTTTCATCTTGCCGAATTTGGAATAGTTCTGGTTCACCCACGCCTCCATTCCATAGGCCACCTTTTCCGACTCCATCGCCGCCAGGGCAAATGCCTGGATGGTCTGGATGATGGCGCCCAGGTACACCAGTTCACGTCCGTTGCCGCCGGCGGCGGGCATCAGCGGAAGGGAGACGATTTCCGTCATCGCACCAATGCCGTCCTTGGCCTGCGGGCCGCCCTTCACCAGGGAAAGAAAGGTGATGCCGGGGTTTTCCTCCTCCTTGAAGCGGCTTTCGGCCGGAATCAGAAAATAGTACTGGTCCGAGGTCTTGAGCGCCTCGAAGCGGTCCATCGTGCAGAACTCGAAGGGGGAAGAGGTCCAGACATTCACCACTTCCTGCCGGATGCCGCTGTCCATCACATCGTTTCCGCTGAGCACAACCTGCGTCACCTTGTCATTGAAATCGTTCAGGATGTATTTGCGGGTGTTTACCTTTCCCTGGCCCCGGACCGCAAGGGCGGCAAAAAGGACACAGAGAATAGCAAAAACTTTTTTCATAGGCGTCTTCTTAAAGGTCTGCAAAGTTACGAATCTTTTCCTTATTCAAAAAAGATGCCCTTGCCGGCAACGCGAAAAAGGAGGGCTCCGTGTGATCAGAAACCGAATCAAGTGTTTTTGCGCAATTTGTGCCTCAATAGTCGCATTTTACCCCCCTCCTATAGTATAATGATTCTTAAATTTGCAAAGAAAGGGTGTTTTGTTAATAAAAAATTTTAAAAAGCAATTTCCTCCGCAGAACCTATAACGAATTTGCCAAATTACACTAAACCAAATACAGATCCAATAACCTTTTCATTATGATTTCCAAAAAACTGTTCGGATTGTTCGCGGGCATGATGATGCTCGCGGCAACGTTCGGTGCTTCCGCACAGAACTTGACAGTGCGTGGAACGGTGTCGGATTCCGTGGGCCCCATCGTGGGGGCCGTGGTGCTGTCCGGCAACGCCAACGCAGTTACGGACATTGATGGTGCCTACTCCATCACCGTCCCGTCCAATGCAGTCCTGGAGGTTTCCTGCCTGGGTTATGTCAGCCAGCAGGTGCCTGTGAACGGACGCACGAACATCGACATCATCCTCACGGAAGATGCCGAAATGCTTCAGGAAGCCGTAGCCCTGGGTTACGGCGCCCAGACCAAAAAGAAAGATCTGTCCGCCTCGGTGGGTATCGTAAACAATGCCGACAAGATTGTCGAGCGTCCGGTGACTTCCGTCACCCAGATGCTCCAGGGCCAGATCCCCGGTGTGGTCGTTTCCAACAACGGCGGTAACCCCAACAGTGGTGCCAGCATGCTCATCCGCGGCCAGGGCTCCCGCAACGGAGACTCCGTGCTGTGGGTCGTGGACGGGGTTCCCGGCGTAGGCCTCAACTCCTTCTCCATGAACGACATCGAAAGCATCGTCGTCCTGAAGGACGCTGCCTCGGCCGCTATCTACGGTGCCACTTCCGGTGCCGGCGGTGTCGTCCTCGTGACCACCAAGAAGGCCAACAAGGGCATCCACGTCGAGTATGACCTGGTGGCCGGTTTCCGCGCCGCTTCCAACCTTCCCCAGCCCCTGACGGCACAGGAAGAGATTCAGATGAAGACCATCTCCCACCAGAATGCCGGCCTTTCCCTTCCTACGGGTTGGGATACTTCCGTCAACCCCTGGGTGGGCGTACAGCGTACCAACTGGATGGACGAAGTGTTCCGCACGGCCCCTTATCAGCGCCACTCTGTAACGCTCAATTACGGTACCGATGTGTTCAAGAGCCGTCTGACCTTCTCCTATCAGGACAACCAGGGTGTTCTGAAAAACACGTACAAGAAGAACCTGGCCGTCCGCTTCAACGGGGAATACCAGATGAACCAGTGGGTCAAGATCACCGAGATCATGTCCTATGACGACGGTTACGGCCGCAGCGTGGATGACTCCTCCGCCCACACGGGCGTCCTGTTGTCCGCCCTCTGGATGCCGCCGTCCGCCGAAGCCTATGCTTCTGCAGGTCCTTACGCCGGCTCCTACGGCGGTACCACCACGGAAGATCCCGCCTACATCGCCCAGTACGGCTCCAACTTTGCCGATATCCACGGTGACGTGGTGAACCCCCTGCGTATGCTCTACGCCAGCACCCAGTGGGGCCACAACGTGGATTTCTGGAACACAACCGGCCTGCACATCACCCCCGTCAAGGGTCTCAAGCTGAGCAGCCTCTTCTCGTTGAACATCAACAATGCCAACGCCAAGTCCTTCAACCCCGCCCGTCGCGAGGTAGGTAAGCCCGATATCGCCAACAACCTCAACCTGAGTGCCTCCCGCTCGTTCAAATGGCGCAGTGAAAGCACCATCACCTACGACCGCACTTTCGGCAAGCACACCATCGGTGCCCTGGCTGCCTTCACCATCGACCACGCGGAGAGGCAGGGTTTCGGCGGCAGCGCCTCCGGATTCGAGAATGAAGGTGAGAACTACCAGTTCCTCAAATTCGCGAAAACCACCAACTTCAACAGCGACTATTTCGACGGTCCCGACCGCAACATCGCTTTCGTGGCCCGTGCTTCCTACAGCTACGACGACCGTTATTTCGCCACCGCTTCCTGGCGCCGCGATTATGCCGGCCGTCTGCCCAACGATCACAATTACGGAGATTTCCCGGCCGTCACCGCTGCCTGGAAGATTTCCAGCGAACCGTTCTTCCCCAAGAACGACGTGGTCAACCTCCTCAAGCTCCGTGCATCCTGGGGCCGCGTAGGTAATCTGGGTTCCGTGGGTTGGAACTACAAGTCCAATACCCTCAGCAGCTCCAACTGGAATGAAGCCCCCAACTACGGTATCGACAAGGATATCGTCTTCGGCACCTTCTGGTATGCGGCCAACTCCATCAACAACGCGCTCACCTGGGAAACCTCCGAGCAGGTGGATGCCGGTCTGGATATCGATCTGTTCAAGGATCGCCTCTCGATGAGCATCGACTACTACAACAAGCGCACCTTCAACCTCATCCAGGACCAGACGATGGGCTGGCCTGTCACCATCGGCCGCAACGCCATGAAGGTGAACCAGGGCGAAATCCGCAACTCCGGTGTGGAAATCCTGGTGAACTGGAAAGACAGGATTGGCAGGGATTTCAATTACTATGTGAGCGGCAACTTCGCCTACAACAAGAATGTCGTGCTCTCCACCGGCACCCTGGATGAAGAAGGCAACCCCGGCAAATGGACCGGCGGCGGTGACTGGGGCGGCGTTCCGTGGCTCTACCAGAGCGAACCTGGCCAGCCGTTGAACTCTTTCTTCGTGATCAAGACCGACGGTATCTTCCAGAGCATCGAAGATGTCTGGGACCACCAGAAGGACGGCAAGCTCATCCAGCCCAACGCCCAGCCCGGCGACCTGAAATTCGTGGACTTCAACAATGACGGAAAGATTGACACCAACGACCGTCAGTATGTAGGTTCCGCCATGCCCAAGCAGACCTTCGCTTTCAGCGCCGGATTCAACTGGAAGGGCCTGTATGCCGACATTATGTTCCAGGGCGTAGCCGGCGGCAAAATTGCCTATGTGGGTAAGTCCCGCATCCTGTCCGACGTGGAAGGCAACTTCTCCCGTGCCAAGGAAATCTTCAATTCCTGGAGCCCCGAGAATCCGCATACCTATCTCCCGCGCCTGTCCACCAACGATCCCAACGGCAACTATTCCCAGCCTTCCGATTTCTATATCGAGGACGGCAGCTATCTCCGCCTGAAGAACCTGACCATCGGCTACGACCTCACCCAGGTTCTGCAGAAAATCCCTCATTTCGCCGGACGCGGCAGCTCCTGCCGGGTTTACTTCTCCGGTGAGAATCTCCTTACCTTCACCAGGTACTCCGGCATGGATCCGGAAGTGGCCGGCTACGATACCATCAAGTATCCGGTTTCCCGCATTTTCACCCTTGGTGTGAAGATTAACTACTAATCTGACTGTGCATATGAAAAAGTATATCGCTATCGCTATTGCAGCCCTTTGCGCGCTCAGCTTTACTTCCTGCAGCAAATTCCTGGATTACACCTCCAAGGGTTTCTATACCGAGGATACCTACTTCGAGAACGACCAGCAGGCCATCGATGCCGTCAAGAGCATCTATGCCCGCCTGCCGCAGGAAAGCTATATGGGCCGTGAGCTCTATTGGGAACAGGCCGTCGCCAGCGACATCGTCTGGGGCAAGACCCGTTCCTTCAATACCCTGGCTACCTTCGAATATACCGGTGACGAGGGTCCTGTAACCGGTGTTTTCAAGGGCAGTTACGGTGAAGGTATAAACCGTTGCAACTGGATTATCAACAGCCTTCTGAGAAAGCGGGAAAATACCGCCCTCACGCCTGTTGAATCCCGCAGCCTGGGTGAGGCTTATTTTATGCGCGCCCAGTACCATTTTGTCATCGCCTACCGTTACGGAACTGACAAATTGGGTGTTCCCTTTGTGGCATACGAAGACGTGGAAGGCGGCTACAACAATGAGATTCCCGAGCAGTTGCCCACCGTGATGGACAACTACAAGTACATTGTTTCCGACCTCACGAAAGCCGAGGAACTCCTCTCCCGCGTGGATGAGTACTCTGTCGACGACAAGGGCCGCGCCTGCAAGGAAAGCGCCGCCGCCCTGATGGCCAAGGTCTATGCCTACTGGGCCACCTGGGACAAGAGCCAGTGGCCCAACGTCATCACTTGCGTGAACCGTCTGGAAAGCAGCTACGGCCGTGCCCTGCACCCGGTGTTCACCGACCTCTTCGCTCCCGACGTTTCCAAGTTCTTCACCAAGGAGTATTGCTGGGGTTATCCTTCCCGCGGCGGTCTTTCCCGCGGCGGTTCCATCGAGTTCCCCGGTATCTCCCTGGAAGACAAGGGCTGGGGCAAGTACAATGGCTGGGGTCAGTTCAAGCCCACCCTGGACATCTATGAGGAAATGGCCAAGGACAATGTCGGCGGCGTGAAGAACGAGCGTCTGGCTGCCACCATCCTGGAATACGGAGACGAGTTCGAATTCTTCGGCGAGACCCGCAAGTTCTGGTCGGCCGTGAATGTGGAATCCGGTTTCCAGATCTACAAGTTCATGCAGCCCTTCGCCCCGGCCGATTGCCAGGAAAGAGGCTGGGTCCTGAACAATCCCGACTGGCCCTGCACCCTCATCAACTGGCCCATCATCCGTTTTGCCGACTGCCTCCTCCTCCGTGCCGAGGCCAACCTGGTAGCCGGAAACGCCTCCGCCGCCGCGCAGGACATCAACAAGATTCGCGCACGCTCCCACCTGCAGCTGCTCTCGGGCAACGCCACCTGGACCGACCTCTATCACGAGCGTCGCTGCGAGCTGGCTTTTGAAATGGCCAACGACCACGCCTACGACTGCAAGCGCTGGGCCTATTCCGGTGCCGCCGAAATCAAGGCCCTGGCCGAGAAGGAGCTGAACAGCCGCCCCCGCGTCCGCAAGTATGACGACCGGATGGATCCCAACTCTCCATGGACTGAAGCCCTCTATGAGGATTATGTGAACAAGCTGCCCTGGAGCACCAAGTACATGACCTTCCCGTATCCTTCCGAGCAGATCAACAAGAGTGCCGGCAAGCTTCAGAATCCTCCGTCCTGGCAGTAAACCTTAAAACGAAGTTCGATATGAAAAAGATATTGATTGCACTCGCAGGTATCGCCCTTCTTGTCGCCGGCTGCGGCAAGGTGGATCGCTACATCGAGCAGAAACCCTACAGAATCATCGTGGACTACCAGCCTCAGACCGTCTCCATTCCCGGTCTTTCGGGAACGGTTACGCCGGTGCCGGTAGACGCTTATGATTGGATTACTTCCAACGGCGGCGGCAGCTTTACCCTTCGCCGCAACACCACCGGCCTCATCCGCCGGGCCGAATTCTCCATCGCCGGAAGCAGCGACGTCGCCGTCATCAATCAGAAGGCCCACAGCCTGGACGCTTCCGTCACGACCACCCTTGCCCGAAACGGTAACGGGGAGGCCGACATCCGTCTGAATTTCTCCACCAGCTTTGAGGATGACTACAGCGGCTGGGGAATCATCTACGGAAAGGAGAACGACCGCGACAAGGGTACCAAACTTGCCGGCAGCGGAGTTCCTTCCACCGCCGGGAACCTCATCACCATCGAGGGCCTGGAAACCGGTAAGGACTACTTCGTTTGGGGTTATGTGACCTCTACCGAAGGCGATGTCATCTACGGCTCCAACACCACCGGCATCATTCCTCCCGTGACGGTGAAGGCCGGAGAGAACCTCCAGGCCATCATTGACGGAGCCAAGGAGTTTGCCGAAGTGCGTGTCGAGGCCGGTGCCAAGTTCAACGCTCCCATCAAACTTCGTCCCAACGTCACCCTGAGCGGCGGCTGGGTCAACGATTTCAACGAGCAGGACTTTTCCAAACGCAGCGTGATCGACGGCAACAACAAGATCACTTGTGTGGATGGCAGAGTAGGTGCCGGAAACAGCACCACGATCAATGGATTCGAACTGGTGAACGGTTCTACCGGTGGTCTGGTCGTCAGCGGTACGGTTACGGTTGAATGGTGCCGTGTCGCTTACTGCTTCAACTCCGGCCAGGGCGGTGCCATCTTCTGCACCGAGCAGAAGGGGGACAACCTCATCCTTGCGAACAGTATCATCGAGTACAACAAGGCCGATGCCCACGGCGGCGGCGTAGCCATCAACGGTGCCGGAACCTCCATCACCGTGGTGAACTCCCTCTTCCACGGCAACGCCTCCATCGCCCAGTACGGCTACACGGGAGCCATTCACGGCCAGGCCGGCGTAAAGGCCTATGTGGTGAACAACACCTTCGTGGAGAATGTCAACTGGCGTGACGGTTCCAGTGCGACAGATTCGCCTTGGAGTGCCATCATGTTCCGTAACGGCGGTACCCACATCGAGTTCGTGAACAACATCGTGGCCGGCAACTGGTACTTCCTGCCGGGTGTGGCGGACAATCCGGATCTGCATCCTGACCGCTACGACATGCCCATCAAGCCGGAGTATCTCCTTGAGATGCAGGTTCGCGTGGCCGACTTCAACGAAATCGGCGGTTCCGATGCCGACTACATCGTCCAGAGCAATGTCATGGGCGGAGTCAGTGCAAACGACTTCATCCATCGTGCCGGTTCCGATGCGGCTCGCGCCGCGGCGCAGGCTGCCTGTACCTTCGTTCCCAACAGCGAGTTCAACACCCTCTTCGTGAATGCTGCCGCCGGTGACTTCCATCCGGCCGGAAAGGCCCTCACGACGGGTGAGAACAGCGGCGTTGTGGGCGGCATTCTCGGTGCCTATACCAAGGACCTGGACGGCAAGCCCCGCGTAACGAACGGAAAGATCAACGCCGGCTGCTACCAGGCCCAGTAGTTTTTTCGCTTCGCTCAGAAAGACAGAGCGGACATCCCTTCTTCAAGGACGGTTCCGGGTGGCACCGTCCTTGTTTTTTATTGCGAGAACTTTGTTTTTTGATAAGATACTGCGTGATTTGCGCTTTTTCGCCTTATTATGCGCAAAGGCTTGTCAAAATTGCTGTGTATTTCTTAATTTTGTAAAGAATGAACACGATGCAAAGCCTATGGCAAGAGTTCTGATGATGACCGACTTTTCGGAGTCTTATGCCAACAAACTCCTGAGCGGGATTATGCGTTATTCGCACGAGCACGAACCCTGGACCGTCTGCAAAGTCCCTTTGTCTCTGAGAGATAGCGGCCGAATGCGGGAAGTGGCGGATTTTGCCGTAAGCTGGAAGGCGGATGCCGTTATCGGCCAGTTCCGCAACAGCGACAATGTAAAG
>ONOH01000037.1 GCA_900319405.1 uncultured Bacteroidales bacterium | reverse complement strand
GAAGATATGAAATAAAAACTTAACATACAAGTTAATTATTGGATTTGTGACAACTTGGTCTCTGCACGGAACTTTGCGGGTGAGCCCTGTCTCCTTATTTGTTCCAAATCATAATAGTTCTTCGGGAGGGATCCGGATGGACTTCCCGCCACAGTTATGCCGATGTCCTCATTTCCGGACGGGTCTTTACGGAGGAGGGCAGCGCTGCGCTGGTCCGTTTTTGCGAGGCCCGCAGGCGGCCGCCTGGAGTATGCCGTCGAAGCCATCGAGGCATGCGGCCTGATGCCGGAAGATATCTGGTTCCCCTCAATGAGCATCCGCTCTACCCGCTTGTAGGAAAAGCGGGAAAGGACCATTCGTCACATTGGCATACAGGCCTTGGCGGTGAGGCCGCTAGGGCTGAGTGAGCATCTGCTCTACCCGGGAGCGGAAAAAGGCGATGAGCTGCGGATTGTCGTTGGGATGGTTGTAGGTGGACAGTACAATGTCCAGTGCCGCATAGGGGGCGAGGGTTTGATTGAAGGCTGTGGTATCCTCCACACCTGCATATTCTTTTACGAAGCAATCCCAGAAAACAAGCATCTGCTCCCTTGTCATATGCGTAAGTTCCTGGACCATAGGAATCATACTGTTTTGGACCAGCATCATGTACAGGTGGGCGATATCCAGCATGGGAAATCCCTGCGAGAGCCATCCCAGGTCTATCCAGTAGTGCTTTCCTTCCGGAGAAAGAATCAGGTTGCCCACCTGGAAATCCCCGTGCAGACAGGTGGAAGGATCCGGCATCCGTTCTATCAGGGAAGCCAGTATCGGGCGCGTTTTTCCGGACAGGACCCCGGAGGATTCAAGGGCCTTTTCCAGACGCTCTTTTACGGGGGTGATGTGCGCATCGGCCGGGATGGGCGTTGCGTGCAGCTGCTTCCCGAACCGGGCCATCATGGCGGCATATTCGGGGATTCGTTCGGGATGGTCGGCACATAGCCGGGCAATGGATTTTTTGCCCTCGATAATCTGGGAGGTGTATCCGTGGTGCTCCCCGTCGCGCACGATCTCATAGACCCTCGGAGTAGGCAGGCCTATTTCGTAAGCCTTCCGTGCCAATCGGAATTCCTGTTCGACAATTTCCTTTTTTCCCAGTTCGGACCTGACGATTTTAAGAAGGAGGCCCGGATGTGCGGGAGAGATGTACGCGGTGCCGTTGAATCCGGCACCCACCAGTGTCCATTCACTGATATCTACCTGGGGGTAAAACTGCTCCGTTTTGCAAAACATGGTGCTAATATACGCATTTTTTTATTACCTTCGCATCTGAATTCACAGCCGGAACGGCAACAGACAATTGCGAGCAATGGATGAGATTTTATTTGGGGGATTGAGCATCAACGCCTGGATTACCCTTGCCACCGTCGTGACGGTGATGGGCGTGCTGCTGCTGACGAAGATCCGTACGGATGCCGTTTCCTGCCTGACATTCCCGCTGACGCCTTTGCCGTGACAGGATTTCGCCGAGCGTTTGACACAGTTTCTATCCAGAATTTACAGCAAATGAGAGTAGTTGTCCAAAGAGTTTCATCGGCTTCCGTCACCATTGACGGGGCCGTCAGGGCGTCCATCGGCCCGGGTCTGCTGATCCTGCTGGGCATCGGCCATGAAGATGGTGAGGCGGATATGGATTACCTGGTGAGGAAGACGGCGGCGCTGCGCATCTTCAATGATGCGGACGGTGTGATGAACCGCAGTGTGCGGGAGGTGAACGGCGACGTGATTGTCGTGAGTCAGTTCACCCTGATGGCATCCACCAAAAAGGGAAACCGACCGTCCTACATGGGAGCGGCGGGCCACGAAAAGGCCATTCCGCTGTATGAGGAATTCTGCCGTCGCCTGTCGGCTGCCATCGGCAAAGCCGTCGGGACAGGGGAGTTCGGCGCCGATATGAAGGTGGCTCTGGTGAATGACGGCCCCGTGACGATATGCATGGACTCAAAACAGGGCTTGGCATAGTGAGCGGAAAAAACTGCGATTCCCGGAAAAACGCTATATTTGGACATGAAAAGCTTCATCCTCATACTGATGCTCGCGCTTTGGGGCGCTCTTCCCGGAACAGCCCTTGCGCAGAAAGTTACAAATTCCAGTTACCAGACCCTCGCATACATCAAGTCAGATGGTACTGTCCAGGATGCGTCATACCGGACCATCGGATACATCAAGGCCGATGGAACGGTACAGGATCACTCCTACCGGACAGTGGGCCATATAAAAAGTGACGGGACGGTTCAGAATGCCAGCTACTCTACGATGGGGCATATAAAAGACGACGGAAGCGTGCAGGACAGCAGCTACCGGACCATCGGGTACATTAAGAAAGACGGGACAGTCCAGGATGCCAATTACCGGACCATAGGCCATGCGGGCGGCGTTCCCAAGGCCTGGGCGGCGTGGTATTTTTTCTTTATGTGATGAGCGATGGAGACCGCTTATGGGACCCGGTTTGCCTTCAGTACAACGATTGAATTGTCATTGAATAAGCACTCGGGAATACGGACTACGGTGCATCCGTTTTCAGCGATGATGGTTCCGTGCCATAGAGTCAAACAAGGCCGAGAATGTTGTTGGCCCCAATTGTAAAGAGAAAAATTGTATCTTTGCAGGTTAAAACATCCTCATTATGATACTTACAACAACTCCCGGCGTCGAGGGCCGTACCATCGCGGAATACAAAGGCGTCGTCTTCGGCGAAGTGATCGCCGGTGTAAACTTCCTGAGGGATCTCGCTGCCAGTATACGCAATTTCGTCGGCGGCCGCAGCGGCTCCTACGAGGAAGAACTCATCAAAGCCCGCACGCAGGCCATGGAGGAAATGTCCTCCCGCGCCCTTTCCCTTGGCGCCGATGCCGTCGTAGGCATCGATATCGACTATGAAGTCCTTGGTGAAGGTGGCGGCATGCTCATGGTAATAGCCTCAGGTACCGCTGTCAAACTGGCATAGAGGATGGCAATATGAGCGGAAAGCCCATATTCCATCTTCTGGCCCTCACGGTTGTCGCCATCTGGGGCGTCACCTTCGTGTGCACCAAACTGCTTATCGGTGCAGGGATGGCTCCGGCAGCCATCTTTTTCTGCCGCTTCGTCCTGGCATACGCGGGCATTTGGGCCTATACGTTTGTTGCCGGGAAGGAACGCAAGCTCTGGAACGGGTGGAAGGATGAGGGTATCTTCCTTCTTCTCGGCCTCACTGGCGGGTCGCTGTATTTCCTGACGGAAAATACGGCCCTCGTGCACACACAGGCCAGCAATGCCGCCTTCCTGGTGGGGACTGCGCCCCTTTGGACTGCGGTCCTGACTCTTCTTTACAGCAGGATAGGGAAGGGACGATTTGCCGACAACCTGGAAAAGATTCGCGTCGGGTGGCCACTTGTCGGAGGAACGCTGCTGGCCCTTTTCGGAATGGGGCTCATGGTCTTTGAAGGGACCCGGATACACTTGTCTGCGAGAGGAGACCTCCTTGCCATCGGAGCTGCCCTGTGCTGGGCCGTCTACAGTCTCTTCATGGGAGAGATGACACGCGAGTATGGAACGCTCACCGCTACACGCAAGGTATTCATCTATGGACTTTTGACTATTGTTCCGTTCCTAGGCGGCTGCAAGGATTCTTTCTCGATGGACATCCTCATGCAGCCGGCTGTATGGGGGAACCTGCTTTTCCTGGGGCTGGTGGCTTCGCTGGCGTGTTTCCTTGCCTGGAACCTGGTCATGGACCGGCTCGGGAATGTGAGCTCGACCAACTACGTGTACCTGAATCCTATCTTCACGCTGCTTTCTGCGATGGCTTTTCTTGGCGAACGGCTGACGCCTGCCGGCGCCATTGGATCGGCCGCCATCCTTTTGGGCGTGATTTGGGCAGGAGGAAGGATGAATGGACCTCAGAAGGAGCCTTGATGAACTGGCCGACAAGTACAGCTTACCCGAGTATCAGTAGAAGGCGTTTGCTACGATAGACCAGATTCTTGCATTTGTGACCTTTCCGTCCAGTATGCTACAGGAATGTCAGTTACCCCATCGGCACCATTGTCAACTGTACCCGGATCTTCAACGGCGGCTGCGAGTTGGTGCACGATTGCATTGAACTTCCGGGCGATGGCGCCAGCGTCTTTTCCGGGGATTATTTCATGAGCACCCAGACTTTCAGCCCGGAGCAGGTGAAGGCGCTTTCGCAGCAGTACGACCTCTTTGACATGGAGGCCTACGCCGTGGCGCAGTTCTGCAAGATGTACGATATCCCGTTCTACTGCCTCAAGGCGGTATCCGACAACTTGGACGGAAACCTGAAGGACTGGCGCTCCATTCTTGCCGATATCCGCCTCCGGTTCACGGCGTTATTGAATGCTGGTGATGGATCGGATCGGGAATGTGACCTCGACTAATTACGTGTACCTGAACCCTATCTTTACGCTGCCAACGCCTTATAATTGGTGGCGGTCCGCGCCGAAGCCAAGGTAAATATGGATCCCATTTTTGACATATTTTATGTATATTTGGAAACCCAATCAAGTTTACCCGATGATGAATAAGCGCATTTTGATAGCCCTATCGGCCCTTGTCTTGCTCGCCGTGCCAACTTTGAGCATCTCTGCTCAAGCCCCCCAGTCTTTCACAACCATCAAGGAACTCCCCATTACCAGCGTGAAGAACCAGTACCGCAGTGGAACCTGCTGGGACTATGCCACGCTGGGCTTTTTCGAGAGCGAGATTCTCCGAAAGACCGGGAAGGCCTATGATCTCTGCGAGATGTTCGTGGTGAACAAGGACTATATGGATTGTGCGACGCACTATGTCCGGATGCACGGATATAGCCAAATCTCGGAGGGCGGTTCCTGTGATGACGTGGCCGAGGTTATCCGCCGGCATGGCATCTGCCCGGAGGAGGCGATGCCCCTGCCAGGCTCACTCACTGGAGACCCTTATGCCAATTTCAAGGTGTTCTTCCCGGAACTGGAGAAGACAATCAGTGCAGTTGTCTGGAGTGAAGGGAAACCCGAGCTGAACCGTTTCACCACGGAAGAGCAGGCCCCGCTGAGGAACAAGAAACCGGCTGATAATTGGCAGGAAAGTGTGCAGGCCGTCATCGATAAATATGTGGGGAAGTGCCCGGAGACCTTCGTCTATGAGGGGAATACCTATACCCCAAAGTCCTTCGCCGAGCACATCGGCCTCAATATGGACGATTACGTGAGCCTGACCAGTTTCACCCACCACCCCTTCGGTGAGTGGTTTATCCTGGAATCTCCTTACAAATGGCGTCTGAAGCCCAGTTACAATATGCCGATCGACCAGCTGATGGCGACGCTTGACAGGGCCCTCGACAGAGGGTACACCGTAGCCTGGGGCGGGGATGTGTCCGGCAACTTCCTGAGGAAGGAGGCTGTTGCGTTTCTCCCGGATGGCGTTGTCCCCTCGCAGGAGCTTCGGCAGGAGCAGTGGGACAACTGGGAGTTTACATACGACCACGTCATGCTCATCTATGGCAAGGCCGTGGACGAGGCCGGAAACCCTTATTATCTGGTAAAGAACTCCTGGGGGGCTAGCGGTCCCTATGAGGGCGTCTGGTACATGTCCCGGGATTACATTGCCCTTAACACCACCTACATTTTCCTCCATCGCGAAGCCCTGGACGGCAAACTGTCATCCGTCAATCCCGCCGAATATCAATCTTCAAATCAAGAGCATATGCGACAGGTCAGAGATTTTCTGCATAAGACAGGGTATTATTTCCTCGCTACCGCCAGCGGCGACCAGCCCGATGTCCGTCCCTTCGGAACCGCCGAAATCATTGAAGGCAAGCTCTATATCCAGACCGGCTACGTCAAGAATGTAGCCAGGCAGATTGCGGCAAACCCGAAGGTCGCCATCAGCTCCTTCACCCACGCTCCCGTCGAGATTGACTTCTAGCCGAATCCCGAACTCCGGTTTGATTGGGGAGTCTGACGGACAGCCGCGGATTAAAACACGCTTAACTAATTGATTTTAAACAGAAAAAGCGATTTGGCTACTCTCGGATGTCGATTTCGCCAAATTCGCTTTTTGGGGCAATTTGTACCCCCGCTCGGAATCGAACCGGGACCAACGGAACCGGAATCCGTTATTCTATCCTTTAAACTACAGGGGCATCCCGAATGGGACTGCAAAATTAGTAATAATTTCCTTATTCTCCAAGAGTCAGGCGGCGGATGTTGCAGCCGGCATAATTGCCCAGGACGATGACGGGATAGTACCACAGCAGGGCCGGCGTCCAGTTCCAGGCGGCTACGATGTACACTACGTCGGCAATGGAGTGGTAGAAACCGCAGACAATGAACAGGGGCACGCCGAAGAGGACCGGAAGGATGTTCTGCTTTGTACGGTACAGCCACACGGCAATGTCGATGATGAGTCCGCAGCCGACGGCGCGGAGGAAGCTGCGCCAGGGACCCTGGGCCAGGCGACCGGCCACGACCGTCTGCGCCCGCTCCACCGATTCTCCGCCCAGCGACCAGACCAGAAGGCCCAGCAGGATGCAGCCCACCACGTTGAAAAACCAGATGCGCACCAGGTCGGGCGTTTCCTTGAGCGGCATAATCCCGGCCCGTCCGGTATAGAGCGGAGTGCCCGAAAGGACCACGCCGATGAGCCCGAAGGCAAAGATGATGGCGCCGGGAAGGCCGCCGAGGGCAAGGAAACCGCAGGCGCCAAGGCCGATGAGTAAACCTGAAAAAAGGGACTGTCTGTTCATAACGGGCTTTTTACCTCACGAAGATACGGAAAAATATCCGTATATTTACCAGATGAAACACACTTTACCCATACAAAGTATCGGCCTGATGTCCGGAACGTCCGTGGACGGACTGGATGTGTGCTGCGCCAGCTTCGACTGCAAGGGCGGGAAATGGTCTTTCTCCATCGACTGCGCCAGGGGATACGAGTACCCCGAAGACCTGAGAAAGAAACTCCGGACCGATGTACAGAAGATGTCTGCCCTGGAGTTTGTGACCTTCCACAGTGCCTACGGCCGCTTTCTTGGGCAGCGGGTAAACGATTTCATGACCGAATTCGGGGTGAAGCCGGATATCATTGCCTCGCACGGGAGTACGGTGTTTCACGAGCCGGAAAAGAAAGTGATGTTTCAGATCGGGGACGGGGCGGCGATTGCGGCCGAAACCGGCATTCCCACGATTTCGGATTTCCGGAGGCTGGACATTATGCTGGGCGGGCAGGGGGCGCCGCTGGTACCCGTGGGAGACAACCTCCTTTTCGGCGACTACGATTACTGCCTGAACATTGGCGGTTTTTCCAATATCTCTTACCTGGAAGGGGAGCGGCGAATTGCCTTCGATATTTCTCCCGTGAACTATGTAATTGACCGGTTTTGCCGGCAGATTGGACTGGAAATGGACCGGGACGGGGAAATCGCCGCCCGGGGAGAAGTCTGCGGGGAGCTTCTGAACAGCCTCGATGCCCTGGATTATTATGCAAGGACCTACCCCAAGTCCCTGGGCCGCGAATGGGTGGAAAGCCATGTTTTCCCGCTGCTGGACGGGGCCGGGCTTTCGCTGGAAGACACGCTCCGGACCTATTACGAGCACTGTGCAGGGCAGCTTGAGAGGGTTGTCCTTCCCGGAAAGAGCATCCTTGTCACCGGAGGAGGCGCATATAACCAATTCCTCATCAAAAGGATGAAGGAAAAGAGCGGCTGCCGGATCATCGTTCCGGAGCCGGCCATCGTAGCGTACAAAGAAGCGCTCATCTTTGCCTTTCTGGGAGTGTTGTATATGCTGGACCGGCCTTCCTGCCTGAAGTCGGTGACCGGTGCCGCCCGCGACAACATCGGCGGGATGCTGTTCAAGGTCTGAGGCCTATTCCGCGTAAAGCAAATACTTCTTTCTGAGCGATTTGAACTGCTCCACCTCCGGCATCCACCTCCGGCGGATTTCGTCCGCCGTACATCCCTGCTCAATCATTTCACGCACCCAGGTAACGCCCATCAGCCTGTCAAAGAAGGGGGCGAAGAAATCCTTTTCCTCTCCCTTTTCCCGAAGGATGGAATAGGCGTCGATGACATAGGAAAGGTCCAGGCCGATGTTCCGGGCATCCGGCAGGGCCGACAGGTCCACCCCGTAGCAGACCTTGCCCTTCAGCGGGGGATTCTGTGCACCGGGGCGGCTTTCCGGGGTGAAGTGGTAGCTGTATCGGCCTTCCAGGGCGGGATGGCCGTACTGCTGGAAAGGCTTGTCGGTTCCCCGGCCCAGGCTCACCACCGTACCCTCGAAGGGGCAGAGGGAGGGGTAGAGATAAATGGCCTGCAGGTTGGGAAGGTTGGGACTCGGGGCGATGGGAACCTCGCAGGGCGTGCCGTGCGTGTAATCCTTGCAGAGCACCGGCGTTACCCGACATCGGTTGCCGGCCTCGGAGAGCCAGCCTTCTCCCTGCGCCATACCGATGAGCTCGGCCAGGGTGAGGCCGTGCACTACCGGGACGGGAAGGTGTCCGACGCCGCTTTTGAGCCGCATATCCAGCAGGGGACCGTCCACATAGTGCCCGTTGGGGTTGGGGCGGTCCAGGATGATCACCTCCTTGCCGGATTCGCCGCAGACATCCACCAGGTGACAGAGGGTGATGTAGTAAGTATAGAACCGCAGCCCCACGTCCTGGATATCCACCACCAGGACGTCGAAGCGGGACATGGCATCGGCCGATGGACGGACATCCCCGCCCGGTCCGTAGAGGGAAAGGATGGGCACGGCGGTATCCGGGTCGATGCTGTCTCCCACGCCTGCGCCGGCATCGGCCTTTCCGCGGAAACCGTGCTCCGGGGAAAAAATGGCGGTGACATCCACCTTATTTTCCAGCAGGAGGTCCACCAGGTGACGGTCTCCCACCATTCCAGTGTGGTTGCTGAATACAGCTATGCGGCGGCCTTCCAGAAGGGGGAGATAGACATCGGTTCGGCTGTCTCCGGGGACAATCCGGCTCCGGGGGCCTGCGCAGGAGACGCTGACAAGGCCGCAGACAAGGAGGATGGCGGCCTGCATCCGGCGAACAAAGGTTTTCATTCGGTATCGGTTTGGAATGCGAAGATAGCTTCCCTGTGGTAGAAACGCAAATATTTTGTATATTTGTCTACCTGCTGTAAGACTAACCATCGGACTTTTTATAATGAAGAAAACTTTAACCTTATTACTGACAGCGATTTGGGCCCTTCAGGTATCGGCCCAGGATGTAGTTAAGACCGGAATCAATGTCGGCCCCCTTCCGGCGGTCGGTTATTCTTCCGACCTGGGCTGGCATTACGGTGCCCTTGCCGATATCTTCTGGTACGGAGACGGTTCCAAGTACCCGGAATATGTCTGGAAGGCCAATGTGGAGACATCCTGGTATTCCAAGGGAAACTCTGTCTATCGTGCATTTTTCGACAGTAAATACCTTGTTCCCGGCATCCGTCTTTCGGCCGAAGTGGTCTATCTGGGCAACAAGACCACCAATTTCTACGGCTTCAACGGTGCCGCCGCCCGTTTCGATCCCGAACGCAACAAGATTTCGGAGGACGGCTGCGGATTTTACCTGATGCGCCGGGACCTCTTCCGCACAGAACTCACGGTCCAGGGCAAAATCGGAGAGAGCCATTGGGGCTGGGTGGGCGGCATTCACTTCAACAGTTTCAAGGCCGGCCACGCAGAGAATAAGGACCTGAAGGCGGAGAACGACTATTCGCTGTACGATGCCTATGTAGATAACGGCGTGATTCCTGCATTTGAGGCCAAGGGCGGCCGTCACCTGGAGTTCAAGGCCGGCGTGGTGTACGACACCCGCGACCACGAAAACAATCCCAGCCGAGGCACCAACCTGGAAGCCTTTGTTTATGGTTCTCCGGATATCCTGAACGGCCGGAGCGGTTCCGACCCCCGCAACCATTATCTCAAGTTTTCCGTTCATTTCAGGCAGTTCTTCACTCTTGTCCCCGAGCGGCTGGTTTTTGGCGCTCACCTGGCCGCTCAGGGCCTGATAGCGGGGAATGCACCCTTCTATACGCTTCAGTCCATCCAGAATGTAAACCGTAAGAATATCATCACCGACGGTCTGGGATCCACCCTGACCGTCCGGGGTACCGTCCCCAACCGTTTCCTGGGAAACGGCTATGCCTGGAGCAATTTTGAGCTGCGCTGGAGTTTCGCCCGATTCAAGCTTTTCAACCAGAATTTCATCCTGGCCACCAACCCCTTCTTCGACATGGGAATGGTCATCCAGCCTTATCATCTGGAAGAGATGAAGAAACTGGGGGACGAGTACTACACCGGGCAGAAGGAAACGCTGCACATGGGTGCCGGCGGCGGCCTTCATATCATTATGAACCAGAACTTCAATATCTCATTCGAAGTGGGCAAGTGCCTGAACCGGAACGATGGAAGCGGACTGGGCATCAATGTGGGTCTTAATTACATTTTCTAGCTTATGAAGAACCTACTTCGTGCTGCAGCTTTCGTGCTGTCAGTCCTGTTTCTGAACGCTTGTCTGGCCGGCAAGTATATGAGCGATTATGCCCTGAAGCCTACTCCGCACGGGGTGGAGGATATCGAGCGGACGCGTCAAAAGGCCGATTCCATTCTGCCTGGCTCCACCGCCTGGTACGACGGCCTCAAGGCGCAGGGCGTCCTGAAAGACCATTGGATCACCAATGACGAAGGACTCAGGCTGCATGCCTGCTCCGTCCCGGCGGCCAGGCCGGAAGAGGCCAGGGGAACGGCCGTCGTCGTGCACGGTTATCACGACAACCACTTTGTATTCCTGTATCTGGTGCGGATGTACCGGGACCGGCTCAATTACAACGTCCTCTTCCCGGACCTTCAGTATCACGGCTATTCCGAGGGGGATGAAATACAGATGGGCTGGAAGGACCGCCTGGACCTGATGAAGTGGATTGATGTGGCCCACGATCTCTTCAAGGACGACTTTATGGTCCTTCACGGCGTGTCCATGGGGGCCGCCACGGTGATGATGACCAGCGGAGAGCGGCTGCCGGAGTATGTGAAGTGTTTTGTGGAAGACTGCGGTTACAGTTCCGTCCGCGGCCAGTTCTCCAAGAATCTCAAGGATATGAGTCCGCTTCTTCCCAAGGTCATTGTCACCAGCGCCAGCATTGTGACCAAACGCAGGTACGGCTGGTCCTTCGACGAGGCCGACTGCCGCAAAGCTCTCTCCCGCTGCGAAAAGCCCATGCTTTTTATCCACGGGGATGCCGACGACTATGTCCTGTTCGAGCATCTTTGGAAAAATTACAATGCCAAAAAGAAAGGTTACAAGGAATATTGGGTGGCCCCTGACGCCGTCCACGCCAACTCTTATGCCAAACACCCGGAAGAATATATCCGCAAGGTTTCCAATTTTCTTAAAACTGTTCACAACATGATAGAAGATGGAGTCTATGAATAACAAGTACATCCTTGCCCTGGACCAGGGAACCAGTTCCTCCAGGGCCATCGTATTCGATCACGAGGGAAACATTTGTTCGCTTGCCCAGCAGGAATTCACCCAGTACTTCCCCCAACCGGGCTGGGTGGAGCACAACCCGATGGAAATCTGGTCTTCCGAGGCCGCCGTCATTGCCGAGGCCATTACCCGGCTGGGCATTAACGGCAAGGATCTGGCCGCCATCGGCATCACCAACCAGCGGGAAACCACCATAGTCTGGGATGCCGAAACGGGTGCTCCCGTGTACAACGCCATCGTATGGCAGGACCGCCGTACATCGGCCCTGTGTGACGAACTCAAGGAGAAAGGGCTGGTGGAAAAGATTCGCGAAAAGACGGGGCTCATCATAGACGCCTATTTCTCCGGAACCAAAATCAAGTGGATTCTGGACCATGTGCCCGGCGCCCGCGAGAGGGCCCTGGCGGGAAAACTGCGCTTCGGTACCGTGGATTCCTGGCTGGTCTGGCAGCTCACCCGCGGGGAAGTGCACATCACGGATGTCTCCAACGCATCCCGCACAATGCTCTTCAACATCAACACACTGGAGTGGGACAGCCAGCTGCTGGAACTACTGGATGTTCCCCTTTCCATGATGCCCGCCGTGAAATCCTCCTCGGAGGTTTATGGCCATACCAAGACCACCATCTTCGCCCACGAGGTGCCCATTGCCGGAATCGCCGGAGACCAGCAGGCCGCCCTTTTCGGCCAGATGTGCACGGAACCCGGTGCCGTGAAAAACACCTATGGCACCGGCTGCTTCCTTCTGATGAATACGGGAACCCGGCCCATCCTTTCCAGGAACAATCTTCTTACTACCGTAGCGTGGAAGATAGGGGAGACGGTGAACTATGCCCTGGAAGGATCCATTTTCGTGGGCGGTTCCGTGGTGCAGTGGCTTCGTGACGGACTGGGGGTCATCCGCTCTTCTTCGGAAATCGAGGCCCTGGCGGCCAGCGTCCCGGACAACGGCGGCGTGTACTTTGTCCCGGCGCTGACCGGTATGGGCGCCCCTTACTGGGACCAGTATGCCCACGGGGTCATCTGCGGCATCACCCGGGGAACCACAACGGCCCATATTGCCCGTGCTGCGCTGGAGGGCATCGCTTTCCAGACGATGGATATCGTGAACGCGATGGAGAAGGACGCCGGCGTGCCCCTGGCCGAGCTGAAAGTGGACGGCGGCGCCTCCCGCAACAACCTGATGATGCAGTTCCAGGCCGACATCCTGGGCGCCAATGTGGTGCGGCCGGTGATAACGGAAACCACTGCGATGGGAGCCTGCTACCTGGCCGGACTGGCCGTGGGATACTGGCAGTCGCTGGAGGAAATCAAGGCCCAGTGGCAGGCGGAACGTTGTTTCCAGCCTTCCGGAGAGGATATGACGGCTGTCAAGGACGGTTGGGCCGATGCCATTTCAAGAACCGTAACAAAGTAAGTATGAATCCTGTATATCTTTTTGAATTCATCGGCACCCTTGTCCTGGTGCTTTTCGGTGACGGCGTATGCGCCGCCTGTTCCTTGAATAAATCCAAGGCCCAGGGGGCCGGCTGGGTGGTCATTGCCCTGGCCTGGGGTCTTGCCGTGATGATGGGGGTGCTCATTGCCGGTCCGGTTTCCGGCGCACACCTGAATCCGGCCGTGACGCTGGGACTGGCCATTGCCGGGAAATTTACCTGGAACCTGGTCCTGGGCTATGTCGTGGCCCAGATGCTGGGTGGCTTTGCCGGAGCCTGCCTGGTGTGGATTTTCTACAAAGACCATTACAAGGCCACGGCCGACCAGCCGGATACGATCCTGGGAACCTTCTGTACGATGCCGGCCATCTGGAACCCCTGGCGCAACTTCCTCAGCGAATTCATCGCCACCTGCGTGCTGGTCTTTGTGATCCTGGCCATCGGCACGCAGGGGAATGCCTTCCAGGTCGGCCCTGTGAGCGCGCAGACCGGAGCCATCGGCGCCTGGCCTGTCACCTGCCTTATCATGGCCCTGGGTATGTCCCTGGGTGGAACCACGGGTTATGCGATGAATCCGGCCCGTGACCTTTCTCCCCGCTGCGCCCACGCCGTGCTGCCCATCATCGGCAAGCGCGACAGCGGCTGGAACTACAGCTGGGTTCCCGTTGCCGGCCCTATGCTGGGCGCCTCCTTCGCCGCCGGCCTCTTCCTGTTGGTTTTCTGATTAGTAAATGATTGATTATCAATCATTTACTGAAAATCCTCTGCACTTTTTGCGCAGAGGATTTTATACAACTCACTGATAATCAATGCGTTGTATGTTCGGCCTCTTCCTTCAGGGTAAGGGCCATAAAGAGGACGGAGAGGATGCAGGCGGCTATCAGGAGCAGGAAGGTCCAGCCCCAGCCGAACTGCTGCGCCACCCAGCCGATGACCGTGTTGGCCAGTATGAAGGTCCCCAGGAAGTAGCCAAAAAAGCCGGTGAGGCCGGCGGCGGTGCCGGCTGCGTTTTTGGGGGCCAGGTCCAGGGCCTGCACGCCGATGAGCATTACAGGCCCGTAGATAAAGAATCCAATGCCGATAAGGCTGATGATCACCACGGTGAGGTTGTCGATATAGGCCCAGTACAGGACGATGAATACCAGCACCAGCGCCATAAACAGAATGGTGGGGAGAGCGCGTCTTCCGTGGAAGAGCTTGTCCGAGAGCCAGCCGCAGAGGAGAGTCCCCGGAATAGCGGCGAATTCGTAGGCGAAATAGGCCCAGCCGGCGCTTTTGAGGTCGATGCCCTTTTCGGTGAGGATGGTGGGGGCCCAGTCCAGGCAGCCGTAACGAACCATATACACAAAGGCGTTGGCCAGAGCGATGTACCACAGGAACTTGTTGTTGAGCACATGCTGGAAGAATATCTCCCTGGTGCTGAGGGTCTTTTCGTGTTTCTCTGAATAATTCTTGGGATAGTCGTTGCGCCAGGCTTCAACGGAGGGCAGGCCGCAGGACTGCGGAGTGTCGCGGAGGAGGATGTAGGCCAGGATGGCGATAAAAAGAGCCACGGCCGAGGGGAAGGCAAAGGTGCCGATCAGGAAATAAAGCTCCGTATGTGCTCCGTAGAACCAGCTTCCGAACCAGACGGCACCGTAGGTGGCCATCGGCCCCACAAGGGCACCGCCCACGTTATGAGCGCAGTTCCAGATGCTCATCATCGTGCCCCGTTCTCCCGGTGAGAACCAATGCGTCATCACCCGGCCGCAGGGAGGCCAGCCCATCCCGTTGAACCAGCCCACCAGGAAGTTCAGCACGCCCATCACCAGGATGGACAATGCCTTGTGCCCGGCCCCCAGGAACTGGATGGGTACAATCATAAAACACATGGAGATGGCTGTGAGCACGAGCCCCAGAGGCAGGAAAACGCGGGCGTTGGAGCGGTCGCTCACGCTGCCCATCAGGAATTTGGAGAGGGCATAGGCCGCAGCGTTCAGGCCCAGGACAAAGCCCAGTTCCGTTTTGTCAAAACCCAGCGGCTCCATGGCTGGGATGGCCATAGACAGGTTTTTCCGGACCAGGTAAAAACCGGCATATCCGATAAACGCTCCCAGAAACACTTGCCAGCGCAGGCGTTTGTACTTGCTGTCGGCCTCCGGGCCGGTCTGTACCGGCAGATGGGCCGGCTGTTTGAGGAATGTAAGCATATCTTGTCTTGTTTTATTCCAGGGCATCGGCCAGAAGGGAGATGGGATTCATCACGGGATAGCCCGTGCTCATCTCGATCTGCCATTTGCAGGTTTCGCAGTCACAGGCCACCACCTCGGGATCCACGTCTCGGATTTGCTCGAAAAGGGGAGCGCCGATGAGCTGCGAGGCTTCGTAGTATTCTTTCTTGAAGCCGTAGGTTCCTGCGATGCCGCAGCAGCTTGAATCCAGCTGGGTGAGTTCCACTCCGGGAATCATCTGCAGAAGCCGCTCGGAGAAAATGCCCCATCCCAGCTTCTCCAGGTGGCAGGGGGCGTGGTAAGCGATTTTTTTGTGGAAATCGGCCCGGAATTTCAGGGTGGCGCCCTGCTCAAGCTTTTCGTAGATGAAACGGGTGGCCATCAGGAAAGCGTCCCGAACAGCACTGTTGTCCACCCCCAGGAGGTTGGGATACTCTTCCCGGATGGTGAGCGTGCAGGTGGAGGAGGTAGTGACCACTTTCTGCCCTTTTTCAACGGCCTTGGCCAGTACGCCGACATTGTGCCTGGCATTTTTGGTGGCACGCCCGCTCATTCCGTTGGTGATGAAGGCTATGCCGCAGCATTTTTCTTTTTCCAGAAGCTGCACGCCCACTCCCAGGGCGTTGAGCACCTTCACCAGGTCTTTCCCCAGCTGTGGATAGTTGTAATTGACATAGCAGCCGTGGTAATAGGCCACTTGCTCCTTGAAGGCGGACTGCTCTTTGGAGCGGCGCCTGAGCCAGCTTTCGAAACTGCGGCCGCTGTATTTGGGGAATGTGCGCCGATGGTCTATCTGCAGGGTGGCGTCCAGCAGGGTTTTGGTGACGCCAAGCCTGGTGACGGCATTGGCAAGGGGAGCGACGGGACGCGACAGCGAGCCCATCGTGTCCGTCGAGGCCAGAATCCGGTCGCGGAGTTTGGGCGGAGTATGGTCGTATTTGATGCGGGCTGCCTGGATAAGATCGGCTACGTTGACTCCGGAAGGACAGGCGACCTCGCAGCGTTTGCAGTTGAGGCAGTATTTGAGGGCCGTATTGAAGAAATACGGATCCTTCAGGCGGAGACGCTCTTCGTCGGGACCGCACTGCTTGGGCCCGGGAAACAGAGGATTTACCTGCAGCACAGGGCAGTAGGCCGTACAAACCGTGCATTTCATACACTCCTCGAAATTGTACTTGCTTTGGGTAAACTCCTGGGGTTTCATAGCGTTTCCTCCTTGATGATTTGGTCGGCGGCGTACACGGCGCTGCGGATGGCCAGTCCGGCTCCGAAGCCGAAGCGCGGGTGGGAAACGCCCATTACCGAGCCGATGACATAAAGATTGGGAATGACGGCGCCGTCTTTGATGGCGTGAAGGTTTTCGTCGATCTGTACGCCGTAATGCATATAGGGCTGGTCAGCGGCAAAGCGGGGATGGTACCATTCGCTGCGATCCTTCGCATAGCGGACATCCAGGCCGAAGACGGGCTCATAAATACCGAAAGGATTTGAGCGGAGCCCTTTGGAGAAATAGCTGCCGCTGGAAAGGATGAAGTTTTTGGCTCTCAGATAGTGCCGGTCCAGGTTTTTCGTGCCGATACTGATGACCCTGCCCTTGCCGAACTGTGCGCTGCGGGCATTGTCTCCCTTGAGATAGGTGCCGCCCAGTCGCTCGTAGTATCGGCCCAGCAGGTGCTGGGTGCGGATTCCGGGGACGGAGGGAGGGAGCGTGCCGGCGAAGATAACCCGTGCGGGGATGTCTTCGCGGATGAGCCCCGGGGTGGAAGGGTCCTTCAGGCCGAAGACCTGGGGAATGACAACCGTGTCCTCGTCCTTGATGAGCACGCGGATTTCCTGGACCACTTTCTCCCAGATGGTATCCAGGATGCGGGCCATCTGCACCGAACGCATTCCGCCGGGACTTCTCTGCAGCGGCTCCAGTTCGGGGAGGTCCAGAAGACGAATCCGGCATTGCATTCCTTCCTTTTCCAATCCTTCGGCCAGGAAGGTGGAGAAGAAGTCGTGGTAGCCCATAAAATTGATAATCAGAACCTTGCTTCCCAGTTGGGCTTTGGGAAAAATATCGATGTCTTCCAGGCAAAGGGCCGATGGACGGAAGGTCCCCAGCGGCATAAGTCGCACGCCTGGGGCATAGTGCAACGGAACGCCGGCCTGGGCGAAGAGGCGGATGATGCGCTCGTCAACTTTCTGCATCCATTCCTTGGTGG
>ONOH01000036.1 GCA_900319405.1 uncultured Bacteroidales bacterium | reverse complement strand
TCAACCGGGAGCGCGAAGCCCGTGAAGAGTCGTTGTTTGCCAATCCGCGCAATGCGGCCAGCGGTTCCCTCAAACTGCAGGACCCGGAAGAAGTAGGCCGGCGCGGTCTTATCTGCACCCTGTATCATATTCCCGGCGGACAGGTTGACTTCCCTACCCACGATGCAGCTTTGGAAGCCGCGCGGGAATGGGGACTTCCCGTTTCGGACTGCCGGCGCATCTGTCACGACATCCGGGAGATAGAAGACTTCATCGCCCATTGGGATACCGCCCGCAAAGCCCTTCCCTATGCCACCGACGGCATCGTCATCAAAATCAACGAGATGGCTTTCCAGCAGCAGCTGGGCTATACCGCCAAGAGCCCCCGATGGGCCGTGGCCTACAAGTTCAAGGCAGAACAGGCCTGCACGCCCATACTTTCTATAGACTACCAGGTGGGCCGGACGGGAGCCGTCACCCCCGTAGCCAATCTGGAGCCGGTCTTCCTGAGCGGAACCATGGTCAAACGCGCCACCCTGGTGAACGAGGACCAGATCCGCAGCCTGGACATCCACGAGGGAGACTGGGTTTATGTGGAAAAAGGCGGGGAGATCATTCCGAAAATCACCGGAGTGGAGCCCTCAAAACGGACATCCGGCGCCCAGACTCCCGTTTTTCCCAAGCTTTGCCCGGACTGCGGAACCCCTTTGGTGAAACCGGAAGGGGAAGCCCGCTGGTTCTGCCCCAACACTGTCGCTTGCCCTACCCAGCTCAAGGGGAAAATCCTGCACTTTCTCTCCCGCAAGGCAATGAATATCCTGGCCGGGGAAGCTACGGTGGAACAGCTCTATGCACTCCGGCTTGTCGGCACTCCGTCAGATCTGTATCGGCTTAAGGAGGCAGACCTCTTGAGGCTGGAAGGCTGGAAACAAAAAAGTGCCCGTCGCTTCCTGCAAAGCCTGGCCGACTCCCGCAAGGTTCCCTTCGAACGCGTCCTTTTCGCCCTGGGCATCCGCTACGTGGGAGAGACCACGGCCCGGGACCTGGCCCGCCATTTCGGCAGCATCCAGGCCATGCAGGCCGCTACGCGGGAAGAACTGCTGGCCGTCCCGGAGGTGGGAGAAGTCATTGCCGACAGTGTTTTGAACTGGTTCCGACAGGAAGAGAACCTTCAGGAAATCAGCCGCTTGCAGGAGTCTGGCCTACAGTTCTCCCTGAATCAGGAGAACGTGCGCATGTCCGATACCCTGGAAGGGAAAACCATCGTCATCAGCGGTAATTTCTCCATTTCCCGAGACGAGATGAAAGCCTTCATCGAAGCCCACGGCGGGAAGACCAGCGCTTCCGTGAGCGGGAAGACATCCTACCTCCTGACAGGCACCAAGCCCGGTCCGGAGAAGGTGAAAAAAGCCACCGAACTGGGTGTAGAAATTATTGACGAGACGCAACTGAGGGAGATGACAGGGGAAATGCCCGCAACGACTGAAGAGATGGAACCTACGTTGTTTTAAGAAAAAAGGTACTTGACGATATGAGTTTTTCCGAGTTCACCGAGAAAGATTATCAGCTGATTGCCCAGGACTACGAGAGGCTTCGCCTGTCGGCCGAGAAGCGTTGTGCCAACGCTGCGGAGATGGAGGTGGTGCGCCGGGCTTTTGACTTCGCCAATGACGCGCACCGCAACGTGCGCCGACGCAGCGGAGAGCCTTACATGCTTCATCCCATCGCGGTGGCGCAGATTGTTGTGGACAACATCGGCCTGGGGTACAAATCCATATCGGCAGCCCTTTTGCACGACGTGGTGGAAGATACCGACTACACCGTGGAAGACATCCGGGAGCAGTTTGGAGACAAAATCGCTTCCCTGGTGGACGGGCTCACCAAGATCAAGACGGTGCTGGACAACGAGCAGAAGACCCGCGGCACCGACCTGACCCAGCAAAGCCTTCAGGCCGAGAATTTCAAGCGCATCCTCCTCACCCTCAACGACGACGTGCGCGTAGTGCTTATCAAACTGGCCGACCGCCTCCACAACTGCCGCACCATCGAGCATATGCCCGAACACAAAAGGGACAAGATCCTGTCGGAGACGATGTTCATCTTCATTCCCCTCGCCCACCGGCTGGGCCTGTACGGCATCAAGAGCGAATTGGAAAACATCTGGCTGCGCTACAAGGAGCCGGAAGCCTATGAGGATATCAAGGCCAGGATAGACCGGAACACGGAGGAGAAAGGGGCCGAGATGGCCGAATTCGTGCGCCCCATCGAGGAGGCCCTGCAAAAGGCCCACTTCAAGTTCGAAATCAAAAAGCGGGTGAAAACGCCTTACTCCGTCTGGCGCAAGATGAAGGAGAAGGCCATCTCCTTCGAGGAAGTGTACGACCTGTACGCCATCCGCATCATTTTCGACGCCGACCAGCAGTCGGGCGAAACGGAACGGGACCAGTGCTATCACATCTTCTCCATTGTCACCGGCATCTACCGTTATATGCCCGAGCGCCTCAGGGATTGGGTCAAACACCCCAAGTCCAATGGGTACGAGGCCCTGCACTGCACCCTCCTGAGCCTTTCCGGAATTTGGGTGGAGGTGCAGATCCGCACCCGCCGGATGGACGATATCGCCGAGAAGGGCATCGCGGCCCACTGGATTTACAAAAAGCACGGCTACCTGGGAGAGGGAGACTACGAGATGGAGAACTGGCTGGAGCGCATCAAGGAGATTCTGGTGAATCCGGACGTAAATGCCCTGGAACTGCTGGACATCATCCACAACGACCTCACTTCCACGGACATCTATGTCTTTACACCGATGGGAGAGCAGCGGAGCATCCAGAAAGACGCTACCTGCCTGGACTTCGCCTATCTGATCCATACGGAAGTGGGCAATAAGGCCATTGCCGCCAAGGTGAACCAGCGTCTAGTTACCCTGAGCCACGTCATCCAGACGGGAGACAAAGTGGAAATCATAACGGCCCAGGACGCCAGACCCCAGCCCGAATGGCTCCAGTTCCTTACCACGCGGCGCGCCCGCACCATCGTCACCGATTATTTCAAGACCGAACGCAAACAGACGGTGGACTTTGGACGCAAAAGCTTGGAGGACGCCCTTACCGGGCTGGGCTTTGAGATCAACGAGAAAAATCTCCAGCGTCTGGAAGTCTCCTACGGCGTCTCTTCCCGGGAAGAGCTTTATTACGGAATCGGCATCGGAACGCTGAGCCTGGAACACATCCAAGAGGCCCTGAAACGCAGTTCCGGCAGCCATCTTTCCTGGCTCAGGAAGATGCTCCGGCTGGAAACGGAGAAACCCGTCGGGAAGGAGGGTGCCGAGACCATCATCATCGGAAGCAACGACCCCGAATCCACGCGTTTTGCCATCGCCAGCTGCTGCAACCCCATCCCCGGAGACCCGGTCATCGGCTTCAAGGCCCCCGATGGAATGATTACCGTCCACAAGAAAACCTGCCCAGTTGCCGAGAGCATCGCCGCCACGCACGGAGAGTGGGTGGTGGTGCCTCAATGGCTGGAACCGGCTGAAGAAAAGTCCTTCCTGGTCCGGATTACCCTTAAGGGCATCGACCGCCTGGGAATGTTGAACGAGATTTCCCAGTATGTTTCGCTGGTGATGGGCGTGAATATGAGAAGGCTTACCCTGCAGGCCGAAAGCGGCCTTTTTGACGGTTATATAGACCTTTATGTTTCCAGCAGAAGCATCCTGGACAAGATGATCAAGGAGCTATCGGCCATAGAAGGCATAGAAAAAGTTACGAGAAGCGAGTTATGAAGCTGAAAAAATTCCTTCCCCTCATCCCGGCCGCCTTTATCCTGGGCTCGCTGATGTTTCCCTGGGGATGCGCCAATACCACTACGCCCCCCACGGGCGGTCCCAAGGACACCATTCCCCCGGTGATTACCAAAGTGTCGCCGCTGCCCGGAACGGTCAACGTGGACGTGCACAAAGCCAGGATCCGCTTTACTTTCAACGAGTATGTGAAGATCAAGGACGCCAATGCCATCTACCTCTCTCCGCCGCAGGAAAAGAGGCCCAAGTCGGTTATCAAGGGAAAAACGCTGGAGGTCACCTTCGAAAACGACCTGGATTCCAATACCACCTATACCTTGGACCTGACCGGTGCCATCGTGGACAATAACGAGGGCAATCCCTATCCGGGCTATACCCTGGTCTTCTCCACCGGCAGCCAGATAGATTCCCTTTGTATGACAGGACTTGTACAGGACTGCAACACCCTGAATCCGATGAAAGGCATCACCGTGATGCTTTACAAGGACCATTCGGACTCGGCCGTATTCCTTCACCGTCCCGTCGCGGCAGCCAAGACCGATGACTGGGGCTTTTTCAGCCTCCGGAACATCAAGGATACCGTTTACCGTGTCTATGCCGTAAAGGACGAGAACAACAACAACAAGTACGACCCCGACAACGAAAGGGTGGCCTTCCTGGATTCCCTTTTCCGTCCCAGAACGCTCTTTAGCGATTCCCTGTATGAGTTCTTGAAATTCGACATGAAGGACACGGCCCTGTGCATGGCCAGGAAGGCCGACATTGAACTGAACCTGTTCCGGGAAAAACCATCCAAACAACTGATTATGAAGAAGGAGCGTGTGGGTCTAAGGACGGCTTACCTTACCTTTATGGCCCCCGATGCCGTCATCCACGATATGCGGATCAAGGGCCTTCCGAGGGAGAAGCTCATTTCCCAGTTCAACCTGCAGAGAGACTCGCTGGAACTCTGGGTGAACGACCAGCGGAAGATGCCGGACACCTTGCATCTCGTGGTCAAATACGACAAAACCGACACTACCGGCAGGATGAAGCCGACGGAGGAAACGGTGAAACTGGCCATCGGAAAGGAACTGAGGGCCGAACTGATGAAAAAGTCCTCCAGCACCCGCAATATCAAGCACGAGGACACCATCGCCGTAATGACGACCAAGGCCGAGGGCTCCACCATCGAGCAATATGGCTATGAGCTGGAGTTCAAATATCCCCTGATTGAAGCCGCCTGGGATTCGCTCAAATTCCGAATGGTCAACCCCCGCCAGCAGGAGAGCAAGGGAAAGGTGAAGGTTGTGCAGGATTCAACCAACCTTCGCCATTACAACATCTATCCCGAAGAGCCCCTGCAGATCGGCTATGACTACTACCTCAAAATCCCCCACCGCCGCTTCCGGGATATCAACGGCTATTACAACGACAGCACGGAGCTGAAGGTGACCCTTCCCAATGACGAAAAACTGAGTTCCATTACGCTGGAGCTCTCTCAGGTGCAGAACAAATACATCATCGACCTCCTCACGGAAAAAAGGGACAAGGTGGTTCGCTCCTTTATCGTAGAGAAGGACGGAACCGTGGTTTTCCCCTATCTCAAGGAGGGTAATTACTGCATCCGCATCACGGAAGACCTGAACCGGAACAATATTGTGGATACCGGCGTGTTGCTCTCCCGCAGACAACCGGAGAAGGTGCGTTTCTTCAAACAGAATGACCAGATTCTCATCAAGGTCCTGGAAAGGGCCGAGATGGTCTGGAAAATCAATTTAAAGGAGATGTTCGAATGAGTGGCAAGAGATGGATCGTGTCGGCTGCAGCCCTTCTGGCCGCTTGCGTTGTTTCCAGGGCCCAGGTGAATCTGGAAGAAGAGTTCTTCTCCCTGCCCGACAGTGTCACCAACGAGTACCTGGACAGCCTGAAGCTTCAGGTCCGCAAGCCCAACGACTACCTGATGGCAGGAATCTATGGCGGCGCCTCCCTTCAGTACGGTTTTTTCAATCCCATCCGCCTTTCCACCTGGCTTCCCCAGTATCCGGTGTTGGGTTTTTCCATTATCCGGCAGTTCACGATGTTTGGCGTTTACCCCAATATGGGATTTGAGATCGGAGGACAGCTCAATTACGAAGGTTTTGAATTCAGGACCAACAAAGAAACCGGCTACCGTTCGGTAGAAAGCGCATCGGGAGCCTATAAGGTGCAGATGATAGTACCTGAGGGCTTCCTGCTTTCCCATTTCCATTTCGATATCGGAGAATATTTCAAACTGATGGCCAAGCTTGGGTTTTACGTAGGGTACCGGACCACCATTCACCGTACGCTGGACGATTCTAATGTGGGAAAGGAACAATACGAGGAAACGGTGGACAAGTTTATGGACCACGAGCTGAGGATGAGCTATGGCCTTCACGGAGGCGTGGGCTTTGGCGTGGTGCTAAGCCCCTTTGAATTTCACGTGAATGCCCAGGTCAAATGGGGCTGGGGGTCTTTCTGGAAACCGGACTATGCCAGCCCGTATTATTACCGTTTTGGCTATCCGCTGGACGGAGCCGTTACATTCGGCGTCTATTACCAGTTTACACCCAGATACGGACATACCCGCTCACAGCTTCGCAAATTGGCCCGGAAAATGATTGAAGAACAAATGCAAAATGAATAAAGAACTGATTACCAGGACTGTCCGCGTGGGCGAAGGAGTCTTTATCGGCAGCGGACACCCCATCGTGGTACAGACGATGTGCAACACCCGTACGGCCGATGTCGCGGCAACGGTGGCCCAGTGCCGCCGGCTGGCAAAGACCGGAGCGCAGCTGATCCGCATCACGGTTCCCTCCCTGTCCGATGTCGGGGCTTTGGAACAAATCCGCACTACCCTCCGTTCCGAGGGCTTGAACGTCCCTCTGGTGGCCGATATTCACTTTTCTTCAGATATTGCCATGGCTGTAGTTCCCGTGGTGGAGAAAATCCGCATCAATCCCGGCAATTTCCATCCCGACCACCAGAAAGCGCGTTTGCTGTTCGGACAGTTGTTGGAAAAGTGCAAAGCGTACGACCGGGCCATCCGGATCGGCCTCAATCACGGCTCCCTGGGCAAGTATATCGTGGAGAAGTACGGAAACACGCCCCAGGCGATGGCCCTTGCTGCTATGGAATGGGTGCAGATGTGCATTGACGCCGATTTCTACAATGTCGTGGTGTCCCTTAAGGCTTCCAATACCGTGGTAATGGTCCAGGCCTACCGGGAGCTGGCCCGCCTGATGGAGGAAAACGCAGTGGTATTCCCCTTTCACGTGGGTGTTACCGAAGCCGGTAACGGAGACAGCGGTCGCATCAAATCCTGCGTAGCCATCTCCACCCTCCTGGCTGAGGGTATCGGCAATACCATCCGGGTTTCCCTCACCGAAGACCCTGCCAACGAGATTCCCGTGGCACAGTACCTGGCACACCGCTACTCAAATGCTGCACCTGTCATTCTGAGTGAACGTGAGACAACTCTCCTCAAGGCCGCCTGTGACTGGGGCGCCCCCCTGCTGAACCACGAGGTGGACGACATTCCCCTGGAGGACGAATACCTCAAGAACGAGATTTTACAGGCCTGCAGGCGCCGTTTTTACAAACCGGAGTACATTGCCTGCCCCGGCTGCGGAAGAACGCTCTACGACCTCGAAAACACCTTTAACAAGGTAAAGGAACACACTTCTCGGTTTAAGAACGTGGTCATTGCCGTTATGGGCTGCATCGTAAACGGCCCGGGAGAGATGGCCGATGCCGACTACGGCTATGTGGGAGAAGGCGCCGGCAAGGTTACCCTGTATCGGAAAAAAGAACCTGTCCTCCGGCACATACCCGAGGACGAGGCTGTTGATAAGCTCGTGGAGCTGATTACTGCGGATCAGGCAGAACGGCCAGAATAGATTCCACGGCGCGGACTTTGTCTCCCAGTTTTACTTTCACATCGGCTTCCAGCGGGACGAAAAGGTCTATGCGGGAGCCGAATTTGATAACACCGCACTGGTCTCCGCGGTATTCGATCTTTCCCGGTTCTGCATAACAGACAATCCGACGGGCGAAAGTCCCGGCAATCTGCTTGAAGAAAACCTCTCCATGCTCGTTCCTGAGACAGGTTGAGGAATGCTCGTTGAGCTCCGAAGATTTGGGGTGGAAGGCCAGCAGGTACTTTCCGGGATGGTATTTATAATAGGACACCGTGCCGGTAATGGGCCAGAAATTGCAGTGCACATCGAAGAAATCCATGTACACGGATATCTGGATGCACTCGCGTTTCAGATACTCTTTCTCGAAAACCTTCTCTACAATAACCACCTTTCCGTCGGCCACGGACGTCACCAGCCGAGGGTTCTGCTCATCGGGCGTATTCCGGTCGGGGACCCGGAAAAACCAGGTGATGAAGACCATAAAAATCACCATACAGGCACACAGCGGAATACTTACCCATGCGATGGGGATATAACGCGCCGTTAAGAAAATAAGCACGGCGCAGATGCACCAGGAAGTGAGGATGGTTCCGTAAGAATCGTTGTCTATCTTAGTCCATTTCATATACTTATACCAGATTAAAAACAAGGAGGTAGATATAGCCGGTTGGGATGGCGAAGAGGGCGCTGTCAAAACGGTCCATGAGGCCGCCGTGCCCCGGGATGATATTGCCGGAATCCTTGATGCCGGCCGCACGCTTCCACATGGACTCGAAGAGGTCTCCGAAAACTCCCATCACGTGCATGAGGGCCGCCATAATGAGGCAGTGCACCATGGGGAAACTCACCAGACCGGTCCACTTGAGGATGGCTCCGGCGAGAACGGCCATGAGAAGGCCGCCGATATAACCGGCCCAGGACTTCTTGGGAGAGATGTTGGGACACAGTTTTGCAGGCCAAATCTTCTGTCCCAGCAGCATTCCAAAGCAGTAGGCGCCTACGTCCGATGCCCATATGATGCAGAAGAAAGCCACCATCAAAAGCCCGTTGAATTCTCCATTCTGGCAAACAACGGCATTGGAAAGGGCCAGCGGAAGGCCGATATACAGGAGCCCGGCATAAAGGAAGCCCGTCTTTTGAAAATCCGTATGGTCTTTTTCAAAAAGGGTTTCGGTCATAAGAAGAAGAACCAAAAAGATTCCGAGGCCGATGGTCCATCCCCTGTGGTTGCCAAAGAAATACAGGTTTCCCAGCAGGAACAAGAAGACTCCGGCAATGATGGCTTCCCTTTGCGAAGAGCGGAAACTGGTTCCCATCGTCATCTTGTAGAATTCATAAAGCATACCCCCTGAAATAAAGGCAAACAGAAAGGTATACAGGAACTTATAAAAAAGGAGTCCCCCCAGCATGACTGCCAGGAAGAGGACTCCGAATATGCTGCGTTTGACAGTGCTATTCATTCGTAATCGTTTGAGGTTCAGGTTCTTGTGTGACAAACTGGTCGTCCGCAGCGGGTTTCACTTTGGGGCCCAGAATCTTCTCGATATCCTCGGCAAAGATGACCTCTTTTTCCAAAAGCAGGGCTCCCAGGCGCAGGAAGCCATCCTTGTTGTCTTCGATAAGTTTGAGGGTACGGTCGTGAACGCCTATGACTATGGCCTTCACCTCGTCATCCATCAACTGGGCCGTCTTCTCGGAATAGGGCTTCACCAGATTGTAGCCCCGGGAACCGGTGGAATCATAAAAACTGAGGGTCCCCACCTTGTCGCTCATGCCATAGTACTGCACCATGGCATAAGCCATACCCGTCATCCGCTCCAAATCATTCAGAGCGCCGGTAGAAGGCTCTCCATTAAGGATTTCCTCGGCCACGCGGCCGCCGATGAGCTGGCACATATGGTCCGTCATCACACTGCGGGACCAGTTTTTCCGCTCTTCGGGAAGGCTCCAGGTGAGGCCCAGGGCGTTTCCGCGCGGGATGATGCTCACCTTGAACACCGGATCGGCATACGGAAGCAGCCAGCCCACGAGGGCGTGACCTGCCTCGTGATAAGCGGTGGTGCGCTTTTCGGCCGGCGTCATAATGGTGTTGGACTTGCGCTCCAGACCGCCGATAATGCGGTCCACAGCATCTAGGAAGTCCTGCTGCATTACCTTTTCGTGCTCGCGGCGGGCTGCGGTAAGAGCCGCCTCGTTGCAGACGTTTGCAATATCGGCCCCGGAGAAACCGGGCGTATGTTTGGCCATAAAGTTAACGTCGAAATCTTCTCCCAGTTTAATGTCCCTCAGGTGCACCTTGAAGATTTCTTCGCGTTCCTTGAGTTCGGGAAGCTCCACGTGGATCTGGCGGTCGAAACGGCCAGCCCTCATCAGGGCCTTGTCCAGGATATCGGAACGGTTGGTGGCGGCCAGCACAATGACACCGCTATTGGTTCCGAATCCATCCATTTCTGTAAGCAATTGATTCAGTGTGTTTTCCCGCTCATCATTGGAAGAAAAGCCTCCGTTCTTGGCGCGGGCGCGGCCTACGGCGTCTATCTCATCGATAAACACGATGCAAGGGGCTTTTTCCTTCGCTTGGCGGAAGAGGTCGCGTACGCGCGAGGCGCCTACGCCAACGAACATTTCCACGAAGTCCGAGCCCGAGATGGAGAAGAAGGGCACGTTGGCCTCCCCTGCCACGGCCTTCGCCAGAAGGGTCTTACCTGTTCCCGGAGGGCCTACAAGAAGGGCTCCCTTGGGGATTTTCCCGCCCAGGGCGGTGTATTTCTGGGGATTCTTCAGGAAATCCACGATTTCCATCACTTCCTCCTTGGCGCCGTAGAGGCCGGCCACATCCTTGAAGGTGACCTTCACGTCGTTTTTATCGGCCTCGCGGGTGTTGGCCTTTCCTGCATTGAAGGGGTTCATCCCTCCCCCGGGACCGCCGCCCATTCCACGGTTCATTCCCCGGAACATCCAAACCCAGAAAAGAATGAAGATGAGCAGTGGGAAAATCATCTGGAAGATGTCCATCCACATGTGGTCCTCGTTCTTGATGACCAGTTTGAACTGTTCTACCGGAGTGAGTTCCGCGTTCAGGGCCTCAAAACTGACTTCCGGGTCGAACTTGGTGGAAACCAGGAAAAAGAAATGCGGAGCCCGCTTGGGCGGGTTTCCTCCCTGGAATTTGGAGGCATATTTGGAGAGTTTCTCGGGACGGATTTTCACTTCACCCTTAAAATCGTTGCGGATGAAGGAAATCTCGGCCACGTCTCCCTCCCGGATCATACTTTGCACATCTGTCCATTCCACCTTTTCCGGTGCAGCGGAGCGCTGGTTGTTGAAAAGCAGATACCCTACCCCCAGCAGCAGGAGGAAATACAGCCACGACAGGTTGAAGCGGAAGGTGAATATCTTGTTCCCCTTGGGGTCTTTGTTGTTCTCGGCCATTTATTATTTCTCCTTTTTAGCGGGAACTCTGCGTTCTTTGTATTCTTTGCGCGGGACATCGGCCCAAAGGTCTTCGAGCCGATAAAAGTCCCTGTATTCCTTCAGGAAGATGTGGACGACGATATGACCGTAATCCTGGATAATCCAGAAATTGTTGCCTTCTCCCTGGGAGCGGTACAGCGTATGCCCCTCTTCCTTCATCTTTTCGGCGATATTCTCTGCAATGGCCCCCACCTGCGTGGTGTTGGAGCCGTCGCAGACTACGAAGAAATCGGTGATGGCGCCGTCTATCTTGCGAAGATCCAGCGAAACCACGTCCATTCCCTTCTTATCATAAGCAGCATCGGCAATGAGCCGAAGATCGTGAGTTATCATATATTACCTGTTAATTTATCGCGTGTTTCATCAAAAATAAAGCCATCGGCCTATAAATGACAATTTGTCATACTCTCATCTTCTCTATCACCTCCCGGGGATGCTCCGCCTTGAAAACGGCGCTTCCGGCCACCAGGATGGACGCTCCGGCCGCCACCACTTCTCCGGCATTGCCCGGGCCGATTCCCCCGTCCACCTCGATAGGGACGTCCTGCCGGCCCAGACGGTCCAGTTCCCAACGGACGGCGCGGATTCTTTCCAGGGTTTCCGGAATGAACTTCTGTCCGCCGAAGCCGGCGAAAACGCTCATCAGGAGCACGAAATCCACCTGGGGAAGATAAGGAAAAATGGCCTGCACGGGACAGTCGGGATTGATGACGATACCCGCCCGGACTCCCAGTCCACGGATGGTCTCAATCAGGGCTGCACTCCCCTCCAGGGCCGCTTCATAGTGAAAACTGATCATCCCGGCACCCGCCTTGGCAAAACGCTCCACATATTTTTCCGGGTGAACAATCATCAGATGCACGTCCAGGGGCTTTGTGGCCTTGGCGGCGATGGCTTCCACCACAGGAAAGCCGAAGGAGATGTTGGGGACGAAGGTCCCGTCCATAATGTCCAGGTGGAAAAGGTCAGCATAACGGTTGACCATTTCCACGTCTTTTTCCAGGTTCAGGAAATTGGCGGACAAAAGGGATGGAGCTATCTGTATCATTGGAAATGGGTGACGATGTCGTTCAGGTGATCTACGAACTTGTCCAGTGAAGAGAGCTCCAGCTTTTCTCCTGGAGCGTGTACCCCGCGCAGCGTGGGACCAAAGGAAATCATATCCAGGTCCGGGAACTTCTGGAGGAACATGCCGCATTCCAGGCCGGCGTGGATGGCCTTCACCTGGGGATCGGTACCGAAGAGTTTTTTGTAGGACTCCACGCACAGGTGCAGGATGTGGGACTGGAGATTGGGCTTCCAGCCGGGATATCCCCACTTGTGCTCGATATCGAAACCGCCCAGGAAGCATGTGGCTTCCAGTTTTTCGGCGATGGCGCTGAGCTCCGATTCCACGGAACTGCGATGCGAGCACAGGACGGTGAGCCGGTTTTCATTGACGTGAACGGCCGCCAGGTTGGTAGAGGTCTGCACCAGTCCGGGAATGTCCATCGACATGGACTGCACCCCGTGCGGAATGGCCAGCAGCGTGGCGATGATGGCGGCGGCATCCCCTTCCTCGATGGCCTCTTCCCCATCGGCCTTGGCTTCCTGGGCTGTCGCCTGCACATTCGGGTCGCTCACGGCGAATTCGGCCCGGAGGATGCCGTTGAAGGCCTTGACGTCATCCAGCATATCCTGGACTTCATCGGCCGGAACGGCAATGAGGGCGAAAGCCTCGCGGCAGATGGCGTTGTGCTTATTGCCTCCCTCGATGGAGATGAGCTGGAAATCGTATTGGAGTTCGGTGTACAGGAAACGGACCAGCTGCTTGATGGCGTTCATCCGTTCCTTGTTGATATCGTCCCCGCTATGGCCGCCGATACCGCCGGACAGCTGGATGCGGAGCACTTTGTATCCTTTGCGTAGCGGTTCCCGGCCAAAGTCGAAATGCACGTGGCTTTCCTTTCCTCCGGCGCAGCCCACGAACAGTTGCCCTTCGTCCTCGGAATCCAGGTTAATAAGGGTTTTTCCACTGAAAAAGCCTTCTTCCATCTGGGTGGCGCCCACCATCGTGGTTTCCTCGGAGATGGTGAACAGGCACTCCAGTTTCCCCATCGGCTGGTCGCTGTCCAGAAGAGCCAGGCAGGCGGCCACGCCGATGCCGTCATCGGCCCCGAGGGTGGTGTTTTCGGCAATCATCCATCCGTCCTTTATCTCATAAGGAATGGGCTGGGTGCGGAAATCGAAGTCGAAATGGGCGTTTTTTTCGCAGACCATATCCTGGTGGGCCTGCAGAACCAGCGTGGGAACGTTCTCTTTCCCTATGGAGGCCTCTTTGGTAATGAGGACATTGCCGGTCTTGTCGGTTTTGCAGGCATAGTTGCGCCGGGCTGCAAAATCCTGAAGGTAAGCAATCATGAGCTCTTCGTGCCCGGATTCGCGCGGAATACGGGTGATATCCTGGAAGAAACGGAGTACAGATGCAGAATCCATAGTGTTTTTTGTTCTTTCGTTTTTTGAATTTGTAAATATAATCAGATTCTACCGAAAAAAAAAGCCCGACCCACAGGCCAGGCGACGATTCTGTCAATTTTCTACGGGAACGACCAGCATATTCTCGATATCTTCCACCCATTGGCGGAATAGTTTGTCGGTGGACATCAGGTCCTGAACGGTGCTGCAGGCGTGCAGGACGGTAGCGTGGTCCTTTCCCCCCAGTTCCGAGCCGATGGTGCTGAGCGAGCAGTTCTGAAGGAGGTTCCGGCACTCATACATCGCGATCTGACGGGCCTGCACAATCTGGCGCTTGCGGGATTTGGAAAGCACCATATCCCGGGTGATGTTGAAGTATTCGCAGACCGTTTTGATGATGAGGTCGATGCTGATGTCGCTTTCCTGTTCTCCGACAATCTTGCCGGTCACGTTCTGGGCCAGTTCCACGTTGATTTCCCGATGGCCCAGCGAGGCGTACGCCACTAACGAGGTCAAAGTGCCCTCCAGTTCGCGGAAATTGGTCTTGATGCGGGAAGCCAGGAAACTGAGCACTTCCTCCGACAGGGGGACACCTTCCCGCAAGGCACGGGAGCGCAACATTTCCAGACGGGTATTGTAATCCGGACGCGAGAGTTCCACCGACAGTCCCCAACGGAAGCGGGAAAGCAGGCGATCTTCGAAATTCTGCAGTTCTGCAGGGGAACGGTCGCTGGTGAAAATGAGTTGCTTGCCGTTCTGGTGCAGATGATTGAACACATTGAAGAACGTGTTCTGGGACCCCTGGCCCTGCAAGTCCTGGATGTCGTCCACGATCAGCACATCGATTCTCTGGTAGAAGGCAATAAAATCCACGATGCGGTTTCCCTTGTAGGCGTTCATATACTGGGTCTTGAACTCGTTCCCGCTTACATAGAGCACCTGAAGGTCCTGGAAACGCTCTTTGATGTCAATGCCGATGGCCTGCGCAATGTGCGTCTTGCCCAGTCCCGGTCCACCGAAGAGAAAGAGCGGATTGAACGGGGTTTTACCGGGGGCCTGTGAAATGCTTTCCGCGGCGCTTACACCCAGCTTGTTGCACTCCCCTTCCACCAGATTGCCGAAACTGTAAACAGGATTCAGCCTGGGATTGATTCTCAAGCGCTGGGTGCCCGGGAAAACAAAAGGACTGGGGGTTCCGGAAGGTTGGTAAGTGGGAATGGAAACCGGGTTGTTGGTGGGTGTGGTGTTCCGCCCTGCCGGGAGCACCATCCCCTCGTGGTTCTGGACGGGACGGACCAGATAGAAGAGCTGGGCGTCGGCCCCGATGGCGCGACGGATGGTGTGGCGGATCAAATCCGTATAGGCGGTCTCGAGATACTCGCGGAAGAAATCGGACGGGACTTCCACCGTGAGCCTGGCTCCTTCCAGGGAGACGGGGCGGATACACTTGAACCAAGTGTTGAACTGCTGGGGATCAATGTTGTTTTCGATGATCCTCAGACAATTCTGCCATACCGCAAGATATCTCTCCTGGTCTGTCATTCCTGGAATAGTAATAAAACGTGCTATTTCGAGTGAAACCGAATGCAAAGATGGTGGAAAAAAAAATTAGAAAAAATGCAGGCCGCTCTTGTTTGTTATTTTTTTTATGATTAAAATAATTAGGCGAACCCTCTTTTTGGGTGATTTTGTAAATAATTCAAAATCAGTTATTTATTTTCCGAAAAAACCTCCTTGTGCAAAATAGAAAGCATAACCAATTAGAATAATTCAAAATTAGGAATGTCTTGTTTTCCACCGCTTGAGGGGGCTGAAATGGCAATCTTTCAGCGAACCGGTGTTGTTTTACCGTCTTCGATTTTTACAATGAAATTATCCGGAAACCTGCTCTGGATTTTTTTGTACTTCTCCTTCACCTCCTTAAGGGAACGGGAAGGAATGATGACATATTTATACATCCTGCCGCTCTGAATGACGACGGGCTTGTAACCGGCGAAAAAAGGATCCTTTTCATCCATCTTTCTGGTGGTGGCCAGCACCTGTACGCCGTAGATGGGTCCATCCTGCGGCTCTTCGGGCGTTTCAGGCTTGACCGGAGTCTCCTCCTGACCCGTTTGATGAGCGGATGCGGGGCCTTCCCCTTCTTTCTCCACGGTCATGGAACGGTCGTAACGCGTCTTGAAGCTTTGGAATGCCTTGAAAAGATTGGCGGCGATTCCGTCCCGGCCCTTTTCGCTGCGCATCGTGGCCAGATCCTCCGGATTGGTGATGAAGCCTACTTCTACCAGTACAGAAGGCATCGTGGTGCGCCAGAGTACCCAGAAAGGGTCCTGGGATACTCCCCTGTTGGTTTTGATGGGACCTCCCTCCATGGCCTGCGCAACATCTGCGGCAAACTCAAGGCTCTGGCCAAGGTGGGCATTCTGCATGAGGGAGAATATGATGGAAGACGAAGGGTCGTCGGGGTCAAAACCCTGATATGTTGCGGCGTAATTCTTCTCAAGTTTGATAACGGAGTTCTCCCTCTTTACAAGGTCCAGGTTCTTGGAATAAAGGTCGTTGCCCTTTTTCTTGGACTGGCCGAGGCAGTGAATGGAATAGCCGTTTGCTGCGGTTGAGCCGTCCACGGCATTCACGTGCACGGAAATGAAAAGATCGGCCCCGGATTTATTTGCAAAGACGGCACGGTTCTCAAGTTCTACAAAATGGTCATCGGAGCGTGTCATCTTTACGTTTACGTCCGGATATGAGGCCGATATCTTCTGGGCCAGGCGCTTGGCGATGTCCAGGGCTATGTTTTTTTCATAGGTTTTCTGGTCACGGCTTACGCATCCGGCATCCTTGCCGCCGTGTCCCGGGTCAATGACTACGGTCCTAAGGCGCATGGCCGTCTCCTGCGCGGGTACGGGAATTGCAAGTAAGACGGCGGAAATTACGGCTATGATATGGCTAAAACGCAGCTTCATCTTGGAGGCGGTTTTGTAAATTCTGGAAATAATAGTAATTTTGTAAGTTTTATATATTGCACAAATATAGCAAAAAATCTGCCTGAATGAAAGGGAATTTGCGGAAATATCTTCTTGCCCTGGCACTGTGTGCGGCCTTTGTGGCCCCCTGTGCCCATGCCAGAGTGTTCCGCCAGGCACCGGATTCCGTTGCCAAGGCTTCCCTTGACAGCCTGATATCGGCCGTCAGAGATTCATCGGCCACAAGCCGTGACAGCCTTTTCCGCGCAAAGAGAGACTCCGTTGCAAGGGCCGATTCCATCTCAAAGTTACGCGCCGATTCCCTGGACCTCCTGAGCAAGAGCTCCCTGGAAGTCCCCGCATTCTCTACCGCCAAGGACTCCATCATCACGGATTTTTCCGGCGGCAGACGCATGATCTACTATTACGGCGGCGCTACGGTCCAGTACGAGAACATGAAGCTCACCGCAGACTACATAGAGTATGACATGGATGCCAACTCCGTGTATGCCAGGGGCCAGAAAGACACCCTCACGGGTGAATGGAAGGGCCTCCCGGAAATGACGGAAGGCGCCCAGACATACAAGATGGATGAGCTCCACTACAACTTCGACTCCCGCAAGGCACGCATCACCAATATGGTCACCAAGGAGGCCGAGGGCATACTCCAGGGCAAGAAGATCAAGATGATGCCGGACAAGTCCATCAACATGCGTAACGGCGTGTACACCGTCTGTGACCTTGAGCATCCGCACTATTACCTTAACCTCACAATGGCAAAGGTAATCACCAAGCCGTCCCAGAAGACGGTCTTCGGCCCGGCATGGCCGGTGATCGCGGATGTCCCCGCCTTCCCCATCATCCTCCCCTTCGGCTTTGTTCCAAAGAAGCCATCCCGCGCTACGGGTATGCTCATGCCCACTTTCGGTGAGGAGCAGGCCCGCGGATTCTACATCAGGGATGCGGGTATGTACTTTGTATTCGGAGACTACTTCGACCTTTCAGTCACCGGAGACTACTACACGCTGGGTTCATGGGCCATAGACCTTAACTCCAGATACAAGGTCAATTACAAGTTCAACGGATCCATCTCCCTCACCTACTCCAACGACCAAGCCGGTGAAAAGGGCAGCTCGGACTTCGTCCAGTCCCGTAACTTTGGCCTCAGATGGTCTCACACCCAGGATTCCAAGGCCCATCCCGGAACCACCTTCAGCGCATCCGTAAACTTCTCCAGCCCGTCCAACAGCCGCTACAACGCCCGAAGCGTGACGGACGCCCAGCAGAACCAGATCAGTTCATCAATTTCCTATTCCCATAACTGGAACGGAAAGTTCAAC
>ONOH01000042.1 GCA_900319405.1 uncultured Bacteroidales bacterium | reverse complement strand
GACTACAAGGGAGACACCGTTCAGCCGTTCACCGTGAACGAGCAGAACCGTGTGGTCGTTTCCTTGGTAAAGTAAAGTAGTGTATAACCAAACAGAAAATCACAACTAACAAATCCCTTATTTTTAATCTCTAAACATTATGTACAAAAAACTCAAATTCATCATTGCAGGCGTGGCTATCGTGGCCGGCCTCGCAAGTGCTGTATCCTGCCAGGATCTCAGCAAGGATGTGGCGGATCTGGGCAACCGGGTCTCTACCCTTGAGAACACCGTGAAGGATCTGCAGAGCAAGATCAGCGCCGGTGCCGTGATCACCAATGTTGCTTCCTCTGCAGAGGGCGTAACGGTGACCCTGAGCGACGGCAAGACCTTCAAAATTACCAATGGCGCCAAAGGCGACAAGGGTGACAAAGGCGACACCGGCGCAACTGGCGCAACTGGCGCAACCGGCGCTGCCGGCACCCCTGGCACCGTCATCACCATTGGAGAAAATGGAAACTGGTTCATCGATGGTGTTGACACCGGCCTGAAGGCCGCCGGCAAGGATGGCAAGGATGGCAAAGACGGCCAGGATGGTAAGGATGGTAAAGACGGCCTGAATGGACAGGATGGTAAAGATGTAAAGACGGCCTGAATGGACAGGATGGTAAAGATGGTAAAGACGGCCTGAATGGACAGGATGGTAAAGATGGTAAAGACGGCCTGAATGGACAGGATGGCAAGGACGGAAAAGATGGGAAAGATGGTAAAGACGGCCTGAACGGACAGGATGGTAAAGACGGTGTGGATGGCAAGGATGGCAAGGATGGCGTGAACGGCCAGGACGGCAAGGACGGCGACTCCATCTATTGGGCTGTGAGCGAAGACGGCAGGAAGTTCGTCGAGTTCAAGAACGGCGTTGCCACTGGTCAGGAAGTAGAAATTCCTTCCGCTCCGGGTGCCATTACCGCTGTCTGGGACGAGACGACCGGAACCGTCACCTTCTACGGTGTGGAAGGTCTTGAGGACGGTTATGTCATCGGAGGATTCTCCGATGTGGTTTCCGCCATTTCGCTGGTAGATTCCTATGTCTCTTATGATGCCACTATGGGTTTCAATCTTTCTCAGGGTTATTACGTGAAACAGCTCCGGTACGGACTTGTTGTATATTTCTCCAACGTGGTTGAACAGGAGAATCTGTTCTCCAAGGGAATCAAGAATGCCCTTACCTTCGAGGAAGGCAGACAGACTCCCATCGGTGCACGTTTTGTTGTCCGCGTTTCCCCTGCCAATTATGAGCTGAAACCCGAAGACATCACCTTCGTTAACTCCAGGGGTGTCATCTTCGACAAAATCCAGGCTGTGAACGTTGAGCCTTTCAAGGGCCTTCTCACCAAAGCCACGACCGAAACCGGCCTTTGGACCGTCGACGTTGTCCTTACGGAATATAACGAGAAAGAATTCAATGCTTTCTCCGGCATCGACACAAATAAAGACGGTGTCAACGACAACTTTATTTCCTATGCTGTAAAGGCACAGAATGCAGTCTCCTCTTACGATCTTGCCTTCGGCTATTTCGACTTTGCTCCCAGCAACTTCCTCAATTTTTACGTAGGCAAGAACCTGGAAACGGCCGAAGAAATCGCCCTTCTGAACAACCGTTACGACGATTCCAGCAAATCCCTGCAGAATCCTCAGGCCGGCGACCCTCTGTATGACGAACTCACTTGGAAGGCTTCTACCAAGAAGTATCCCACTCCTGCCACGGCTATTGACAAGGAGAAGAAGAACGTCGTAACGGCCGACTGGGACAATCGTTCTGCTGAGAACCTTTACCAGGCTGTTATCGGTGAACCCATCAGCGTATTCGCCGGTGAGTGGAGGAGTAGTATGTTTGAGTTTAATGAGACCATCAAGGGCATCTACGTTACCCTGGATGTTGAGGAGAACGCCATTGAGTCCGCTCCGTCCGAGTGGAACGCCTGGAAGCTCTACGAGCCCAAGATCGAGGGTTTGAACGAAGTCTTCGAAGGCCCTATGGCCACCATTTGCATCAACGACAAGCGTGCCGACGGCGATGTAATCGGCTTCCGTGTGTACGCCGTGAACCTCGATGGTACTCTCGTGGATCCGGATGGTCGCGCATTCTATGTGCAGGTTGGTGAAGCTTCTACGAGCGGAAACGCCATCAACACCGAGATGAAGACCATTGAAGACTTCAAGAATATGAAGACTCCCAAGGTTGATGCCAAGTTCGAGAAGGTTGCCGGTGCCGACAACTACGAATTCGTAATGGACGATCCCAAGGCTCCTGTCTTTGTCGTTGTAATCGCCGACAAGAGCGGTGCAGAGACGACCCTCTACGGCGGAGCTACCGGTTCTGTTCCTTCCACCTGGAAGCTCAGCGCTGCTACTCCCGAGATTACCAAGGCCTACGCCATTCCTACCGAGCCTCTGTTTGTGTACGAGGATGGCAAGACCTATTCCTCCACCCTCACCGTTTACAACGCTGACGGACGTAAACTCTACTCCCGCAAGATCACCTTCACCAAGACTCTCCCGACCAGCATCAAGGAGGTTCCCGTGAAGACCGGACAGCTGGGCGCCGACGGTATCTACCGCTGCTTCCTGGTTCCGGAACAGTGGACGGCCTTCAAGGATGCAAAGACCGCATTCGAAGCCGGTCAGTTCGGACGCATGGATATGCTTTCCATCTTCAACTTCCCGAAGGACGATCCCAAGGGTTACGAAGTCACCTTCGCCAATGCCAAGTACACCTATGAGGACGAGAGTGCTCCCGCATGGGCAGAGCGTAAGAAGAAAGATGGCAGCTATGTGATGGAAGACATCACGGTTGTTCCTACCAAGACCCTGGCCGAAGACGCTTCCCTTGACGCAGCAGAGAACCAGCTGAAGGTCATTGACATCGACCTCATCGACAACAAGACGCAGCACACCACTTCCGTGGTTTACAATATGGGTCCTGTGTCCTCCGAACTGATTGTCCTCAACGAAGACGGCAGCATCAAGGAAGTGAAGGATTACACCCTCGACGCCGGTTCCTTCCCGACCATCTTCTTCTGCATCTACAACAATGACAAGAACTTTGGTTGGACTTGGGATTGGAAGATCACCAAGGCTCAGTACGAAGCCCTCTTCCCTGAAAACAAGGCAGAATGGAAGAGCGTCAAGAGCGCTCCCGCCATTGTGTACGAAGACTTTGACGGTAAGACCATCGATCCTGCCTTCGTTGACGGTAAGAGCCTGTGGGATGGCAAGTACATCGGCACTATGCCTACCGGCTACTACAACACCATCGAGGTGAAGGAAGTGAAGCTGGTTACCAAGACTGGTCCCAACGCCGGAAAGGCTGAGTACTACGATGTGGACAAGAATTTCAAGTTCACCAAGAAGTCCGGTGCCACCAACCCGACCGCTCCTGTTGCCTCTACCCTCGTGATTACCTACTACGATATGTACGGACACGTGGAGACCGCCAACATGGACGCCAAGGTTATGCCTCGTAAGTAATTCCAGGAATGACTTAAGTTTGTTTTAACGATTGGCCGGAGCCCCATTTCAGGACTCCGGCCTTTTTTTTGTTCTCCTATATTTACACCCTTATCGATTTTTCGTATCTTTGTACGATTTATCGAATCGTTATGGCAGAGAAAAAAGACCGTTGGATTCTAAAAAACCTGGTGGCGGCCGCCATTTACCTGGCAGTGCTGCTGGGCATTACCGCCGTTGGGCTAAACCTCATTACCAACCACGGAAAAACGGTGAAAGCACCGGATTTCACCAATCTCACCGTCCCCGAAGCCCGCGAACTGGCTTCACAGGGCAACGTAAAGGTGAAGGTGGTGGACTCCGTTTTCGTGAGGAGACTTGCGGGCGGCGTGGTTTATCGGCAACAGCCCAAAGCGGGTTCCACCGTCAAGAAAGGCCGCAGCATTTTTCTCACCATCAACTCCATCGTCCCCCGCAAAGTGGTCATGCCCAACCTCTATGGCTATTCCGTTACCGAAGCCAGGGCCGAACTCCAGAACCGCGGACTCAATCTGGGAAAACTCACCTACGTCAGGGACATCGCCACCAACACGGTACTGGCACAGTCCTGTGAAGGCAGGGAGGCCAAAGCCGGCACACTGGTGGTGAGCGGCTCCAGCATAGACCTGAAGGTAGGTGTGAGCAGCGAAGACAACAGTACCACGGTTCCCCGCCTGATCGGGATGAAATACGTGCGCGCCATAGACGCCCTGCACGACCGCTATCTCAATACCGGACGTGTCCGTTTCGACGAGAATATCCGCACCTACGCCGACTCGATGAATGCCGTGGTATACAAGCAGGATGCCCTGGGCGAAAAGAAGAGCCTGGGAACGGCGGTAAACATCTACCTTACGCTGGACCAGGGGAAACTGCCGGCGGAATAAATTCTTCGCCGCGCTCAGAATGACATGAATGCGCCCGGAATGACAGATTTGCCCATTTTGCCCGTTGACGAGCGGACATCTTCCGATGAGATGTTCGAGCATTTCCGCATTCTGGTGGACAAGGGACAGGAACCACTCCGGGTAGATAAATTCATCGCCTCGCACCAGGAGGACACTTCGCGGCACCGGGTGCAGCAGGCCATCAAACTGGGCTACGTGCTGGTGAACGACAAGCCGGTAAAGGCCAACTACATCGTACGCCCCCGGGATGTGGTGAAGTTTGTAATGCCCTACGAGCGCCGCGGAACAGAGATTCTTCCGGAAAACATTCCCCTGGACATTGTCTATGAAGACGATGACGTGCTGGTGGTGAACAAGCCCGCCGGAATGGTGGTGCATCCCGGCCACGGGAACTACAACGGCACGCTGGTGAACGCCCTGGCCTGGTACCTGCACCTCTCCCCCGACGTGGAAGACGAACGGATGGGCGTGCTGGTGCACCGTATCGACAAAGACACCTCCGGACTTCTGGTCGTGGCCAAGAACCCCGCCGCACAGCTTAATCTGGCCAACCAGTTTTTCGTCCACTCCATCGACCGCATCTACACGGCGGTGGTCTGGGGCAATATCGCAGAGGACGAGGGCACCATTTCGGGTACCATCGGCCGGGATCCCAACGACCGCTTGCGTTTCCGCGTATATGACGATCCGGAGAAAGGGAAATGGGCCGTGACGCACTGGAAGGTATTGGAAAGATACGGTTTCATCACCGTGGTCGAATGCCGGCTGGAAACCGGCCGTACACATCAGATCCGGGTTCATATGGCTTCCATCGGCCACCCCCTTTTCGATGACGAGCGTTACGGCGGGGCCGAAATCCGCCAGGGCACCATCTACGCCAAGTATCGGCAGTTCATCCAGAACTGCTTTGCCCTTTGTCCCCGGCAGGCCCTCCACGCCCGAACCCTTGGCTTCACCCATCCGGTCACAGGGCAGCGCCTCCATTTCGAGGCTCCCCTCCCCGCCGACATGGACGCCCTTATCGCCAAATGGAGGGCCTATTGCACGTCCAGTAAATGATTGAGCAGTAATCGTTTACTAAAAATCCTCTGCGCAAAAAGCGCAGAGGATTTTTAGTAACACATTAAGCATCAATGTGTTACTAATTTATCTAAAAGGGGCGACGTCCACCGCCGGGGCCGCCGGGGCCGCCGCCGCCCATCCGGGCACGCATCTGCTCGCGGGCTTTTCCGAAATTTCCGAAGCGCCAGGTGAGCGAAAGCATCACGTAACGGCCCAGGGTGTTGTAGAGCACTTCCTGGTGATAGTTGGCAGTGTCGCTGACCGTGAGGTTTTTGGCCTTGTTCAGCAGGTCGTAGGCCCTCAGGCTCAGGGTAGCCTGCCGCTTGAACAGGGGCATCGAGAAACTGGCGTTCCAGATGAACTGCGCCGGCGGGGCCGATGTATAACCGTTGTACCAGTTGTAGTTGGCGTCGGTGCTCAGTTCGACGCCCGATTCACCGATGGTCCATTTGAAGGAGCCGCTCACCTGGTTGTTCCAAGTGGCCGCTACGGCCTCCTGAACGGTATACCAGGGCTTGTTGAAGCGGGTCCGGCCACTGAGGATGACCTCTATGTTGTCGTCCCGGTACGTGGCACGAAGTCGCTCCGTGAAACTGAGGGAACGGGTATCGTTGGCCAGGAAGTCCTTCTCCCACCTGTCCGAGTTTCCGCCGAAGTAGTATTCGTGGAATTTGGCGTAGTCGAACTGCTTATCGTTCCAATAGCCGGACATATCCAGGTTGGCCGCACCGATGAAACTGCCGCTCTTGGAAAAACTCACGTTGGCCATATTGGAGATGGAGAAGTTGCTCTTTGCGATGGGGGCGTTGATCATCAGCCGGGCATTGGCGTTATAGGTGTTGGCACCGTTCACCGGGAAAGAGTACTGACGGCTGTTTTCGTCGTACCAGATGGCGTTGGTGATGGGGTTCTGTACCATACCGCCCTCCAGGTGGAGCCGGGCGGTGAAGAAGCTCTTCTTGTTGGAGTACTCGATGTCAGAGCGCAGGTTGTGGTTGAAATACGGCGTCAGGTAGGGGTTACCCAGAGACTGGGCCAGCGGATTGGAGTTGTCCAGAACGGGATTCAACTGGCTGGTGGAAGGCTGGGCGCTGCGGCCGAAGTAGAAAAGGCGTACATTGGCATTCTCCGTAAAATCGTAGAAGAGCATCGCCCGGGGCGAGAAATTCCAGCGCTTGTCGGTATATTCCCTGCCGTTGGTATAATTATAGGTATTGGTAGGAATGGCCGATGCCCCCAACTGACCGCGGAGCTTATCGTTCTGATACATTACCGCCGCGCCGATAGTTTGATTCAGGTTGCGGTTGGTAATCTTGTTGCTGTAGGTTTCGTCGTAGGTCTCGGCGGTGTTTTTGGCCATCTCCAAAATCTCCTGCGTAGGCATCCAGCCCTTATACGAGGAAGCATCAGTGAGGAGTTGATACACATCTTTCACCGTTTCGCTCTGTGACCAGCGGATGTTGTAACTGCCCTCCAGATAGAAATTGTTTCCAAGCGGTTCCGTGTACACCAGCCGGCTGCCCACGCCACGGCTGTTGGAGCTCTGGTCGATGCGCTGGTTCACGATGGTGGGGTCCGCCGTCGGAACTCCGGAAGGGTCGAAAACCGTATTGGTGAGGGACTGGTTGAAGCCGTCGAGCTTGTTGTTGGAGATGTTCCAGTCCACATTCAGGGAAAGGGTGCGTCCCGGCATTCCGAGGCGCTGGCGGAACAATAGGAAGCCACGGGTCTGGAGATTCTTGTTGTCACCAGTATTGTTGGTGAAACCAGCGTTGGTGCGGTTGTCCCTGGTGTCTCTCCAGGTATCGAAAACGCTCTGCTGCAGATAATTGCCCCGGCCGAAGTTCACCTGAGGCTGGAAGAGGATGGACGTATTCTCGGAGAACTTGTGCTCCAGGCGCACCCCGAAGCGGTGGCCGTCCGTGAAACGGTGGCTGAGGCCGTCGGTATCCGAATACAGGATGCTGCCGTCGGTCATATAGGTCTCCTTATAGCTGTCTTGGGTGACGTCCACGATGGAGCCGTTGTACAGGTAGTTCCCGCCCAGGTCCATCTTGTCTCCCATCAGGTCGAAATTGCCGTTGACACCGCCCATCCAGGAGGTGGTGATGCCGTTGCTCCGGCCCCAGCCGCCACCGCCCATTCCGCCCATCATGCCGCCGCCGCCCATCATACCGCCCATCATCGAGCCGGAAAGGTCGTTGAAACCACGGTTGTTGGTGTTGTTGGCGTTCAGGATCACGCTGATCTGGCTGGTTTCGGCGAATCGGCCGCCCATGGCGGCACCCTGCCAGCGGGGCGTGTAGGCGCCGCCCGCCGCGGGAAGGTCCACACCGCCGCCGGCCATCACGTTGCCGAACAGGCCGTTCATCATCCCCTTTCGCACGGAAAGGTCAATGACGGTTTCTTCCTCACCGTCGTCGATGCCGGTGAATTCGGCCTGCTCGCTCTTTTTCTTTACTACCTTCACCTTCTCCACCAGCTTGGCGGGAATGTTCTGCGAGGCCAGCTGGGGGTCGTCCAGGAAAAAGGTCTTTCCGCCGATGGTGATTTTGGAGATGGTTTCACCGTTGGAGGTGATGCTGCCGTCTTCCGACACTTCGATGCCGGGGAGCTTTTTGAGAAGGTCCACCAGCATGTTGTCGTCGGATATCTTGAAGGAAGATGCATTGTACTCCACCGTGTCCTTCTTGATGACGATGGGGTTTCCTACCGCCGTAACGGCGGCCGCGTCCAGCACCTCCCGGTCCGGTTCCATCTTGATGATGCCCAAATCCATATTGGACTTTACTTCCAGGGGCTGACTATAGGTCTTGTAGCCCATCAACTCGGCCCTGAGGGTGTATTTCCCTGCTTTGACTTTCTCTACCGCGGCATGCCCCGCCCCGTCGGAAAGGGTGTATTTTCCCTGTCCCTTTTCGGGATTGACGGAAACGGTTGCAAAACCTACAGCCTCCGATGTGGCGGCATCCTGCAACTGAAGGGAAATCTTGTAATTCTGCGCATTCACGGCGAGCGCGGCCAGAAGGGCCACTGCGGCCGTAATCATTCTTCTTATCATTCTGTTTTCGTGCTAACAAACCTTTGACACCTTCCCGGCATAAAAGTTTAACGCTCATTTGGAAATTCTTTCGGGATGTTCCCTCAGGAATTTTTCCCATCCGCCTTTTGCCCCGGCCGATGAAAGGGGGGAAGCCGTTTCATAGTGATGGCAAAGGGCGATGGCCAGCGCATCGGTGGCATCCAGATGCCGGCTTTCCAGCTTCACATCCAGGGTCTTTTCCAGCATCAGCTGCACCTGCTCCTTGGACGCGGCTCCGTTTCCCACGATGGCCTCCTTGGCCTTGCGGGGAGCATATTCGGTAACGCTTTGCACGCCATATTCCTTGGCGGCCAGGATGGCGGCCCCCTGCGCGCGCCCCAATTTAAGGACTACCTGCGCATTCTTTCCGTAGAACGGGCTTTCGATGGCCAGTTCGGTGGGATGATAATTCTTACAAACCTGACTGATACACCGGTAGATAGACTGGAGTTTGGTGTAGGCGTCCGGATCTTTCCGAAGATCCAGCACCCCCATATCCACATAGAAGGCCTTTTTCCCTTCTACGCGGACAATCCCGAAACCCAGCAGCTGCGTGCCCGGGTCTATCCCCAGTATGACGCGTCCGTTTTCCATAAACCGCCGCAAAGATACAAAACTTTGATTCATTTGCAGTAAAAAATGTTACAGCGAAACATCTGTTGCAACAAATGAAACATTTTGTATGAGGAATTGGCGGGATTACACATTATATTTGCGACAGGCAACGACCACTACGGCCCCGCCGGACACGGAACTATCAACCATTATCATATGTTCAAACTGAAATCACTTATCGTAACGGCCCTTCTGCTGACAGGCCTCACCGCCTTTGCCCAGCAGATCACGGTTACCGGCGTGGTAACCTCTTCGGCCGACGGCTACGGCGTCATCGGCGCCGCGGTCATGGAAAAAGGCACGTCGAACGGTACTACGACGGACTTTGACGGCAACTTCACCCTCTCAGTAAAAGAAGGGGCCGTTTTGGTCTTCTCATCTATCGGTTACACCACCCTGGAACTCCCCGCCCAGGCACAGATGTCTGTAGTGATGCATGAAGACGCTCAGCTTCTGAATGAAGTGGTAGTCACCGGTTACACCGTCCAGCGCAAGGCCGACCTCACCGGCGCCATCTCCACCGTGAATACGGAAGACCTGGCCAAACAGAATGAGAACAACCCTGTGAAAGCTCTGCAGGGACGCGTTCCCGGCATGAACATCAGTGCCGACGGTTCCCCTTCCGGCGCCGCTACGGTCCGCATCCGCGGTATCGGCACCCTCA
>ONOH01000035.1 GCA_900319405.1 uncultured Bacteroidales bacterium | reverse complement strand
ACCTGGACAAGCCCGCCCTGGAGAAGCTGATGGACAGCTGCCTGGCCCATTAAGATTTTTTTGCATACCTGAAAAAAGTTCCTATATTTGCAATCCCGTTTTTCGGGACTTAAGCTTGGAGAGATGCTCGAGTGGCTTAAGAGGCACGCCTGGAAAGCGTGTATACTCCAAAAGGGTATCCCGAGTTCGAATCTCGGTCTCTCCGCAAATCAAGGAATGGCATCGCAGCGCAGCTGCGGTGCTTTTTTGATGGCCGGCCCGTCGAAAACTTGTTTTCGTAAGGGTTGGACAGCGGAAAAGCACAGAGGGAACGCAGTGACCGTATGCCATTCCTCATTTAAGCGGCCCCGCGGGAGCGCATCGAGATAGCGCAAGCGTAGCGCAGCGGAATCTCGGTCTCTCCGCAAAAAAGAGGGTGACTTAGGTGACATGAACCCCGAAAGTTAGACAAAAAACTTTCGGGGTTTTGTTATGCGAAAAAAACATTCTTACGATCTACTCCAGGCCGCGGGCGCGCATCAGGGCGGCGGGATCGGGGTCGGCGCCGCGGAACTGATGGTAAAGGGTCATCGGCTCTTCTGAGCCGCCCTTCTCCAGGAAGGTAGAGCGGAAAGAGGCGGCCGTCTCCTTGTTGAAGACACCGTCGGCCTCAAACTTCTCCCAGGCATCTACGGCCAGCACTTCGCTCCAGAGGTAGCTGTAGTAGCCGGCGCTGTAGCCGCTGTTGAAGATGTGGTTGAAGTAGGTGGTGCGGTAACGGGGGATGATCTCGTCGATGAGGCCCATCTCGGCGCAGACCTTCTGCTCGAAGGCGCGGATGTCGGCGGGGTCGTTGAAGGCTTCCAGCTCGGCCAGGGAGAGTTCGTGCCAGCGCATATCCAGGATGGAGGCGGCGCAGAGTTCACCCGTAGTGAAGCCCTGGTTGAATTTGAGCGACTTCCCTATCTTTTCCACCAACTGGGCAGGAATGGGCTCTCCGCTGCGGTAGTCGTTGGCGTACTCCTTCAGAATCTCTGGAATGAAGGCGAAGTTCTCGTTGAACTGGGAGAACATTTCCACAAAGTCGCGGGCCACGGAAGTGCCGGAAACGCTCCTGTAGTGGCACTTGGAGAGGAAACCGTGAAGGGCGTGACCGAACTCGTGGAAGGCCGTCTGCACATTGTCGATGGTCAGGAGGCTGGGAACGGCATCCGTGGGATCGGTGCCGGGAGCCGGGTAGTTGCAGACGTTCACGATGATGGGACGGACATCGGTGGTTCCGTCCATATACTGGTCGCGGAAGTTGTTCATCCAGGCACCGCCCCGCTTGGTGGGACGCACATAATAGTCGCGGTAGAAGATGCCGATGAGGGTGCCGTCGGGTTCGGAGAGTTTGTAGGCGCTGACCTCCGGATGATAGACCTCCACCTCCGGAGCGGGTTCGATGCGGATGTCATAGATGCGCTCGGCGGCGGTGAAAACGCCCTTCAGCACACTGTCGGCCTGAAAATAAGGCTTGGTCTGGGACTCGTCCAGGGCATATTTCTGTGCACGGACTTTCTCGGCATAGTAGCTCCAGTCCCAGGCTTCGATCTTGTGGCCGGCGAGTTTTTCCATATCGGCCTTTTCCTGGCGGGCTTTGCGCATCGCGGCGTCCATGATGGGCTGGAGGAAGTTGTCCACGGTGGCGGGGTCTCCGGCCATCTTGTTGGAAAGCTGGAAAGCAGCGAAGTTGGGGTAGCCCAGGAGTCGGGCCATCTCGGCCCGGAGTTTCAGGATTTCCAGGACGATGGCGTTGTTGTCATCGGCATTGGCGTTGTTGCCGCGGGCGGCATAGGCCTTGAACACCTGCTCGCGCTTGGCGCGGTCGTCGCAGGAGGACATAAAGTCATAGTACTCGCTCACGGTGAGGCCCGTGGCGGCCTTGAAAGCGTTGTTCTCGTTCAGAAGATTCTGGCCGAATTTCTGGGAAAGGGTACTCAGGCGGGTCGAAATCTCGGCGAAGCGCTTCTTGCCGGCCTCATCCAGGCCCACGCCGTTGCGCTCGAAGGCCTGGTAAAGCTTTTTCACCACCATCTGCTGCTCGCGGGTAAGGGTGGAGGAAGCTTCGTAAACGGCTTTTACACGGGCAAAGAGGTCTTCATTCATCAGAATCTCGTTTCCGGCGGCGGTGAGTTCGGGAAGGATTTCCTCCTCGATGGCCTGCATCTCGGGAGTGGAATCGCTCTCGGACAGGTTGAAAAACACACCCTGAACCTTGTCCAGGATGGGGCTGGCGTTCTCATAGGCCAGGATGGTGTTCTCGAAGCTGGGGGCTTCGGTATTGGCGATGATGGCCGCAATATTGGCCTTCTGCTCTTCAATACCGGCCCGGAAAGCGGGCAGATACTGATCTACGCTGATTTTGGAGAAGGGAGCGGTCCCGTACGGGGTGTCCCATTCCTGAAGGAAAATGTTCTCAGGTTGGTTTTTACAGGCTGTAAGCATTGCAAATGCAGCAAAAAGAAGGATAAAACGTTTCATATCTTATAATATAAGTTGACGAGATAGTTGACGCGCGGAAGGGAAAGGTCCGTCCGGGACAGACGCGTGCGAAGGGAGGCCGACAGGCCCAGCCGATGGCGCCCCCTCACCCAGAGCTTCCCGCCCTGGAAATTGAGGGACAGCAGGGAGTCGTCTCCCAGCAAGTCGGCCGATACGTAGGCGGCATCCTTGTTCCAGGTGAAACCGCCGGAGAAATAGTGGTTCCTGCCCACGCAGCCCAGCCCCTGGAAAAAGAGGTTGGGGACCACCAGAAGGGGCAGGCGCAGGCCCAGTTCGGCCCCATATCCCAAACCGTCGTCACGAGTAAGTGCATAGGCGGTGGTGCGCAGGTTGAAACCGTTGGCATTGTAACTCCAGTTGATGTCTCCGGACCATCTCATCCTTTCCCCGTCGCGGAAGTGAAACCCTCCCACGCTGGCCCAAATGCGGGATTGACCCGCCTGGTACTGCGCTCCGGCCTTGCCCTGCCAGGAGATGAAATTCCCGTCCGGCTGATGCAGGGAACTGGCCGCTACGGCGGCGTTGAGCACCCAGCGGGACAGTTGGTAGGCGGCACCGGCCCAGGCCTCCATCCGGCGGTCGTCCGGGTCGTGCAGGGCCAGGCGTACATCAGCCCCGCCCATCACCCGCCAGTGGCTGGAAAGGCGGCTGTTGATTCCCCCGGCCAGGTGCAGCTGCTGACTCCCGGGCGTGAGTTCTCCCAGTGCGGTCAGATAGGCGCTGGTCCGCTCCGAAGGCGTATAGCTGTAGCGGAGGAACGACATCGGCGAATTGGCATAAAGGAAGGCGGCGCTGAAGCGGCTGGTGGCGTTCACGATTTTATCGGCCCCCAGATAGGCCGATCCCCACTGCTCCCCGGCATCGGCCGAAAGGGCGGCCGTATGAGCCCCCGCGTCCACGGAGACCACCCAGCCGTCGTGCATCTCTCCGGTAGAAAAGGACGCCTGTCCCCTGCCGTACCAGAAAGCGTTGTTGCTGTACAGGCTGGTGCGGAACCCGCTCCGGAAGGCCGACGCCGTGCCGTCGATGCCCACGGCCCCGTTGAAGCCACCGAAGAACTCTCCCAGTTGCGCCCCCTCCGAAAAACTGCTCCTGCGAAAAGACTCCGAAAGGGCCGAGCCCAGCAGCGTCCGGCCGTCCAGGTGCACGCCGGCCAGGTAGTAATCCCTTCCCTCCACGTCCCGGGAAGCGTCGCGCAAAGCGGGGAAATAGTAGTGCGACAGGTTGCTCACGATGTCCGTAGAGCCGAACAGCGCCTCAGGATGGTCATCGGCCACGTGGGGAACCTCCTGAAGGAGGATGTTGAAAACGTTTTTCACGCGCCCGTCCGACACCGTCACCTTGAGGCGGTTTTCCAGCAGGCCCGGCGCGGTCACCACCAGCACATACTGGCCGTCCGGGAGGCCGGGGGCCAGGAAACTTCCCTTGTCATTGGTTTCCACCGCAGCCAGCGTACGGGACTTCTGCATCACCACCACGGTGGCCCGCTCGACGGCCTGCTTGTCCAGGCGGGAGAACACCCTCCCTTTGATGCCACCGGTGGGCACCTCGGTGGGAGATGCCATCGCAAGAACCAACAACAGTGCCAGAAGGGTTTTCATCATCTACTTCTGAAGATGAATATAGGTGGGATAATGGTCGGAATAGCCGTTGATGAAGCGGCCGTTGGAGAACGTGCGGAAAGGCGTTCCCCTGTACTGGCCGCTTTGCTGGGTCATATAAGGCTTTTCGAAAACGCGTCCATAGTACTTCAGCCCCTGCCTGACGATGCGGAGACTGCCCGCCGGGGCATCCACCAGCGCATCGCTCACCAGGATGCAGTCGAAGATATTGGGGTCTCCCCTATAATAAAGGGAGCCGATGCCGTCATCCAGCATTTCCCAGAAGGGGTTGAAAAAATCCCCCTCCTTTACTTCCCCAGGCGTCCGGCGACCGTGCAGGTAGCCGGCGAGAGACTCGTCCTGCGGATTGTCGTTCATATCCCCCATCACGACACATTTGATACCGGGATACTTCCGGGCCATCTCCCGGCTGTGCCGATAGACAATTTCGGCGGCACGTGCCCGCACGTCCAGGCCCTTGTCCCCTCTGCGGGAAGGGAAATGGCACACATAGAAGGCAAACTGTTCTCCTTCGATGAGTCCGCGGACCATCAGGACATCCCGGGTCCGGAAGTCGGCCTGTTCCTCCTTGTTGTAGGTGGTGAAGCGGATGGAGGAGTTAAAGTCGAAGGGGATGCTCTCGCTGTCCAGCACCTTCATGCGGGCCGGATTGTACAGGAGTGCCACGTCGATGCCGCGCCGGTCCGGGCTTTCGTAATGGACGATCCGGTAGCCTGCCCTGGCGATGGCGGGCTCCTTCACCAGGTCCTCCACCACCTCGCGGTTCTCCACTTCGGCCAGGCCCAGCACGGTGTGCCAGACACCGTTCTCCTCCTTCATATCGGCAATCACCCGAGCCAGGTTGGACAGTTTCTTCTGATACTTGTCCGCGTTCCATTCATTGGCCCCGTCGGGCAGGTATTCATAGTCGTTCTTGCCCTTGTCGTGCGTGGTATTGAACAGGTTTTCCACGTTGTAAAAACCTATCACGTGCTTCCCGCCCTTCTTTCTGGCGCATCCCTGGACGGGAGCCAGCAGGAGCAGGACGGCCAATAGGGCCAATACAGCCTTCTTATTCATAATTACCTCTCGTTTTAACACCAATCGTCCGTTATTTCAGGTTCCAGAAGGAGTTGTTCCTGGGGTTTTCGGCCTTGACCCTCCTGGCCGTTTCTTCAGGAAGGTTGGCAAAGAATACCATACCTGTTTTTTCTTCCAGTTCCTTGAGGGAACAGGAGTAGTTCTTGTAGCTGCCGGAGCTGATCTGGTTACCGTTACTGCTGATTATATGGTCAAAATAGAAGCCGGCACCGATATAATTGCCCTTGCTCAAGCGCAGAATAGCCTTGTAATAGGCCTTGGGGATGGAAACCATTTCGCCGTCGTGGTCGCTTGCCCTGGGACAAGTGTTGTCCGTTATACATCCGGTAACCACATATAGCGAGTCCGTACTGTTGGCGGAAGAACTCCATTTTCTGACTGCTGTCTCCAGATTACTCCAGACTCCGCCATTGAAACCGGACTCCTGGGGGGTGACATTGGAGGTGTAGAACGTCTGCATATTCACCATCGCACCTCCCAGGCGATCGGCCGAAGGGATCTGGTGACCGCGACTCAACACCACACCGGGAGCATAGGTACTCCATTTATAACTTCCTCCTGAAGACACATTTGGCGTTTTCACAAACGGATCGGACCTCCAGGCCTGGTTGGTTGTGACAATCTTGTCGTAGCGGGTGACACGACTTTTGGTAAACTGGTCATACAACGGATAGGCCACCCAGTTCGACACTTTGCCGTCCGGATTGTATGAGAAAGAATAGTTACGCACCCTGTCAAAACGCAGAATGGCGGTATGCGCGTAATAATTCTCCGGATTCTTCACCTGAGGGAGTTCCATCCAGGAAGGGACTTCCTTGTATTCTGCCCCACGATCATCCTCCGGTACGGCGAGACGATCCGTAGATACCGTCACGTCCAGGATCTCCCAGGTGGGAGCCGACTCCGTGGTACTGGCATATACGAAGGCAAGCCTTATTTTCTTTCCCGTATAGGCTGCCAAAGGAAGATTCCCGGACTGGGCCAGCTCAAAATAACTATGGTCCACAAGCCATTTAAGAATCTCACAATCCTTCCAGCTGGAGCCCCCGTCCTCACTCACTTTCACGGAAAAAAAATCGGCAGCGACCCCCTTTTTCACATAAGCGAAAGCGTGATTAAAGTAAAGAAATACAGACTGTTTGTATTCCGTGAGGTCTATCTCCGGGGAGACGAGCCAACTCTCAGCCTTGTAGTTGACGCCAGTGTCCGAAGCCGTTGCCTGGACTCCGTACTGGGGATTCCGGGGATCGTATATCCAGACCGCCTTGTTGAAGCCGCCCTTTTCCTTATCCAGCACGGTGAAGCCACCCATCCCCTTGGTAAAATCCTGGAAGAGAATGAGTGCCGGCACAGGAGAGGAGACACCACCACCTGCACTACCCCCGTCGATTCCGGAAGACTTGTCCTTTCCACAGGAAGCCAGCGGCGAGGCAAGCATCAGCACAGAGAACAGAAAACGGAATTTCATGACAATTTTCTTAATTATCAATTACAAAGATAGATATTTTTTCTACAAGAAAAAAAGCGCGACACAAGGCCACGCTAATCTGTTATGGAGACTATTTTGAGAAAACAAAAGAGGTGGCCATCGGCCACCTCCTCAATCAGTCAGTCAGGCTGTTAGTTGAAGAAGTACTTGATTCCCAGCAGGACGTGCCAGCACTCAGAAGTGTTCTTGAGATACTTGGTATAGGTCTGTGTGGGATAAGCGCCGTCAACCTTGTTCATCGAGAAAATGGGCGTGTTGCTGGCGTCTACACCCTCGTACTTGAGGGGGCTGATGGAGCCAGTGTTGGAACCGGCGCTGTAAACGTCAAGGGCGTGAACACCCCACTTGCTGTTGAGCATATTGCCGATGTTGTCGATGGAAGCGTTCACCTGGATGTTGTGCTTAGTCCGGCCGATGTTAAAGGTGAAATCCTTCGCGATACTCAGGTCGAAACGGTGGATCCAGGGAGAACGGGCGGCGTTGGCCTCGGCATACTGGCCCTTGTGCCTGGACAGATAGCTGTCCTGCTCCAGATACTTCCAGAAGGCATTGCGGTCATCGTCGCTCTTGAACTTGATTTCGTCGTTGGTCTTGGGAATGTACATCAGATCCTGAGCAAGTCCGTCGCCGTTCATGTCGTTGGAATAAGTGTAACTGTTGCCATAACCGGAATAGCCGGTGTAGAACAGGTCGAAGTGCAGGCCCTGGGACTCGAGGTAGTATCTGATATTGAAGGATACCTTGTCGGGAACCACATACTGGCTGCGGGCCACGGTGAGGAAGTTGGGGCCGTCCACGGATGCAAGACCCTGGTAAGCGGAACTGGCGGCAGAACCGGGCATACCGGAGATTTCCTTGGACTCAGTATGGGTGTAGGAAGCCGTGATGTCCAGGTTACGCACAGGGGTCATCTTGATGGTGTAGTTGAAGATGTATCCGTAACCCTTGTTGGTGTTGGTAAGAACGTAAGCGTTGTGCTCGCCGTAGGTATAGTTACCGGTGTACATCAGACGCTTGTCGGGGCCGTTGAAACGCTGGGTGAGAGCGCTCTCGTTGATGTTCCAGTTCACAAGGCGGGTACCCCAGATGGTCTTGTTGAACATCCCTTCCCAAGTCATTACAAAGGGGAAGGACGTAGGCAGCGTGTAATCGAAGGCCACGGAGCTCTTCCAAATCTGCGGCATATGGAAGTTGGGATCCACGGCGTTGACATCGGCCTTCGAACCAATCTGGCCGTCAGCGGCCGTGACGTTGGTGTTTAGACCCAGCACTTTGATGTATTCGGCGTTGTCCGTCACGATGTGACCTCCGGTGGTTTTTCCTCCGTTGAGGGTGGTGAGGACGGCGGTAACATCGTCGTTGGTCTTGAGGATGGTATTGCCGTCAGCGTCCTTGCCCAGACCCTGGCTATACTTGACGGTGGTCTGGATCATACCGGCGTTCTGGGGCATATTGGTAAAGAACACCAGCGGGAGACGGCCCTGGAACAGGCCGGTACCGCCACGGAGAATCATCGTCTTGTCGCCCTTGATGTCCCAGTTGAAACCGACGCGGGGAGAAACCTGTACGCGGGTGGTGGGCCACTTGCCGGTGTCAATGTGCTTTCCGCCATAGTCAATGGCCTTGATGGCGTTGTTGGTCATCAGGGCGTTCTCGTTGAAAGCGAGCATATCGGCACGGAGACCGTAGCTGAGTTTGAAGCGAGGGGTGATGTTCCACTCGTCCTGCACATAGGCACCGTACTGGTTGTATTCCACGACACCGGCAGGATTGGCGACATCGTTGTTGCCATAAGTATAAACGAAGGAAACTGGCAGGTTTCCGTTGAGGAAATCCTCGGCGCTGGCATAGCGGTAATAACCGGTACCGTTACGCATATAGGAGTTGCGGGCGCTTTGGTTCTCGAAGCTCAGGCCTGCAGTGACCGTATGGGAACCCAGATAGAGGGTAAGGTTGTCCTGGATGTTGAGCACATTGTTGAGCACACCGTTGTTGTAGGTGAAGAGTTCATAACCCAGGGAGGTATAAGGGACAAAGTTGCCCGAGGTGAGATCTCCGTCGGTCATAATATCAATGTGCGGGAACAGGCTGGAGTTGGAACCTCGCTGGTCATTGATATTGGTATAGGTGGCGATGAGGCGGTTGCTCACCACATTGGAGAAACGGCTGTTGAGCTCGCCGGCCACAGACCAGATATTGTTCTGCTGGCTGTACATATTGTTGGAGAACGGCTGGGAAACAGCGCTGGCGCGGTTGTAGCTCTTGTTACGGAAGCTGTCGTCGCAAGAGTTGCCGTTGGGGGCATACCAGTACTTGTTGCGGGTATTGTTGTAACGCAGGCTCAACTTGTGGCCCCGGGAGATGTTCCAGTCCAGGCGGGCCAGGATTTTCATATTGTCGGTACCGCCGGGATAATCCGTATAGGAGCCGGGTTCATAATTGTAGTCCTTGCGAAGTTTTTCCGCAATCTTGTCCAAAGTGGCAATCTTGTTCTTGTCGGTGGTCTGGAACTGGATGGTCTGTTCCGGCTTCTTCTGCATTTCGAAGTTCACGAAGAAGAAGAGTTTGTTTTTCACGATAGGACCGCCGAAGGTAAGACCGAAAATCTTGTTCTGCTCGTACTGACGGTCTCCCAGGCGCTCGCCCATCAGTTTGTTGCCACGAGTTCCTTCGTCACTGTAATAAGCGTAAGCGGTGCCTTTGAAGGTGTTGGTACCGGACTTGGTGATGGCATTGATACCGCCGCCCACGAAGTTGGACTGACGGACATCGTAAGGGGCGACCACCAGCTGCACTTCCTCGATGGCATCCAGGGAGATGGGGGTGCCGCCACCGGGCAGGTTGGCCGACAGGCCGAAGTTGTTGTTCAGGTTGGCGCCGTCCACCGTGAAGTTGGTGCTGCGGCCGTCGGAACCGGCGAAGCTCATCCCGGAAGCATAAGGGCTCAGCTTGGTGAGAGCGCTGATGCTGCGGCTGCTGTTGGGAATGGCCATCATCTCGTCGTTGCTCACGTTGACCGAAGCGCCGGTCTTGGTGGCGGCGAAGCGGGAAGCAGGAGTGGCAACCACCACGGCTTCCATCAAGGCTTCGACATCATCGTTCAACGTGCCGTCCAGGACATAGTTTTCACCGAGGGCAAGCTTAATGTCAGTATATTGCACAGTCTGGTAACCGAGGCAGGACACCTCAACCACGTAAGGGCCGCCGGTACGCATGCCTTGAAGGACATAGCGGCCGTCGGAGTTAGTAATGGCACCATAAATAGTACCGGAAGGAGTGTGGGTGGCTACAACGGCCGCACCAATCACAGTCTCTCCTTTCTGGTCGGTGATGCGTCCGTTAAGGGAGGCCGTAGTCACCTGAGCATAGGCGACGGAGCCCGCAATCAGCGTAGTGAATGCGAGCAAAATGCTTTTTAGAGCTTTTCTCATACAGTTAGTAAAGATAAATATTGATACGATATTTCCCAACCAAAATTGTTCGCAAAGGTACTACTTTTTTTTTACAAAAAAAACAAGCCTCCGCTTTTTGCAATGTCAAAACGGAAGCCGTTCCAAAAAAATGGGAATAGAATGGTTTACAAACCGAAGGCCTTCTTTACGGCGGGAACGCTGTCCAGGAGTTCCCAGCCGAAGAACTGGGCAATGATTCGCCTGCCCTGGACGGTCACGGCCCTGGTGAAGGGCTTGCGGCCCATATGGCCGTAGGCTGCCGTGGGAGCGTAAATGGGATTCTTGAGGCCGAACTTGCGGATGATGCCGGCCGGGGTGAGGTCGAAGATGGTTTTGATCTTTTCGGCAATCTCCCCGTCGGAAAGGCCGTTTCCGGCCGTTCCGTACGTATCCACGAACACGCTCACGGGGTGGGCAACGCCGATGGCATAGGCCAGCTGCACCAGGCACTCGTCGGCCACGCCGGCCGCCACCAGGTTTTTGGCGATGTAGCGGGCGGCATAGGCGGCGCTGCGGTCCACTTTGGAAGGGTCCTTTCCGGAGAAGGCGCCGCCGCCGTGGGCGCCTTTGCCGCCATAGGTATCCACGATGATTTTCCGGCCCGTAAGCCCGGTATCCCCGTGGGGGCCGCCGATGACGAATTTGCCAGTGGGATTCACGTGCAGGATGAAATCGTGGATAAGGCCGGCCGTACCGGTATTCAGGGACGCTTTGAGGCGCGGAAGGAGAATCTGCTCCACATCGGCACGAATTTTCTGTTGCATCGCCCGGTCCACCTTGTCCTGGCCATACTGAGCCACGGCATCGGCATAGCTCATGCGCCCGAGGCTCTCGGGGACGAATTCGTCGTGCTGGGTACTCAGGACGATGGTGTGTACCTTCAGCGGCTGGTGGGTTTCCCCGTCGTACTCGATGGTGAACTGGCTCTTGGCATCGGGCCTCAGGTAGGGCATCAGATGGAGTTCGTTGTGGCGGATATCGGCCAGGATCTCCAGGAGCTTGTGGCTCAGGTACAGCGGAAGGGGCATATAGTCTTCCGTGTCCCGGCAGGCATAGCCGAACATCATCCCCTGGTCTCCCGCACCCTGCTCCTCTTCCCGGGCCCGTTCCACGCCGCGGTTGATGTCGTCGCTCTGCTCGTGAATGGCGCTCAGCACGCCGCAGCCGCTGGCATCGAACATATATTCGGCCTTTGTGTAACCGATTTTGCGGATGGTGTTGCGGACGGTGTTCTGGATATCGACGTAGGCTTCGGCCTTTACCTCGCCCATCACCACCACCATACCGGTGGAGCAAAAACTCTCGCAAGCCACTTTGGCCTCGGGGTCCTTCATCAGGAACTGGTCCAGGATGGCATCGCTGATCTGGTCGGCCACTTTGTCAGGATGGCCCTCACTTACGGATTCCGATGTAAAAAGATAGTTCTTCATACCAAAAAAAATTAGCCCCGTACGATATGCGGAGGCTAAAACACAAAACACTGATATGAAATGTAATTTTAGCATTTTTTAACGTGGTTGCAAGCAATCCAAATCTATCCACATATTTTTGGGACGGCAAAGGTAGCACAATATTTTGAATCCGCAAAATTTTTCACCGTCCCGGGAAATGCATAATCGCTAAATAATTGATTCGCAATTATTTAGCGAAAATCCTCTGCGCAAAAAGTGCAGAGGATTTTTTGCAAACACCTGATTTTCAGGATTGTACGCTACGGGCGTACCCAATGGATGGTGATGCCGTCGCGCTCCATCCCGCGGAACCAGGTCATCTGGCGCTTGGCAAACTGGTGGATGGCGTTTCCCAGGGAAATCTCCATTTCCTCATAAGGGATTTCTCCCAGGACATAGCGGGTAACAAACTTGTACTCAAGGCCGTAATAGATAAGGTCCGGGGCGGGCACGTGTTCCAACAAGCCCTTCACCTCCTCCACCAGGCCCTCTTCCAGACGCTCCCGCAGACGGCGGTCTATGCGCTCCACCCGCTCCTCGCGGGAAACCAGCGTACCGATATAATACACCTTCTGCGGGAGTTCCGCCGCCGGCAGGCCGTTTTCCTTCTCGAATTTGTAGGCCCGGGTGACGGCCTCGATATACAGACCGGACCCGCCGCAAAGAATGGGGACGGCGCCGCGGGAGCGCACATCGGAATAAGCGGCGGAAAAATCTTTCTGGTATTGGTAAATATTGTATTTGCTCCCGGCGGGCACCAGGTCTATCAGATGATAGGGCACGTCACCATATTCGCTCAGGTCCTTTCCGCTGCCGATATCCATTCCCCGGTACACTTGCCGGCTGTCGGCCGAGAGAATCTCCGCGGGAAGAGAATCTTCGTTGCAATCAGAATGACGGGCAAGCGCCTTTGCGAGGTTCACCGCATAGCGGGTTTTGCCGGAGGCCGTGGGGCCCAGGACACAGATGAGGTCGATGTCTCCACAGGCATAGGCCTGCGCCAGAGCCTCCGGATCAATGGTTTCGGGGTCCGGCATCCTGGCCATTGGCGGAATGCCGGGACGGTCAGGCAGCAGCTGGGTTCGGTTAATCATTTTACAAAATTACAGAAAATGTATTACCTTTGCAATCCCATGCCCAAAGCGAAGAGTAGCATACAGATTAAGAATCGGAGGGCCTCGTTCGACTACGAGTTCCTGGAAACCTACACCGCCGGCATCCAGCTGGTGGGAACGGAAATCAAGTCCATCCGGGCCGGCAAGGTATCCCTGCAGGATGCCTACTGCTTCTTCGTGGGAAACGAACTCTTTGTCCGGGGAATGAACATCGCCCTGTATCACTGGGGAAGCTGGCACCAACACGAACCCGTCAGGGACCGTCGGCTCCTGTTGAACCGGAGGGAGCTCCGGCACCTGCAGCAGGCCGACAAGCAGAAGGGCCTCACCATCGTGGCCATTAAACTCTTCATCGCCGAGAACGGCTACGCCAAACTTCTGATTGCCCTGGCCAAGGGTAAGAAAGAATACGACAAACGGGAGTCCATCAAGTCCAAGGACCTTCGCCGGGAAATGGAAAGGAACGGGTATTAGAAGCTGTTTTGAAATGGTTGCCGAAGTTTGTTATATGGATTTTTCGAGACAGTTTCACCTTTGGAAGAGGGAGCGTAGCCGAAGAGGGAGCGTAGCCGTAGCTACGTGACCGATGAGAAAGGTGAAAATGGCCGGAAAGGTCGTGTAAATAACAAGAGCAATTATTTCAAAACAGCTTCTTAGTCCATCGACTGCACCGTGGCGCTGGTCATATACAGCATTCTGGAATACTCTTCCGGCGTGAGGGAAGCAAAGAGGTAATTCACAGGGTCTTTTACCTTGCCTTTGTTCCGCACTTCAAAATGCAGGTGCGGGGCCGGATGGGAGGTGGAGATGCCCACCGTTCCAATTTTCTGACCTCCCCTGACCCGCTGCCCCTGGGAGACCTTCATATCGGCCAGAAGACAATAGCGGGTAGTGTATCCGTTTCCGTGGTCGATTTCGATGACATTGCCCAGCCCGCGACGGGAGCGCAGCACCACGGACACCTTCCCCCCGGCCACGGCATAGACATCGGTCCCCTGCGAAGCAATCAGGTCCAGTCCATTGTGCTGCATCCGCAGTTTGTACACCGGATTATGCTTCATCCCCAGCGAAGCGCCCGCCTGCACGTAGGACATATCCTTGAGCGGCAGGGTCAGCGGCGGAATGCTGTCCCGGCGGGTTTCCAGCAGGCGGAAAATCTCTGCGAAATTCTCATCCACGCTGCGCGCCATTACCATCATGCTCCCGGTCTTGGAGGCGGCCGATGAGAGATAGAAACTCTCTGACAGCGAATCGCTTTCGGCTATGAGGTCGGCCGCGGTGAGGGCGTCCAGCGAAGGAGCCGGCGTCTCAAATAGCCCCTTGTAAATGGCATTGTCCTTGTCCAATAGCCCTTCAACCACATCCCCAATGAGTTTTTCCTTTTCCTTCATCCGGGAGTACCGTTCCCGGTACAGCTGGTTCTCCTTCTGCAGACGGCGTTCCTCCTGGGTGGAGAAAACCAGCGCAAAGAGAATATAAATCACGATGGAAAGGGAGGCCGATGCTACCACGTAGCGGACGATGCTGCGCAGGATACGACGTATGCGGGATTCCTTTTTCATCAATGGAGCGGTTTACGAACTATTTTGAAATAGTCCCGGGGAGCGATGGTGAGGTCCATATAAAACGCCGGATTCACGTATTCTTTCTTATAGATGACCTCGTAGTGAAGGTGCGGTCCGGTGATTCGTCCGCTTCTTCCGCTCAGGCCCAGGCAGTCTCCCCGGAGCACTTTCTGCCCTTGTTCCACATCAATCCGGGAAAGGTGGGCATAACGTGTCACATAGCCGAATCCGTGATCGACTTCCACGTGGTTTCCGTACCCGCCGCGGTCGTGGCTCACCAGGACCACCGTTCCGTCTCCCGTGGCGTAAACGGGATTGCCGGGCGGACAGGCGAAATCCATCCCCGTGTGCCGCTTGCCGATGCCCAGGATAGGGTCGGCACGCAGGCCGAAGGGACTGGTAAGGGTGTAGGTGAACGGGTCCGTATTCATCGGCGGGATGGCGGGGATGTGGGCGGCCAGGTCTCCGGCCGTCTGCTGAAGGACCCAGACGTCTTCGAAGGATTTGGACTGGACATAGGCCCGTTTTTCCAGCACATCCAGGCGACGGACCGTAGTCCTCAGAGCCGTTCCCTCCAGGGCGGCATAACGGTTCTCTCCGCCGAATCCGCTTTGCCGGACCGCCTGCGGGATGGCGTCCAGGCCATATACGTTCCGGTAAATCCGGTCGTCCCTTACCTCCAGCAGGGAGAGAAGTTCGTCATAGCGGTCCAGGCGGTTGGACATTTGGTCGATGCGGGTGTTCCACGCCGCATTCTTCCTTTTCAGGATGGCTGTCTTGGGAAGGTCCAGGCCCAGGACCCGGACATAAAACCACATATAGAAGAGGAACAGACAGATGCCGGAAACCACCACCAGCAGCAGTTTCCAGCCTCCGTAACGGAGTCTTCCCGTATGCTTTTCCATAAAGGACACAATTTGCAAAGATAGCAAAAATCCTGCCCAAAGCCCAAAATAGGTTTTTTGGAGGAAAAAGCGTATCTTTGTAAGTTTAATGACAGCAAGACACGGCCTCAGAGTAAGACAAAACAAAGAATAGAATATGACTGCCAAGGAAATCCGCCAGAAGTTTCTGGACTATTTCGCCTCCAAGGGACACAGCGTAGTGCCCTCGGCCCCAATGGTCATCAAGAATGACCCCACCCTGATGTTCACCAACGCAGGGATGAACCAGTTCAAGGACATCTTCCTGGGAAACAGCGCTCCCAAATTCCTCCGTGCCGCCGACAGTCAGAAATGCCTCCGCGTAAGCGGAAAGCACAACGACCTGGAAGCCGTGGGACACGACGGACGCCACCACACGATGTTCGAGATGCTGGGCAACTGGAGTTTCGGAGACTATTTCAAGACCGAAGCCATCGACTGGGCCTGGGAACTGCTCACCGAGGTCTATAAAATTGACAAGACCAAGCTCTACGCCACCGTTTTCGAGGGGTCCGAAGAAGACGGAACGGAACTGGACACCGAGGCCCGCGCCGCCTGGCTCAAACATCTTCCGGAAGACCACGTGCTCACCGGCAACAAGCACGACAACTTCTGGGAAATGGGAGACACCGGTCCCTGCGGCCCCTGCAGCGAGATCCACATCGACCTGCGGTCCGACGAGGAGATTGCCCGCATCCCCGGACGCGAACTTGTGAACGCCGACAACGACGACGTCATCGAAATCTGGAACCTGGTGTTCATGCAGTACAACCGCAAGGCCGACGGCCACCTGGAGCCCCTGCCCGCCAAGAGCATCGACACAGGTATGGGCTTCGAGCGCCTGTGCATGATCCTGCAGAACAGGAAGAGCAATTATGAGACCGACGTCTTCTCCGGCCTCATCGGCCAGGTGGAAAGTTTCTCCGGCCACAAGTACGCCGAAGGCGGCAATGTCCAGGTGGCGATGCGCGTGATTGCCGACCACATCCGCGCCATCGCCTTCTCCATTGCCGACGGCCAGCTGCCCTCCAACGTGAAGGCCGGCTACGTGATTCGCCGCATCCTGCGCCGCGCCGTGCGTTACGGCTACACCTTCCTGGGCTTCACCGAGCCCTTCCTCACCCGGCTCATCCCCCAGCTGGTGGCCGACATGGGCGAGGCCTATCCGGAACTGAAGGCCCAGGAGAAACTGATAGAAAACGTGATACGGGAAGAAGAAAACGCCTTCCTGCGCACCCTGGACCGCGGTATCCGGATGCTGGAAGACAATATGGCCAAAAACGCCGCAATCCGGATGGTCTCCGGCACCGATGCCTTCGTCCTCTACGACACCTACGGCTTCCCCATCGACCTGACGGAACTCATCGCCTCCGAAAAGGGCTACAAAGTGGACCTCGAGGGCTTCAACGCGGAGCTCCAAAAGCAGAAGGAGCGCGCCCGCAACGCCACCGCCAACGAATTCGGAGACTGGACCGTCTTTGCCGACGGTGACGAGGAAGTGTCCTTCGAGGGCTACGACACCCTTCAGGTAAAGGGCGCCCGCCTCCTTCGCCAGCGCACGGTGAAGCAGAAAAACAAGGAATACTTCCAGCTGGTATTTGACCACACCCCCTTCTATGCCGAGATGGGCGGCCAGGTGGGAGACTCCGGCTGCATCGAGAGCGAGGGAGGAGAGAAAATCGCCATCCTGAACACGGTGAAGGAAAACAACCTCACCATCCATCTGGCGGCAAAACTGCCGGAAGACGGCAACTGCATTTACACCCTGACGGTGGACGGGGAGCGCCGCCAGCGCATTATGAACAATCACACGGCAACCCACCTGATGCACCAGGCCCTCCGGGAAATCCTGGGCACCCACGTGGAGCAGAAGGGTTCCTTCGTGAGCCCGGACTACTTCCGCTTCGACTTCTCCCACTTCCAGAAAGTGAGCGACGAGGAGCTCCGCACCGTGGAAAACCGCGTCAACAGCCTCATCCGCGCCTGTGAACCCCTGTGCGAAAAACGCGACGCCACCATGGAAGAGGCCCGCGCAATGGGCGCAATGGCCCTGTTCGGAGAAAAGTACGGAGACGTGGTGCGCGTGGTGCGCTTCGGCGACTCCGTGGAGCTGTGCGGCGGTACGCACACCCCCAACACCGGCACCATCGGCCTGTTCAAGATAAAGGCCGAGAGCGCCATCGCCGCCGGTGTCCGCCGTATCGAGGCCGTGACCGGCGCCGCTGCCGAAGAAGCCGTCCAATCGGTGGAAGACCTCCTGAAGACCGTGAAGGGCCTTTTCAACAACGTGCCCGACCTCACCGGTGCCATCGAAAAGATGATCGGAGAGAATGCCGATGCGCGCAAACAACTGGAAGCCATCGCCGAAGAGAAGGCAGCCGCCCTGGCCGATAAGGTTCTCGCCGGCGCCGAGGAGACGAGCGGCGTCCGCGTGGCCCGCTTCGACACCTCCGTCAATCCGGCCATCGCCCGCAATATGGCCCTTCTTTTGCAGAAGAAGGCCCAGAACCTGGTGCTCGCCGGCGCCTTTGCCTTTGAGGGCAAGCCCAACCTGGTGCTGATGTACTCCAACGACCTGGTGGCAGCCGGCAAGAACGCCGGAAAGGACATCCGCGAAGCCGCCAAGTTCATCCAGGGCGGCGGCGGCGGACAGCCCGGACTGGCCACGGCCGGAGGGCGCCTCGTGGAAGGCCTGCCCCAGGCCCTGGATAAATTGGTTGAAATGGGTACTGCGTAAAGATCCTTCGTCGCAAAGCTCCTCAGGATGACAGCCACCCGAGCGAAAATTACTGTCATTCTGAGCAAAGCGAAGAATCTCATACTATGAAGAAATTAGACCAGTTCTTGCTCAAATCGTTTGTGGGACCGTTCTTTGCGATCCTGGCGATTGTCACGTTCATACTGGTCATGCAGTTCCTGTGGCTATACATTGACGAACTGGTGGGAAAAGGCCTGGAACTGAAGGTGATTCTGGAATTCCTGATGTGGGGCAGCTGCCAGACGCTGCCGCTGGCCATTCCGCTGGCCACCCTCCTGAGCTCAATGATGACCCTCGGAGATATGGGCGAAAAGTTCGAGCTCACCGCGATGAAGGCTTCCGGCATCTCGCTCTTGAGAATCCTGGCCCCGATGATTATCGTAAGCGTGTTTATCAGTATCGGCGCCTTTTTCATCGGAGACCGGCTGGTCCCCTACTCCATCAACCAGATCTACACGATGCGGGACGATATCGGCCGCACCAAAAGCGAGATCAAAATCCCTACGGGAACGTTCTACGACGGCATCGAGGGGTACATCCTGCGGGTGGAGAGACGAAACAAGAAAAGCGGGATGATGTACAATATCCTGGTCTATGACCACACCGTCGGCAACGGAAATACGCGCCTGACCGTGGCCGACAGCGGCATCATCAAGATGTCCAAGGCCAAGGATTATCTCACCTTCCAGCTCTTCGAGGGCGTGAACTACCAGGAGGAGAATTCGCGGAAATACCGCGACACCTCCCTGGCCCTCCAGCGTGTCCGCTTCCACAACCAGGAAATGGTGATTCCGCTGGAGAACTACGCCTTCCACCAATCCGACAGCGCCCGCTTTTCCGAGCAGGTGCGATCGATGGGCCTCAAGGACCTCCGTCACGGCCACGATTCCCTCACCAATCTGGTGAAGGAAGGAACCCGGAAGCACGTGGAAGAATTCCACCGGCAAAGCCAGATTGGCTATCGGCTGCAGCTGGACACCGCCTGGCGTACCAAGGCCACGGCCATTATGGACCCGCCTTCGGAAAGCCGGTGGACGTCTCTCGCCAACAAGAAACGCGCGCTGGAGCAGGCCCGCCGCCAGGCCCAGACCTATGAGAGTATGGCCAACGGACAGCTTCTGGACTCGGCCGATTATACCCGCCTGATTCACCGCACCGACGTGGAAATCTGGAACAAATACACCAAGGCGCTGGTGTGTTTCCTGCTCTTCTTTGTCGGCGCCCCCATCGGCGCCCTCCTCAAAAAGGGCGGCCTGGGAATGCCCGCCATCATTTCGATGCTCCTTTTCGTGCTGTACTGGGTGGTGGACATCACGGGGGAACGCCTGGCCAACAACGGCACCACCACCGCTTTCGTGGGCAAGTTCATTTCCACCTTCGTCCTCACGCCCATCGGCATCTGGCTCACCGTCAAGGCCGTCCAGGATGCCAGCATCTTCAACACGGACCTGGTGAAAAGCTGGTACAGAAAAGTAAAAAGTCAATTCTTCCGAATGTTCAGAAAAACCCGTATTGTCTATATGGGCACGCCTGAGTTCTCCGTGGCCCCGATGGATGCCCTCATCCGGAGCGGTTTCAATATCGCAGGTGTTGTTACGGTGCCCGACAAGCCCTCGGGCCGAGGCCTCAAGATGAACGAGAGTGCAGTCAAGAAATACGCCGTACAACACGGCCTGCCGCTGCTGCAGCCGGAAAAGCTCAAGGACGAGAACTTCCTGAAAGAACTCGCCGCGTGGAAGGCAGACCTCTTTGTGGTAGTCGGGTTCCGGATGCTGCCGGAGGTGGTGTGGACAATGCCCAAACTGGGTACATTCAACCTGCACGCCGCCCTGTTGCCGCAGTACCGGGGCGCCGCTCCCATCAACTGGGCCGTCATCAACGGAGAAAACATCACCGGGGTTACCACCTTTATGATTGACAAGAAAATCGACACCGGCGGCATCATCCTCCGTTCCGAGTGCCGGGTAGAGCCCACCGACACGGCCGGCACCCTGCACGACAAACTGATGGAACTGGGCGCACAGCTGGTGACGGAAACGGTGGAAGGCCTGGTGCAGAAAAACGTGGAACTGCGCGTCCAGCGGAGTTTCATCCAGGGTTCCGAACTTCTGAAACCCGCCCCCAAGCTCACACGTGAACTCCAGCACATCGACTGGAGAGACAGCACCCGTCACGTCTATAATCTCATCCGGGGCCTGTCACCCTATCCCGGAGCCTACACGGAGCTTTGTCATCCCGGGCGAAGCGAAGAATCTCCCTTCCAACTGAAGGTTTACTTTGGGGAAATGCGCCACGATTTGCCCAAGGCAGAGCCGGGCACGGTGCTCTCTGACGGTAAAACGTACTTTGCGGTGGCCACAGAAGACGGTGCCATCGCCATCACCGACCTGCAGCTCAGCGGCAAGAAGCGGATGGACGTGAAGTCCTTCCTGCTGGGCTTCCGGGACCCCGCCTCCTACACCACCACCGTCGGAACCTCCAGGGCCGAGGTAGCCAAAGCCGCCCCTAAGGAAGATGAATAGCCTCGTCATTCTCTGTAACGGGCAATTCCCCACAGAGCCGTATCCCCTGTATCTGCTGGATTCGGCCGAAGGAGTGGTCTGCTGCGACGGAGCGCTGGTGAAGTGGCTTGCGCACAAGCCATCGGCCCGGCCCCTTGCGGTGGTGGGAGATATGGATTCCCTGCCCGCCGATTTGCAGGAGGCCTACGCCGGGGTGCTGGCTCCCGAATCGGAACAGGAACACAACGACCTCACCAAAGCGATGCGCTGGGTGCTCCGCGAGCATCCCGAGGTCTCCGAGATTGTGATTCTGGGTGCCACCGGGCTTCGGGAAGACCACAGCATCGGCAACTTGGGCCTCCTGATGGAGTATCCGCGGCTGCTTCCGCTCGGGGAGCGCAAGGTCTGCATCGTCTCGGATTTCGGTACCGCCTTTGCCGTCACCGGCAGCTGCGACCTCCACTTGGGCGAAGGACGCCGCTTCTCTTTCTTCAGCCCCGACAATTCCCTCCGCGTGAGCTCCGTCGGCCTTCAATGGCCCCTGGACGAGGTGGTTTTCGACGCCTGGTGGAAAGGCACCCTCAACCGCACCACCGCCCCCGTCGTCTCCCTCCACTTCTCGCACCCCGCCCCCGCCCTGGTGATGGTGGACTGATATCCGCAATGCATTGATAGTCAACGCATTGCGGAAAATCCTCTACACTTTTTGCGCAGAGGATTTTCGCTAAGCGATTGCTAACCAATCACTTAGAAGCTACATTCAGCGCGTCGGCGCTTTGGATGAATGCGGCCAGGTCCTGCTCGGAGACGTGGTAATTCTGCATCTCTCCGGAGAAGTATTTATCATAAGATGCCATATCCACGAAGCCGTGACCAGAAAGATTGAAGAGGATGGTCTTGGCCTCGCCGCTTTCCTTGCATTTGAGGGCTTCGGTGATGGTGGCGGCTATGGCGTGGCAGCTTTCGGGGGCGGGGATGATGCCTTCGGTGCGGGCAAAGAGGACACCGGCCTTGAAGGAATCCAGCTGCTCGATATCCACGGCCTCCATATAACCGTCCTTCATCAGCTGAGAAAGGATGACACCGGCACCGTGGTAACGCAGTCCGCCCGCGTGGATGGAGGCGGGCTTGAAGCTGTGCCCCAGCGTGAACATCGGCAGAAGCGGGGTCATTCCGGCCTCATCGCCAAAGTCGTACTCGAATTTTCCGCGCGTGAGCTTGGGACAGGAATAGGGTTCGGCCGCGATGAAACGGGTCTTTTTCTCTCCCGAGATAACGTGGCGCATAAAAGGAAAGGCCATCCCGCAGAAGTTGGAACCGCCGCCGAAACAGGCAATCACCACGTCGGGATACTCGCCAGCCAGCGCCATCTGCTTCTCGGCCTCCAGGCCGATGACCGTCTGGTGCAGGCACACGTGGTTGAGTACGGAACCCAGGGCATACTTGCAGTTGGGGGTACTCATTGCCAGTTCGATGGCCTCGGAGATGGCGCAGCCCAGGGAGCCGCGGTCGTTGGGGTTAATGGTGAGGATGTCCTTGCCGGCGCGGGTACTCATGGACGGGGAAGGAGTTACCGCAGCGCCGAAAGCCTGCATGATGGAGCGGCGGAAAGGCTTCTGCTCATAGCTCACCTTGACCATATACACCGCGCAGTCGATGCCGAACTTCTTGGTGGCGTAACTCAGGGCGCCGCCCCATTGGCCCGCACCGGTCTCGGTGGTCAGGTTGGTGATGCCCTGCTCCTTGGCGTAATAGGCCTGGGCGATGGCCGAGTTCAGTTTGTGGCTGCCGGCGGGGCTCACGCTCTCGTTCTTGAAGTAGATGTGGGCGGGGGTCCCCAGGGCCGCCTCCAGTTCGTAGGCGCGCACGAGGGGGGTGCAGCGGTAGGCGGCGTACTGCTCGCGGACGGGCTCGGGAATGGGAATCCACGTGTCGGTCTGGTTCATCTCCTGATCGGCGCAGGCCTTGCAGAAGATGGGATAGAGGTCTTCCGCCTTCATCGGCTGCCGGGTGGCCGGATGCAGGAAAGGAAGGGGCTTGTTGGGCATCACGGCCTGGATGTTAAAGTAATGGGTGGGAATCTCGCTCTCCGGGAGCATGTACTTTTTCTGTCTCATTGTGTTGTCGTTTTATATGTTATCGTTTTATCATTCTGGGCGTAGCGAAGAATCTAAAAAAACAGCACACTGTAAGTCAGCGTGCTGTTATCTGATACATAACTACGGCGAAGCGACTTACAGGACAAAGCTGCAAGCGCGCCACCAGTTATTGTTGTTGTTTCTCATTCTCTTACAAAGATGAGCAATAGAAATTACAATTGCAAGAAAGAATTTAAAAACTACAGGGCCATGGCCTCGATGTAGGCGTTGACGGCCGTTGCGACGAACAGCAGGACAATGATGGCGGCCACCAGGACACCGATCACTTTCAGGCGCTTCTGCCACTTCTTGTTATTCCAGCCGATGGTCTGGAACATGCTCCAGAAACCGTGGGTCAGATGCAGGAAGATGGCGACGAACCATACCATATACAGGGCAACGATCCACCACTTGCTGAATGTGGCCACCAGGAGCGTATAGGGATTGTCCTCGTAATTGCCGATGCCGAACATCTCCGGAAGCTGCATCTTGGCCCAGAAATGGGTGAGGTGGAAGCCCAGAATGCCCAGGACGATGATGCCCAGGATGGCCATGTTCTTGGCGCTCCAGCTGTCGTTTTTAGCTTTGGAAGCCACCTCGTAGCGCTTGATGCCGCCGCGGCGACGGTAATTGTCCACCGTGAGCCAGATGCCGTAGCCGATATGGACGACGAAGCCGAGGGCCAGGATGGGAACCATAATGCTGATGAAGCCGGTGGACATGAAGTCGCAGCCCAGCTTGAACAGGCCATCACCCTCGGAGAAAAGCTTGTCGTCCAAAGCCACCTTACCGAAATTCCCGTGGAAGGAATCGATGACGGAGAAAAAATTAATGGTACCGTGAAGCAGCAGGAAGAGGATGAGAAAAGCGCCGGAAACGCTCTGAATGAACTTCTTGCCGATGGAGGAGGTTAAAAAATTAGCCATTATTGTTGTTAAATTGTTTTTTCGAGCATGCAAATATAGGAATCTTTCTTGGATTTTTCCCACTATTTGGGTACTTTTGTTTCAAATCTAGAAGAGAATATGTATAAGCGCGTTTTACTTAAACTGTCGGGAGAAAGCCTGGGCGGTCCCGCCGGAAAGGGACTGGACACCGCCTGGCTGGAAAAATATGCCAAAGAAGTAGCTGCGGCGGCCAAAGCCGGCCTGCAGATAGCCATCGTCAACGGAGGCGGAAACATCTTCCGCGGCCTACAGGGCGTGGGCAAAGGCTTCGACCGCGTGGACGGAGACAAGATGGGAATGCTGGCCACCGTCATCAACTCCCTGGCCCTGAAGATGTTCATCCAGGCCGAGGGTGTCGAGGCCCAGGTCTTCACCTCCACCCCCATGGAGCCCTATGCCAAATATTACATGCGCGACGACGCCGTGAAGGTGCTGGAGAGCGGCGGGGTGGTCCTCGTTGCCGGCGGCACCGGCAATCCCTTTTTCACCACCGACAGCGGAGCTGCCCTCCGCGCCCTCGAAATCGGCGCCGACGCCCTCCTCAAAGGCACCCGCGTGGACGGCGTCTATACGGCCGATCCGGAGAAGGATCCCTCGGCCGTCAAATACGACCAGCTCAGCTTTGACGAGGCCATTTCCAAACACCTGAAGGTGATGGACCAGACAGCCTATGCCCTCTGCAGCGAAGGCGGGATGCCCATCATCGTTTTCGATATGAACGCTACCGGAAACCTCACAAGACTCTTGAAAGGAGAAAAAATAGGAACATTAGTACACCCTTAATTCCAAAGAATTATGAAAAGTGAATCCCTGCTTGGTTTTATCGCCGGAGCTGCCATAGGCGCCCTGGCCGGCATCCTCTATGCCCCCGACAAAGGAGAGGAAACCCGCAAGAAACTGATGGAAGCCGCTTCCGATGGCTATGACAAGGCCCGGGAAGAATTCGACGAGTTCGCCCACGACGCCCAGGTGCGCTACCGCTACACCCGCATCGAAGCCAAAAAGCTCAAAAAACAGCTGATGGAACAAGGCGAAGATCTCAAGGAAGACGCCCGCAAAGCCCTGCTGGAGCAGCTGGAAAAACTGGAAGCAGCCCTGGCCAAGGACGAAGACACCGCGGTCCGGGAAGAAGCTTAGAACAAGCCCGTCCTACACCGGACGGGTTTTTTCGTGGAGCCAGGTGGCCACCTCTTCCGGGAGGCGGGGGCTCAAAATTCTATAGACCTTCTCGTTGTAGGCGTTGAGCCAGTTGCGCTCGTCTTCCGTAAGAAGGGAAAGCTCCAGGCAGGAGGTGTCGTAGTGGCAGAGGGTGAGCGGCTCGAAGCCCAGCCAGGAGCCGAACTCGTTATCCCCAAGAGAGCGGCACAAGAGCACGTTTTCATGGCGCACTCCGTGCATTCCCTCACGGTAGATTCCAGGTTCGTCCGTTACCACGAAACCAGCCTCGAAGGGTATGGAGTTGAAGTTCTGACGGAACTCATGGGGGCCTTCGTGCACGCCCAGGAAAAAGCCTACACCATGGCCCGTACCGTGGCCGAAATTGCGCTTGTACCGCCACATCGGCTCACGCGCCAGGATATCCAGGTGCGGTCCGCAGGTTCCCTTGGGGAACACGGCCATCGCCAGGTCTATATGGCATTTCATCACCAGGGTGTAGTCTTCCCGTTCCAGCGCGGTGCACGGGCCCATCGGCACGGTGCGGGTAATATCCGTGGTCCCGAACAAATACTGGCCGCCGGAATCGCAAAGGTACAGCCCCCGGGCCTCCAGAAGGGCCGATCCCTCCGAAGGCGTGGAATAATGCGGCAAAGCCGCCGAAGGACCATAGGCCGATATCGTCTCAAAGCTGTCTCCCCTATAGCCCGGAACCTTTGCCCGGAGGCTGCCCAAATAGCGGGCGGCTTCCCATTCGTTCACGGAACCGGCGTGCTGCTGCACCCAGTAGAGGAACTGCTCCATCACCAGGCCGTCTTCCAGATGGGCCTCCCGCATTCCATCTATTTCCGTGCTGTTTTTCAATGCTTTACGAAGCGAAACGGGAGATTCCACCGACAGCACTTCGGGGCCGTTTTCCAGAGCGGTCCACAGGGCGTAGTTGAGACCGGATTCATCTATGCAGATGCGGTCCACTCCGCTGTCCCTGAGAGAGGATAGGGCAAAATGGATATCGGAATAGTCGCAAAGGGTGACGCCGTCGGCCTGGAGTTCGCGGAAACTGTCGGCTGTTTCGGAATCGGGGTCTTCGAAGGCGTCTTTCTGCACATACCAATTGGCCTCGTCCATCGTGACCAGAAGGTAAGAAATGACAAAGGGATTGTAGTCGATATCCTGCCCGCGCACGTTCAGGAGCCAGGCAATCTGGTCCAGGGCCGTCAGGAGAATGGCATCGGCCCCCTGCCGGATGAGCCACTTGCGAAGCCAGCTAAGGCGTGCTTCCCGGCTTTCTCCGGTGAGGTCTTCGCCCAGGGTAATGATGGGCGTCGAAGGGATGGCCGGTCTGTCTTCCCAGAGGGCAGAGAGGAGGTCCGGAACAGGCACGATGACGGCCGACGGCACCGCCGCCCGAAGCTCACCGACTGCCGATACGGTCTGGCACAAACCGTCCACGGCGATGACGGGCTCGTCCATCTGAAGCGAGGCAATCCACTGGGGAATGGGCACCTGCTCCGGAACGCGCATCTTGTGCAATACGGCCCCGGTCCCCTCCAACTGCTTGTTGGCCTGGATGAAATAGCGGGTGTCCGTCCACAGTCCGGCGTGATCGGCCGTGACGACAACATCGCCGGCTTCCCCGGTGAAGCCGGTGAGCCACTCCACCTGTTTCCAGCGGAGGGCGGGATATTCGCTGGCGTGCGGGTCGCTTCCGGTGAGGATGACCATATCCCATCCGTTTTCTCTCATCAAGGCTCTCAGGGCCTCTATGCGAGCGTAATAGACATTTTCCATGGCATTGGCACGTTATTTTCACAAATATAGCTATATTTGTACGAAATAAAAACAAAAACCATGATGACAGAAGATCCCCTCGAGAGAATAGAGCGCGAGGAGCGCGAAAGAAAGGAGAAAAAAGGTCCCCGTACCCTGATGGCCATCCTGGCCGCCATCGCCCTGGCCCTGGCCGGCACCCTGGGTTATATGCTCTACCAGCGCAGCGCCCTGGTGAAAGACCTGGAAGGAGAAAAGCAGGAACTGGCCCGCCAGATGGTAGATCTCCAGAACGACTTCAACACCCTGAACTCGGACTACGAAAGCATCAACCACCAGCTGGACACGTCCCGCGAACAGGTGGCGATGCTCATTGAAAAACTTTCCAAGACGGAAGCCACCAACCGCGCCAAAATCCGCCAGTACGAAAAGGAACTGGGCACCCTGCGCGCCATTATGAAGGGCTACATCGTCCAGATCGACTCCCTGAACACCCTTAACAAACGCCTCACGGCCGATGCCGCCGCCGCCCGCAAGGAAGCGGCCGAAAGCCGTCGCGCCAACGAGGAGCTCACCGCCCAGGTGGAGAACCTCTCCTCGCAGGTGAACGCCGGCAAGGTGCTCAAGGCCCGCGCCATCTCCCTGGTGGGCCATTACAGCAACGACAAGCCCGGAGACCGCCACAGCCGCGTGCGATACATGGTGGCCAACCTCTCGCTGGTGGAGAATTCTCTGGCCGACAGGGGCCCCGTCCGTGTGTATGTGAGGGTGAAGGATCCGGAAGGCCTTCTGCTGATCAACAACGAGTCGGTGGACTTCATGGCCAACGGCGTTCCCCTGCAGGCCACCGCTTCCCGGGAAGTGGACTACGAAGGGTCTGAGGTGGATATGTCCATCTACATCAACGACACCGGAGAGTTCGTCAAGGGCGTTTACACCCTGGAAGTGTACACCGAAAAAGGCCCGCTGGGCCGGGCGGAATGTATGCTCAGGTAAGATGATTTACATCCACGTCCCTTTCTGCAAAAGTTTCTGCACCTACTGCGATTTCTACTCGGAAATCCCGGAAGGCGACCTCTTTGAGAGCTACACCGCCCAGGTCTGTGCGGAAATCCGCCGCCGGGCCGCAGAAATGGACGATGAACTCAAAACCCTCTATTTCGGGGGCGGCACACCTTCCGTGCTGCCCCTGACTCATCTGACCCGCATCCTCCTGGCCCTGGAGCAGTGCGGACACGGCGGCCCCTTCACGGAATTCACCCTGGAGGCCAATCCGGAAGACATCGTGGAAAAAGGCCTTCCCTACGTGGAAAGCCTGCGCCAGCTGGGCGTCAACCGCATGAGCCTGGGCATTCAGTCCTTTGACGACGAGCTCCTCCGCTGGATGAACCGCCGCCACAGCGCCCAGGGCGCCCGGGATGCCTTCCGCCTGGTGCGGCAGGCCGGCTTCGAAAATGTGAGCATCGACCTTATCTTCGGCCTTTCCAACCTGTCGGACGAGGTCTGGGGAAAGACCATCGACGAGGCCCTTTCGCTGAATCCCGAGCACATTTCCTGCTACCAGCTCACCGTGGAGGGAGACAATGTGCTGGCCACGCGCCTGGAAAACGGGGAGTACGAAGAAGCCCCGGAAGAGCTCTGCCGCCGCCAGTACGACATGCTCTGCGTCAAGGCGGCCCATGCCGGCTACAACCACTACGAGATTTCCAATTTCGCGAAACCCGGTTTCGAGGCCGTCCACAACGGCGGCTACTGGGCCCGGAGACCCTATGTGGGGCTGGGTCCGTCGGCCCACTCCTTCAGCGGACGCGGGCGCAGCTGGAACGATGCCACCCTGGACGGCTACCGCTCCACCAGCGAAGCCCTGAGCCCGGAGGACGAAAAGGTGGAAACCCTGATGCTGGCCCTCCGGACGGCAAAAGGGATTGACGCGGCGTTTCTTCTGGCCAACTGCCGGGAGGAGGACGTGCAGCGCCTTCTGGACCAGGGAGCCCTTTGCAAAACGGGATGCCGCTACCGCATTCCGGAAGACCATTTCTTTGTTTCTGACGAAATCATTAGAGAACTTGTATGACCCACCTCAGAAGATCCCTCAAATACTTCCTCCAGATTACCCTCATTTTTGTCCTCACCATCGGAATCCTGATGCTTTCGGGCTTCGTTTCCAAGGATGTGGCGGTGGCTTTCCAGCAGGGCTGGACATCGGTCGCATACATTCTGGGCCTTTTCCTGCTGATGAGTTTCGCCTATCCCTTCTTCGGCTACGGGAAGCGCACCGTCCGCTCGCAGGGAGACCCGGCCGGGCAGTGGGATGCCATCGATGCCGCTATGGCCGGCAGGGGCTATCAGAAGGCCGGAGAGACGGAAGACGGAGGGCGGAAGTACCGGCTTTCGTCGGCCACCGCGCGCGTGATGCGCCTGTGGGAAGACGGCATTACCATCCGGCCCGTCCTCGGAGGCTTCCAGGCCGAGGGTCTGGTACGGGATTTGTCACGCATCGTTATGGCTATTGACCGTAAAATCAACGATTATGGAAACTGATACCCAGAAATTCAAAACCGTGGCCAGCTTCAACGACAAGGTAATGGCTGACATGTGCGTCGCCCTCCTGGGAGACAACGGCGTCCCCGCCGGCGTATTCGGCGCAGACTCTTCTTATCCTTCCCTGGGCTTTATCAGGCCCGTCGAGGTGAAAGTGAACGAGAATGATTACGAACTGGCGATGAGCATCCTGGCGGCCGCCGACAAGGCCGAGTAGAAGACGACACGCTCGTAGAAGCCGCCCTGCCGAGCCAGCTGCATCTCCACGATGAAGCGGCAGCCGTTGCGGTCCGTGCAGTCGATGTCCATCCGGAGATTCTTCGCTGCGCTCAGAATGACAAGGGGATGCACCGCAGCACGAGTGGGGCGGGTCAGGAATCTATGGCTGCTGACGCATGGGGCGGATGGTCAAACCATGGGTTCGCTGCCATTTGGCCTGGCCGTCATCATTCTTGCCAGCCACAGGATACATGTACCAACCCAAATCTGGCCGGACTCCGGGTCCGCGAAAATAGAAAGAACGACCATGGAGAGCTTTGCTATTGTTCCACGCGGCAGGTTCAGAGGTCCAGTAGAAGGCTCCGACATCATTTCCGGTCAAAGGAAAATACCATTGTCTCGCACCTGCGTTACCGCCATTTGCACGGCCCCTTGCATAAAATGTTATTGTGCTCCCCTCAGTGTTCCGCCTATAGGTAGCACTTTCCTTATATTCGCAATAGAATTCCACATGCCCGGAGGAGGAGAATGTGGTTACAGGATTCTTTGCAACTCCATTTAATGGACCAGGATCAGTAGTTGCATTAGGAATCACAGTCTGTTGGATTGGACTATAGGGATTCAATCCGGAATAGGCATACATATTGGGCAGGGAGAACCCGGGAGGAGAAGGATCATAAATGGTTTTTTCCACCTCCCTGTCCAAACTGCCGCCTGCGCTATTATCAGAAGTGTTTTTGGTAATATAGCTGTCCACGTTTGTATTCCACAGGTTGTCATAGCGGAGCCCCTGGGCAACATATTCATTATTTGCCCCCCAATAGAAAGTATCCGGGTGCAAAATGGTATTATGCGTGTTCTCCGGAGCACCCTCGTGCCACTTTTTATTTATTTTTTGATTAGGCAGCGTTCCCTTAAACATGGGCATCGGATCCTTCCGGCCCCACTGATAGGCGGGGACAATCTCGTTGGCATCTTCTACACCGCTCTGGTAAACGCGCCTGACCACTTTCTGAACTACCTTTCCCTTGAAGTACTGGGAGAATTCCACGTCGCAATAGCGCGCATCAACCTCGTTCTCTTTCCCGTTCTGTCCCAAATCCTTGTCTTTCCAGAACGAATTGTCGTTTCCGTAAATGCTCTTATAGGGGTTGGTGGTGCCATTCTTGTTCTTCTCATTGTTCTGAATCTTAACCTCCGCCAGGTATTTTTTCGGGTCCGTCACCGCCCAGATGTGCCAGCTCCAGACAATATCGTTGCCTGACTTTGCGGCAATGAGGGCATTGCCCTGGGCGATGTCGTCCACATAGAAATAGATATATTGTTTCCCGTCTATTTCTTTGCAGAAGGGTCTTCTGTCCAGAATACGCGTATCTGTCGGTTCCACACGCTTACTTAACATACGATTGGCATCGTCCCAGACAATGTCCACGGATGTAATGGTATACTTATAGGTAATCCAGGGGTCCTCGATGCCGGTGCCGGTATGATCCAGGAAGGCGCCCATAAGGTTAGTACCGCCGGATCCAGTATAAGCGGCACTATTGCCCGCTCCGTCTTTTAAAGCATTGCCATAAACCGCCGGGAAACGGTACCAGCCAGGGGCCGACACCACATAGCAGTTGGCCGTGGTGCCCAGGTCTCCGTTCTTCAATCCATCATAAAGTTTCCCATAAATGTCGTGGCTGGAAAGGTCGAAGGCATAGGCCTCGCCATTCTCGCCTTTCCACCCCTTTTTTAGGCCGGTGGAATCCGGGAACGCCACCCCATCGTTCTCGTGATGAACGAACTTCCCGTCCGGCGTGCTGTGGATATAGGAACCGTGGTTCACCCAGACCCATTTTCGCGCTTTATTATTGGGGGCACCGGCATCATAAAAGGTATAGTCATGAAGGTCGATACTCTGGTAGCCCACAAGCTCCCGTGACCCTTCGGAAACCGGATTCTTATCTTTATCAACGGGATTCTTCATCCGAGTTCCCCGTCCCTGGGGAACCTCCCAAGGATCGAAACCGCTGTATGGAGCCCCCGGATGCTCGGAATCATCCACATCGAACGGAACCAGTTTGGTCCAGGGATCGTCGCCGCGGAGGCGCAGCCAGGAAGGAGGGGTCTTCGAGAAGTCACCGGATGTGGCGTTTTCCCTGTATCCCGTCACCTTCCAGCGAAGCGGCTGCAGGAAGCCTGTGGAATCCCGGTAACTGATGACCGCGTAGAAATCCTTGGCCTCAAAAAAGGACTTGCCGGCCGGCTTCGTGCTTCCAACCTTCCAGGTGCGCGGAAGGTTGCCTTGCATAACAACGTCAAAATAATACTGTATCTCCGGAACGTTGGATTTCACATAAAGCTTGGTAGCCTTGGGAAGAGAGAACCAACCCCGCTTTTGAAACTCGTTGTGCTCTCCGGTGTTGTCCGACTTGGTGGTCTTCTGCTGAAGGGCCAGATAACGCGTTACCTCGATAATTTTTCCTTCATCGTCCGTCTTGGGATTCCCGCTGTCGTCCTTGACCTCGAAGGTATAAACGATTGTCATCACTTCCTGCCGGATGGGAAGGGCCAGGAAAGTGACGTTCACCTCTTTGTCACCCAGCCACACGCGGTCGGTCTCCTCGATTCGGATGGTGAGGCGCTTGTAGGTAGTGTCCAGGGCAGCGGGATCCGGGAGGCCAGGGTGAGCCGTAACGGAAAAATCTCCCGTGTACTCGGGCTTTTTGTCGTCCCCGCTGGGCGCTGTGCCGAACTTCACCGTGAAGGGGCCGTTCAGCGCCGTGCCACTCTCGGGCTTGTTCACGCGCTTGGGGTCGCTCTGATGCAGGTCATCATAGAAAAGGTCTGTACGCAATTCCACCTTCTTGAGCCGATACTTCTCAGCACCCGCATCGGCCGCCGTAACCTTGAGCTTGACGGCAGAGAAGAGGGGTTTGTAGCGGAGCGGAACCTTCACGTGTCCGGCATCGGCCGAGGGAATCTTGGCCGCGGCGTACATATACGCGTTTGACATGTCCGGAAGGTACTCAATTACATTCCCGTCCACTTTCTTTTTAAGATACTTCTGGTTGCGGGGAATGATGCCGGAAACGGTAACTTCAAGAGGC
>ONOH01000007.1 GCA_900319405.1 uncultured Bacteroidales bacterium | reverse complement strand
GGGGTCGCAATAGACCTGGATCTCACGCTTGGGGGCACCGGCAACCGACACGGTACCCACGCCGGAGACGCGCGCCAGCGGAGTGGCCACCCGCTCGTCCAGGATCTTGTCCAGGGCCGATACGCTCTGGTCGGCCGTGGCGGCCAGGATCATGATGGGCAGGTCGTCCACGCTGAACTTGAACAGGAAGGGCAGCGAGGCGCCGTCCGGCAGCCGCTGCGAAATCATGTCCAGCTTGTCGCGGACGTCGTTGGTGGCTTCGTCGATGTCTGTCCCGTATTCGAACTCCAGGGTAAGCACGGAAATGTTCTCCCGGGAGTTGGACGTGATGTCCTTGAGGTCCGCCACGCCGTTGAGGGAGTTTTCCAACAGCTTCGTTAGGTTGTTCTCCACATCCTCGGCCGATGCGCCGGGATAGGAGCTCATCACCATGATCACATTGGATTCAATGTCCGGGAAATTGTCCACCGGCAGCCGCGTCAGGGTGAAAAAGCCCAGAATGGCGAAGGCCAGGAACAGCAGCCCCGTGGTGACCGGATTGTTTACCGCAGTTCTGTAGATACTCATAGCACGTTCACCTTCACGCCGTCCTTGAGGGCGGCCTGGCCTTTCACTACCACCGTCTGGCCGTCGCTGAGGCCTTCGATAATTTCATATTCACTCCCCATGTGGCGGCCGGTCTTCACCGGAACGTAGCTCACGCTGCCGTCAGCCTGGAGGACATAGATAAAGCGGGTTCCGGTGCCTTCCTGTTTTACCAGGCACTGGTCAGGCACCACCACGGAGAGGCGGTCGCCGAAGTTCACCGTCACGCGGGCGTACATGCCCGGACGGAGGGCTTTGTCGGCGTTGGGGACCACCACCTCGGCCTTGAAGGTGTGGGTAAGGGGGTCGATGGTGGGAAACAGGCGCCCCACCTTGCCGGTGAAGCTGCGGCCGGGAAGGGCGTCCACGGTGAGGGTCACCTGATCCCCCTTCTTTACCCGGGCGTATTCGGTCTCGGAAATGCCCACATGCAGTTTCACGGGCACCACCTGCTGGACGGTGAACAGCGGGGCCGACATGCCGAACATATCCCCCGCGTCAAAGTTGCGTGCCGTCACAAAACCGGTGACAGGGCTGCGCAGGATGGTGTTTTCCTCCAGATTCTTGTAGTTGGTCTTGCGCAGTTTGTAGCCCAGTTCGGCCGTCTCGAAATCGCTCTGGGAGACACCGCCCTCCTCGTAGAGGCTCTTGAGGCGCTGGTACTCGATTTCATCGTTCTGGATCTGGAGGGCCAGCTGGTCCAGCTGGAGACGGTCCATCTCGGCCAGGACCTGGCCTCTGGACACGTAGTCTCCCACTTCCACGTTGATTTTGCGGATGCGGCCGCCCTGCTGGGGCATGATGTTGTTCACGGCATAGGCCTCCACCGTGGAGGCATAACTCATTTCCTGCGGCACGCTGCGGACCCGGGCCACGGTCACCTCCACGCTGGGGACCGTTTCTACGGGAAGGGCTGCGGTCTCTCCGCTTGTGGTGGAGCCATTGCCCCCGCAGGAAACGGCGAAGGCAAGCACGGCCAGGATGAGGTAATTCTTTTTCATATCTCTGCTTGATTATTCTTCGGTAAAATCGTATCCCAGCGTCTGTTCCAGGCCGGCCTTGGCGATCACGAAATTGTAAACGGCCTGGACCTGCTGCAGACGGGTCTGGGTGAGCGTGAGCTCGGTGTTGTTGAGGTCGGTAAAGGTGGTCTTCCCCACCTGGTAACTCTTGGAGGCGATGTCATAGGCCTTCTCGGCACTCTTGAGAGCGGTCGATGCGGCGTCGTACGTTCTCATTGCCGTCTCCATCGTAGAGAGGCTCTGGCGGATGCCGATCCGCAGCTGCCGCTCGGTGTTTTCGCGCTGGAGCGCCAGCTCATCGGCCTGGACACGGGTCTGCTTGATGGCGTAATAGCGCTGGCCGCCGGAGAAGATGGGGATGGTGAGCGAGAACACCATCGTGCTGGAAGGCAGCCACTTCCACTGGCTCAGGTTGAACTTGTCGCTCTGGGTGTAGTAATTGTACGAGAGCTGCATCGCCAGGGACGGGACATAGGCATACTGCTGCATCCGGATCTGGCGGGCCAGCATCTCGGCCTGGAGGGCCAGCTGCAGCAGCTGCGTGTTGCGGTCCAACGTAGCCTCCTCCCCCTCGTTGATGTCGTAGAACATGCGTTCAGCGTAGTCGGCCAGGGCGCCCTGCACATCGATGGCGCGGTCCAGGTCCACCCCCATCACGGCCTTGAGCTGCCACAAGCCCAGCCGGATGGAATTCTCGGCATTATAGAGATTGGGGACGGCAGCGGCATATGTGCTCCGGGCACGGGCCAGATCCATCTCCGAGGCCTTCTGCACGTTGTACCGGCTCTCGGTGAGCTTGAGGTTCTGGGCCGCATTCTCGAACACGGCGTTGTACACCTCGTAGGAGGCCTTGGCCATCAGGACGGCAAAATAGGCCTGTTTTACGGCGGCAACCGTTCCCAGGCGGGATTCGCGGGCCTTTTCCACGGCCAGCTCCACCTGATCCCCGGTGATGCGGAGGCTCTCCCACAGCTGCAGGTTCACCAGCGGCATCGAGGCACTGATACCCAGCTGCACCTGGTTGCGGCGGCCCATCTCGATGGGATCGCTCCCGGAAGAGGGTGAATCCTCCTGAGTGGGAGGAATATACGGGATGAAGGGCGTTCCGGTAACCTCATACAGATGCTGGATATAATGCATGATGGGGTCCATCAGGCCGGCCATCATCGAGGCCATGCCGCCACCGCCGGAAGAACCGGAGCCGCTGTTATCGTCCGATCCGAAGAACACCTTCTGCTTCTGGATGGCATAGCTGTACATGCCGGAAGCACTGATTTGCGGGAAGAGGGCACCGTATGCCCCTTTTTTTGCATACTCCTGCCGCTGAATCTCCCTGTCGGCCACTTTGACGGAGGTGTTTTCCGAAAGGGCTATTTTGACTGCGTCATCCAGGCTCAGGACAAGGGCCGTATCTGCCGCGGGACGCTCCGTCCCCTGATACTGGGCCCGCGCCGACGCGGGAATGAGCAGGAGGATTGTCAGGATAAATAGAATGTTTCGCATACTTACCAACATTGTGAATCGTAGGTTCACTGCAAATATCAAGCCTGCGTACAGGTTTGTCCGCTTTTTTTCAATATCGGCCCCGATGCGGATGATTAGCATTTTTTTTGCTATCTTTGCCGATATGCAATATCTGACCATCAACTGGAACATAGACCCGGTCATCTTCCAACTGGGCGGCATCGAGCTCCGCTGGTATTCGCTGCTGTTTGTCAGCGGATTCATCCTGGGCTGGTACATCATGAGAAGTTTCTTCCGCCGGGAAAAAATCAGCGAAGACCTCCTGGACCCCATGCTGTATATGCTGCTTGTCTGCACCATCGTGGGCGCCCGCCTGGGGCACTGCCTCTTCTACCAGCCGGACTATTACCTGGGAAGCTGGCAGGGCTTTTGGGAAATCTTCATGCCCTGGAAAGGCGGCCTTGCCAGCCACGGCGGCACCATCGCCCTCCTGCTGGGCATCTGGTGGTATGCCCGGAAGTATGGCCCGAAGAATCATTTCGACTATGTCTGGGTGCTGGACCACCTGGTTATTCCCATCTCCTTCGCCGCCTGCTTCATCCGGTTGGGAAACCTCTTCAACTCAGAGATCTACGGCGGTCCCACCAGCCTTCCCTGGGGCTTTGTGTTCCAGCGCAACGGAGAAACGCTTCCCTGCCATCCCACACAGCTTTACGAGGCCGGGACTTACCTTCTGCTGGGCCTTCTGCTGATGTGGCTGTACTGGAAAAAACTGGACAGCCTGTACCGCGGCACCTTCGTGGGCCTTTTCCTCATCGTGTGCTTCGGCAGCCGCTTTTTGATTGAATTCGTCAAGAATCCCCAGGTGGAATTCGAGCAGGATATGCTCCTGAATATGGGCCAGCTCCTGAGCATCCCCTTCGTGCTGCTGGGCATCGGCTTCCTGGTCTATGCCTTCGTGCGAAAGCTCCCCGCCCGTGCCGTCCAGCCGGAGAAAACCTCTCCCAAAAAAGACTCCACCCATTTCGCCCACGGTATTTAAGGGCGGAAAGCGGAGACGGCCGTCATTGCCCACGAGAATCAGGCTTAGCCTTCGGCATCAGCGCTTCAGCCGGACATAGATGCTCAGCGGAAGAACCTTGCCGAAGGAATCGGCCAGGGCCAGTTCACCGGAGCTCATTTCCCGGAAATCACCCTTGAAGGCTTCCCGCACCACGGTTTCTCCGAGGGCGGCGCTGTAACCGTTGGAATAGAGGTTGAGGACCATAAAGGCGTCCCGCCCGGAGAGGATGGCCGATACATTCTGCAACAGGCCGAACAGGAGTTCGTCCAGTTTCCACTTCTCCCCGTCGGGGCCGTGGCCGTAAGCGGGCGGATCCAGGATGATGCCGTCGTACCGGTTGCCCCGCCTGGCCTCGCGCCTGGCAAACTTCAGGGCGTCCTCCACCACCCAGCGGATGCCGTCCAGGCCGCTGCGCTCCATATTCTCCCGGGCCCAGGTAACTACCTGGCGAACGGAGTCCAGGTGGGTGACATCGGCCCCGGCGCATTTGGCGGCAAGGGAGGCGGCTCCGGTATAGGCAAAAAGGTTGAGGACCTTGGGAGCGGGGAGGCCGTTGGCCTTGTGGATGCGCCCCAGGCGGGCGGTTTCCCGGTAGATGAATTCCCAGTTGGGGGCCTGCTCCGGGAACACGCCCACGTGCTTGAAAGAAGTGAGGCCCAGGCGCAGGGCCAGGTGCAGGTCGCTGGCGGCGTGGGTTTCGGGGTCCGGCGCTCCGTTATAGGCGATGGCCCACTGGTCTTCCATCTTCCGGGAACGCTCCCAGGTGCCGCTGTCTTCCTTGCCGGCCTTGCCGAATCCGGCTCCGGGCCTGAACGTCACGTGGCTCAGGCGTTTCCACTCCGCATCCGGGAGGGAAGGCATCCAGAGGGCCTTGGGTTCGGGGCGCCGCAGTACATATTTTCCGAAGCGTTCCAGCTTTTCTCCGTTGCCGGAATCCAGGAGTTCATAGTCTTTCCAGTATGTTGCAGGGAATTCGACCGCCATAATTTTGATATTTTCTGCAAAGATAACTAACTTTGCAGATTAGACAAATGAAGGTTATTTAATTCTTACCGTATGCAACAATTCATTGACAAGTACGATTTCAAAGGCAAGAAGGCCATCGTACGCGTAGACTTCAACGTCCCCCTGAACGAGAAATTCGAAATCACGGACGACACCCGCATCCGCCGGGCGATGCCCACCCTCAAAAAGGTGCTCGCAGAAGGAGGTTCCCTCATCATCATGTCCCACCTGGGCCGTCCCAAGAAGGTGGATCCCAAGTTCTCCCTCAAGCACATCGTGAACCACGTGAGCGAGTGCCTGGGTGTTCCCGTCCAGTTTGCCGATGACTGCCAGAAGGCCAAGGCACAGGCCGACGCCCTCAAGAGCGGCGAAGCCCTCCTCCTGGAGAACCTCCGCTTCTACGCCGAGGAAGAAGGCAAGCCCCGCGGCCTGGCCGAAGACGCCACCGACGAGGAGAAGAAAGCCGCCAAGGCTGCCGTAAAGGCCTCCCAGAAGGAGTTTGTCAAGACCCTCGCCTCCTATGCCGACTGCTACATCAACGACGCTTTCGGCACCGCCCACCGCGCCCACGGCTCCACGGCCCTCATCGCCGAGTACTTCCCCAATGACAAAATGTTCGGCTACCTGATGGAAGGAGAGATCAAGGCCATCGACAATGTGCTCAAAAACGCCCAGCGTCCCCTGACCGCCATTATCGGCGGCTCCAAGGTGAGCTCCAAGCTGGCCGTCCTGAAGAACCTTGTCGGCAAGGTGGACAACCTCATCATCGGCGGCGGCATGGGCTATACCTTCATCAAGGCCCAGGGCGGCCATGTGGGCCTGTCCCTGCACGAAGACGACCTCATCCCCGACGCCCTCGAGATTATGAAGGAGGCCCAGGAGCGCGGCGTGAACCTGTCCCTGAGCGTAGCCACCGTCTGCGGCCAGAAGTTCGACAACGACACGCCCCGCCAGATCTTCCCCATCCGGGAAATTCCCGACGACTGGGAGGGCATGGATGCCGCCCCCGCTTCCCTGGAGAACTGGAAAAAGATCATCCTCGCCTCCAAGACCATCCTCTGGAACGGCCCCGTGGGCGTTTTCGAGCTGCCCAACTTCGCCAAGGGAACCCTCCAGATTGCCGAAGACCTGGCCGAAGCCACCAAGAACGGCGCCTACACCCTCGTGGGCGGCGGTGACTCCGTGGCAGCCGTTACCCAGATGGGCTATGCCGACAAGGTAAGCTACGTCTCCACCGGCGGCGGCGCCATGCTGGAAGCCATCGAAGGCAAAGTCCTTCCCGGCATCGCCGCTATTATGGAATAGCGCGACACATAATACGCTGATTATCAGCACATAACGTAAAATCCTCTGCGCAAAAAGCGCAGAGGATTTTACGTAAATGCATCAGTATCACACACTTGCGATTTGCGGCTATTTCAAGCCTTTCTCGATTTGGGTGGCGAGGGCGGTCCAGTGGGCCTTGGTGGCCGTATCGGGGCCTTTGCCTTTGGCGGCCTTCTTCTGGATGTCCAGGAGTTCTCCCAGAAGGAGGGCGCGGCTGGGCGAAGACTTGGCACGCTGCCCGTTCACCACTTCCAGTGCCGCGGTCACAAAGCGGGTCTGGAGGTAACGGCGGTAGCTGGAAACCTTTCCGCCCTTCTCCAGTTCCGTGAACACCATCCGGTGAAGGTCTTCCAGGTACGCTTCCGGAGCATAGTCACCCAGGTTCGCCATCCGGTCCAGACGATCCAGGCCCAGGAGGAAACTGGCGCTGACGATGTTGTTCACCAGCGGATAGAGCTTGCTTTCGGGAGAGTCGGTCAGGACATAGATATAGGGCTGATCCACCAGCCAGGAGGGCTTCATGAACAGCCGCTGGTTCAGGAAGTCCAGGCACTTTTTCTGGTGCTCCTTGGGAACGGGGGCATATACATCGCCGGGCTGCTCCACGCTCTTGTAGGTGATGTAGCGGCCACCGATGTTCATCGCTACGTGACCCAGATATCGGCCATACTGCTGAACCAGGGCGCTGTACATCCGGTTCAGGTTGGTGTGGGTATTGGCCTCCTCGGTGTTCCACTCGGGAAGCTGGCCGATGATGCGCTGGAGGTTGGCAATGCCGTAATTGCTGGCGGCCACGGCGTCATCTCCCAGGTCTTCGCTCTGGGCGCGGGGGTCGGTGTCGTAGCCCTCGCCGCCGAACCACAGGTTGGGATGGGCCTTCAGGCGGGCGATGATTTCCTTGTTCCACCACAGGTGGTCTTCCTTGGCATCGGCAATGTAAGTGGGCTTGTAGCCGAATTCGATGGCCCATTTGTCATAGTCGTTGATGCGGGGATAGATGCCATCCTTGCCGATGCCGTCCTCCGGCTGGGCCACGTAGTTGAAACGGGCGTAGTCCATAATGGAGACGGTGTGGCCGTGCTTTTCCACCCACTCCTTGTCGCGGAGCTTCTCCACCGGGGTAAAGCTGGAGGAACCCTTGTTGTGGCGAAGGCCCAGGGTATGGCCCACCTCATGGGAAGACACGAAACGGATGAGGTCTCCCATCAGGTCTTCGTCATACTTGAAAGAACGGGCGCGGGGATCCACGGCGGCCACCTGAATCTGATACCAGTCGTGCACCAGCGTCATCACATTGTGATACCAGCCGATATGGCTTTCCAGGATTTCACCGCTGCGGGGGTCGTGTACGTTGGGACCGTAGGCATTGGCGATGGGAGAAGCCAGATAGCGGATGACGGAGAAGCGGGCGTCCTCGAGACTCATTCCCAGCTGCTCGGCATTCTCCGGCCACTCCTCTCCCCGGATGGCGTTTTTCCAGCCGGCCTGCTCGAAGGCCACCTGCCAGTCGTTCACGCCGGCGATCAGGTGCTTGCGCCACTGCTTGGGCGTAGCGGGATCGATGTAATAGATGATGGGTTTGACAGGTTCCACCAGTTCTCCCCTTTTCTGCTTCTCCACATCCTCGGGACGGGCTTCCAGGCGCCAGCGGGTGATGTAGCGGATCTGCTCCACGCCCTGCTGGTCGTCGGAGAAATGGGTGTAGCCGCCGGCGAAATAGCCCACGCGGGGGTCGAACCAACGCTGTTGCATCGGCTTTTCGGGCAGCAGGAGGATAGAAGTGTTGAGGACCACCGTCACCACGCCCGCCTCACGGCCGGCAGGGAGGCTGTTGGTACGCTGCTGCGGAGCTGCGGCTCCGGGAGCGCCGCCCTGGGGCTGGTTGTAGGTGTAGGTCTTGGTCACCGTCACCTCCGTGTTGATGGGATAGGTGCGCATGCTCTGGATGAAGCTGGCATCGGCCTTGATGCCGCCCAGGTTGTTCGCCTTCTTGGTGCGGGCATCCAGCGAAAATACCTGCAAGTCACCTTCGAAGAGGCTGTTGGCCTTGATGCGCGTGGTGCCGGGCGTGGCCGATTTCTCCGGCTTGAAGGAGGCCACGATGGGGTTCTCGGAGCTCACGCGCACCGCCTGGGCGATGATATCCTCCGAAGGAGCCTCCACGTTCACGACGTCCACCCGGAGAATCAGGTTCCCGTTGGGAGCCTTCTCCCAGTAGAGCATCGCGTCATTTACCTGCTCTCCGCCATAGACGCCGGCGCCCATCGTGTTGGCCACATAGCGGGTCACCGCCAGCATACGGCGGCCCAGCAGGCTGTCGGGCACCTCCAGATACCAGTCTTTTTCATTCTGGGCCACGGAAAGAAGGCCCTTGGAGAAGTTGAGGTTTACCGGAGCGGGAGCTTCCTTCTTCTCTTCCGCTTTGTCCTTGGCCTCCGGACGTTGAGGGCGGCCCTGAGCCAGGCTGGTCACGCACAGTACGAGTGCCAGCAGAAACATCATGGTTCGTTTCATATTCAATCGGTTATAGTTAGTGTGTCTTCTTTTTCCAGGGAATAGGCGCCGCCCGAGACCGTGTGCAGGAGATCTTCCAGCGTATCGGTCATCGCTTCCGACAGTTCATTGTCTCCATACTGCTTGCACACATCCGAGACATAGAGGAACACGCGGCTGGCGGTCTCGAACTCGGCCGATCCCAACGACCCCCACTGCATATAGAAGGAGATGCTGTCCAGCAGCTGGTCGGCAAAGCGGGAGGCCAGGTCGCGGGCCTTTTCAAAAGAGCCCAGATAGTAGTAATTCTCTATCATCTGCGCCACCATATAGTCGTTGGAGCTGAAGCCCAGCGGGATGCTTTCCAGCGGGTAGTTCTGCTCCGGGAAATGCTCCTGGCACAAATCCAGCATCTCCAGGGCCTTTTCTTTTTCATCGATGTCGATGAGGGCGTTGGACACCGTGAGGAACAGCTGCCGCTGCGAGAGCACGCCCAGGAAGGTGTACATGTTCTGGTAGTCCACGTAATAGTCTGTCCGGCTGAGGGCATCCCACTTGTATTTGGTCTTGAAGTCCTCGTACAGGGCCAGGGCGTCCACCACCTTGCCGGCATCCGTGGAAGAAATCTTGTTGCGGATGGGCGTGAAGCGGTAGGAAAAGCCGTCGAACATCAGGTAATCCTTGATGCCCACGTTGAGGTCTCCGCCCATATTGAGCAGATGGAGCGGACGGTCCCATTCGTAGCCCGACAACAGGTCCAGCAGGAAGAGTTCCGGCTTGGAAACATAGTTCTTGTCCTTGGACATCTGAAGCACGATCTGGTCCGGAATCTGGTCGGCAAACTGCTCGGGGACGATGCCGTATTTGAGGCAGTTTTCCTTGTTCACAGGAATCACCAGGTTGCGGGCGCAGATGAAATCCAACTTCTGGCCGCCTTCCAGGGCCACTTTCATTTTGGGATCCTTGAACACGTTCATTACGTCCGAAAGGAACATCGGCGAACCGTCGTCATAGGCGATGTACACGAACTCGTTAGTGCCGTACAGGTACTGCGAAGCCGGGACGGTAAGGTTCAGCGGCTTGCTTTCGTTGCAGGCCCATTTCATCTGGTCGATATACCAGTCGGTCCCCAGGAGCGAGGTGTTCACCACGCGCACGTCGGTGCGGACCGATTCGATCTCCTGCGCATACCACAGCGGGAAGGTGTCGTTGTCCCCGTGGGTGATCAGAAAGCCGTTCTTACCCACCGAATTGAGATAGTTGTAAGCCATCTCCGGAGCGGTGTAGCGGTGCGATCGGTCGTGGTCGTCCCAGTTCTGGGCGGCCATCAGGGCCGGAACAGCCAGGCAAAGGACGGAAACCCCGGAAGACAGGGTCACCGGAGGCAGTTTTTTCAAGCTCTCCGACAACCACTGGTACAGGGCCAGCACCCCCAGGCCGATCCAGATGCCGAACATGTAAAAAGATCCCGCATAGGCATAGTCCCTTTCCCGCACCTGGTACGGCGGCTGGTTCAGGTACATCACGATGGCGATGCCCGTCATAAAAAACATCAGGAACACGATCCAGCTGCCCCGCTTATCCCTGTCGAATTGGAACACCAGGCCCAGAAGGCCCAGCAGCAGCGGCAGGAAGTAGTAGTGGTTCTTGCCCTTGTTTCCGCGCAGCGGCTCCGGGGCGTCGGACTGGTCTCCCAGCCGGAGCTGGTCCAGGAAGGCGATGCCGCTCTCCCAGTTCCCGTAGAAGATATTACCCGGGAGCGGGCTGTGCACATCGTTCTGGCGGCCCACGAAATTCCACATAAAGTAGCGCCAGTACATCCAGTTGAGCTGGTAGTCGAAGAAATAGGCCAAATTGGCACCGAAACTGGGTTTACGGTGCCTGGCGCCCTTCACGCGGGTGCCCTTGCCCTTGGTGTACTGCTCGTAGAAGTCCACGTAGCGGGGGTCCGCCCCGGACCACATGCGGGGGAAAAGCATCTTTCCCTCCGGGAGATAATCGGCATCGGTCGGAGCATCGGCGTGGATGTATTTCCCGTTCAGGGGAGCCCAGTATTTGCCTTGCTTGAGGTCGTAGGGTGCGTCGTAATACTGGCCGTAAAGCAGCGGCGTGGAGCCGTACTGCTCCCGGCTGAGGTAGCGCACCAGGGTATAGGCGTTGTCGGGCTGATATTCGTTGGTGGGCGGCTTTACGCTGGAACGGATAATCACGATGGAAAAGAGCGAGAAGCCGATGACCAGGGTGGTGACGCAGAGCATCACCGTATTCCAGAACACCTTGCCCTTCCGGAGCGTAGCGAAAAGCGACCAGAAGCACAAGCCCAGCAGGGCCACCAGGAAGAACAGGGCGCCGCTGTTGTACGGAAGACCCAGCCCGTTCACGAACAGACGGTCGAAGAAGGCCGCCAGCTTGGGAAGGTAGGGAATGAACAGGTACACCAGCAGGAACTCAATCACCACGCCGATGGCAAAAATGCCCGCCAGCCGCTTGAAAGGCAGGTCCTTGCCTTCGTTCATCCGATAGTAGTACATAAAGACGAAGGCCGGGATGGTGAGCAGATTCAGCAGGTGAACGCCGATGCTCAGGCCCATCAGGAAAGCGATGAGCACAATCCAGCGGTTGGCGTGGGGCTGGTCGGCCTGTTCGTACCACTTGCACATCGCCCAGAAGACGAGGGCCGTAAAGAGCGAGGACATCGCGTACACCTCCCCTTCCACGGCGCTGAACCAGAAGGTGTCGGAGAAGCAGTACGCGAGGGCGCCCACCGCACCGGAGGCGAAGATCGCGATGGCCCGGGCCGATGTCATCCGTTCCTCCCCCGCCACCCTTTTGGCGAAGAAGACGATGGTCAGGTACAGGATGAAAACCGTGAGGGCGCTCAGGATGGCATTCATCGCATTGACGGCCACGGCCGCATGCTCCGGACTCACCGGAATGGTGAAAAAGCGGGCCAGCAGCTGGAAAACGGGGTTTCCCGGCGGGTGTCCCACCTCCAGTTTATACGACGATGCGATGAATTCCCCGCAATCCCAGAAAGACGCCGTGGGCTCTATGGTGGAAAGATAGGTGGCCGACGCAATAGCCAGAACGACAAGACCAACGATTCTGTTCCACTTGTTGAATAGCTTCTTTTCCATATCAAGTCAATAATTGGCAAAGATAAGAAAAAATGACTACATTTGCGGGCATTTTGACTAAAACCGACACCTATGCCTTCCGAAATCCGCATCGTACCCGTAGAGGGGAAGAAAATGCTCAAGGCCTTCATCGATTTTCCCATCGGCCTGTACAAGGACTGTGACAAATGGGTCCCCGCCTTCGAGGACGACGAATACAAATCCCTGGGGAGCGGAAACCCCTCCCTCTCTTTCTGCGAGCGGGAACTGTTCCTGGCCTACAAAGACGGGAAAGTGGCCGGCCGCGTGGCTGCCATCCTCAACCGGAAGGCCAATGAAAAGTGGGGAGAGAAGTCGGTACGCTTCGGCTGGTTCGATGTCATCGAAGACTACGGGGTGGCCAAGGCCCTCATCGACCGGGCCGTGGCCTGGGGCAGGGAGCGCGGCTGCACCAAGGTGAAAGGGCCCCTGGGTTTCACCGACATGGACCGCGAAGGCCTGCTGGTGGATGGTTTCGAGAACGAGAGCCCCTTCACCGTCATCTACAACTACCCCTATTACCCGGAGTTCCTGGAAAGGATGGGTTTTGTCAAGGATGTGGACTGGACCCAGCGCTATATTGAATTCACCGAGGAGCTTCCGCCCATGATGCAGCTGGCCTCCACGGTGGAAAGCCGCTTCGGCGTGCATATCTTCCGCGCCGGAAACATCCGGCAGATGGCCCGTCGCGGGCGGGAGATGTTCCACGTGCTGAACGAAGCCTTCGCCCCCCTGTACGAATATACCAAACTGAGTGAGGAGCAGATTGACGGCTATGTAAAACAGTATGTCCCGGTGATGAACAAGGATATGGTGGCCTTCGTGGTCAACGACGAGGACGAGCTGGTAGCCTTCACCGTCACCATGCCGCACATCTCCAAGGGGGTCCGCAAGGCCAAGGGCCGCATCTTCCCTTTCGGCTGGATGCATATCCTCCCCCTCTTGAATCCCAGACGCAATCCCATCGCCGAGGGCCTTCTGATCGGCGTCCTGCCGGAATACCAGGCCAAGGGTGCCGCCCTCCTGATGTTCAAATACCTCCACGAGAATTACATCCGCCTGGGAATCAAGCGTTTGCTGCTGAACCCCCAGCTGGAAGAAAACCACAAGGTGCAGACCCTTTTCGGCCCCTACGACCCCAAGCCCTACCAGCGCCGCAGAAGCTACGTGATGGACATTTAATACGTGTGGACGGACAGTCCCCGGGCCGAGGGAAGAAAGTTGATGCCCCACCAGCAGATCTGCAGGCAGACGAAACTCAAAAGCAGGATGACGCAGGCCCCCTTCCACTTGCCGGGCCGGGCCTTGCGCCAGTGCAGGTACAGCAGATAGCAGAGCCAGGAGGCCGCAGCCCAGGTTTCCTTGGGGTCCCAGCTCCAGTAGGCGCCCCATGCTACCTTGGCCCATAGTGCGCCGAACAGCATGCCGAAACTGAGAAAGGCGAGGCCTACATACACCAGGTTGTCGGTCAGACTGATTTCCTGTTCCGTCGTCCTGTCTTTCCTGATGAGCATATATACCGCCATCAGCGTGGCTGCACCCAACAGGGCATAGGAGAACATATACACGATCACGTGCGGGACAAACCAGGGGCTTTGCAGCGCCGGCATCAGGCTTTTGGAATGAATGCCCGGCTTGAACAGGTTCACGCAGATGAATACCAGGGAAAGCAGCGTGCTGAAACTCAGGATCCATTTGTAACGCCAGCGGCCGTAGACGATGACACCGGCAAGGGGCAGGAAGAAAGAGTACCACAGACGCGTCTCTCCCAGGGTTTGCAGCGGAGGACGCTCCAAAGAAATCCACAGACCCAGGATAAAGGAAAAGAAAACGGCAAGGCCGACGAGGGTGCAGGCATAGACCCCTGCCTTGCGATCCTTCCAGGCAAAAAAAGCGCCTGCGCCCCACAGGAGTACGGCTCCGAGTGCAAACCACACAAAAGAATCCCAACTCATGTCTTCAGCGGTTTAGGGGCCATCAAAAGCATCAGGCAAAGGGAGCCTGCGAGCATCATGAAAATGCCGGCATAGACCCAGGGGAGCCACGGATCCCGCACCAGCAGGAACTCGCTACAGTCGCTTTCCGGTCCCCGCGTCACATCGTATCCGTACTGGTAGATTTTCCAGCCGTCCGCCCTCATCGGCCGGTTCACTTCCACCGTTCCCGTGACACGCTTCCCTTCCTTCGTATGAACGGTCACATCCGAGGCGAAACGCCTGGGCGTATGGTCCGGATACTCCTCCATGATGAAGCGGTGGAGCTCGATGCCGACGCCCGCTTCCACCGTCATGCCCGCCTCGTCCAGCGCCCGCCACCCGGCCTGCCCGGCAAAGACCGTCATCCGAAGGGTCTGCACATCGGCATTTCCCAGCGTGGCGGCCGTTACGGCAAGCGCTACGCCGGCATGGTTCAGTATGAAAGGAATCTCACGAAGTTTCCAGCGCAGCAGGTGGTTCAACGCCGCCAGGGCCGAAATCTCCACCAGCCAGGCCCAGATGAGCACGAACGGCCAGAAGTGCAGCATCCGGCTGAGCCAGGGCACGCCGCCGGAGTGCAGCTGCGGAAACAGGCCCATCAGGATGGTCAGCGCCGCGGCATACGTGAGGCAGGGTACCGCGGCACCCGCGTGCATCATCCATTCGAAAGCGTAAACCCTGTTTCGAAGGGAATACATCCCGCCGACGACCGCCAGAAAGAGAACCAGCAGGATCAGGTTCACCGGCCGGGCCAGAAGGCTCCAGTCAATGGGACCGGCGACCAGCTGAAGGAGCAGCCCCACAAGAAGAAGACCTCCTCCGATGAGAAAGCCTTCCTTACTGTTCCAGGGTTTGGTCCACGTCATTCCAATTCCTTACATTCTCCCCGGCGGCAGGCGGCTGCCGGCTGTTTACCGGGCGTTGAGGACCGTGTCGCAGACTTCTCCCACGGTGGTGGGCATGGGGGCCGCAGGGTCGAAGCGCATCTGGAACTTCTCTTCCACGGCCAGGGCCAGGAGCATCATCGACAGGGAGTCGATGGCCAGTTCCCGCACCAGTTCCGTTTCGAAGTTCACCCGGGAGATGTCCGTCTGGGGACGAATGATGCCGATCACCTCCTTGAGGCCGGCAAAGACTTCTTCACGGGTCATACGCGGGAAACCTTCATGCTGCCGGTGCGCTTGAAATCCTCCGTGCGCACGGTGACTTTACGAATCTGATGGGTGCTGGGCAGGGTGGCGTTGACCTTGTCCACCAGGGCCTTCATATAGGCCTCCACCTCTTCCCAGGGCTTGCCGTCGAAGGCAGGCATCAGCGGGAGAATCTCGATGGCAATCACGCTGTTGCCGTTGAGATCGTCCTCCTTGACCATCGCGTCCCTCACGCAAGGATCGGCATAGAAGGGCTCCTCCAGGCTCTCGGGGCTCACGTTCTCTCCGTTGGAGAGGATGATGAGGTTCTTGATGCGCCCGTTGATGTACAGGAAGCCTTCCTCGTCAAAGTGGCAGAGGTCTCCGGTGCGGAGCCAGCCGTCTTCGGTGAGGGCCTCGGCGGTGCGCTCGGGGTCCTTGTAATAGCCGGAGAAGAGGTTGTCGCCCTTGACCCACAGCTCTCCGTCCACCAGTTTGGTCTCCTGTCCGGGATAAATCCGGCCGATGGAGGTGGGCTTTTCGACGGCGTCGGCATTGGCGCTGGTGAGGTTGGCGGTTTCCGTCAGTCCATAACCGAAGCAGAACTCCACGCCCAGCTTGGAGAAGGTTTCCACCAGGCGCGGGGGCACATTAGCGGCACCGGAGATGATCATCCGCAGACCGCCGCCCAGGAACTGGGGACCGTACATCTTCACCAGGCCGGCAAGAATGTCGCAGATGCCGGGGACGATGACCAGGATGGTGGGTTTCAGCACAGGAAGTTTGCCCACGGTGGCCTTCATATCCTCGCAGGCATACCAAAGGTTGCCGGTGTAGAGGCAGCCCATCGTGCCGGCAATCAAGCCAAACACGTGGCTCAGGGGCAGCAGGCCGATGTAACGGTGCACGCCGATCACCTTGCCGGGCTTGAAAATGGCGTTGTAATTGCCCCGCATCAGGGCGCGGTGGCTCAGGACGGCACCCTTAGGCTGGCCGGTGGTGCCGCCGGTGAAAAAGATGGCGGCCGGGCTTTCGGGGTCGATGACGGCGGCGGGGGCCTCCGTATCGGCCATCTCCCCGGTGGAGAGGACCTTTACGCCCTGGAGTTTGGCGGTGAGGGGCTTGAATTCCTCCCGCACGAAGAGGGCGGCGATGTCAAATTTCATGCAGGAGCCCACCACGGCCATTTCCGGAAGGGAGGCCGGGAAGAGCATCGCCACATAGCCGGCCGAGGTAACGGCGAGGAAAAGTTCCACGGCATCCCGGCTGTTACGGTCCAGGATGGCGATGTGGGCACCCTTGGGGAGGCCGAGACTGTTGATAAAAGCGCGGCGGCGGGCCACCCGCTTTCCCAGTTCTGCGTAAGTGATGGTGTCGGTCTGGTCGCTCAGGGCCGGCATATCGGCATACTCGGCGGTGAACCAGTTCACAAATTCTCCCATTGTGGGAAGGTAAGGTATTCTTTCGAATTCCTCCTTCGGGAGCATGTCATAAAAATAATTGGACATATCAGTTTGGTTTTAGTATTCAAGGTTTGCAAATATACTCATTTTTTATTTCTCTCCCACATACAGGCGGCAAAGGCCCAGCGTGAAGGATTTGCAGCGGACCTCCCGGAAACCGGCGCGCCGCATCATGGAGCAGAAAACATCCGGCGCGGGGAAGGCGTGGACCGATGCCGGGAGATACTTGTATGCAGCTTTGTCTCCGGACAGGATTCCGCCCACCCAGGGAAGAACGCGCAGGAAATAAATGTCGTACAGGCGCCTCAGCACTTTGTTCCGGGGAACGGACAATTCCAGGATCACGGCTTTTCCGGAAGGCTTCAGGACACGGAGAAACTCCTTCAGGCCCAGTTCCTTATGCTCGAAATTCCGGATGCCGAAGGCGCAGGTGACCCGGTGGAAGGAATCTTCCGGGAAGGGGAGGTCTTCCCCGTCGGCCACCTCCAGGCGGATGCGCTCGTGAACGCCCTCGCGGGCGGCCTTTTCCATCACCAGAGCCATCATTCCCTCGGAAATGTCGGCCCCGATGATGCGGGAGCCGGGTGCTGCGGCTTTGGCGATGGCGATGGTGCTGTCTCCGGTTCCGCAGGCCACATCCAGGATGTGCTGCTCCGTTCCGTCCACGATTTCCCTCACGGCACAGCGCCGCCACAGGCGGTCCACGTTCAGGGACATCAGGTGGTTGAGCCGGTCATAGGACGGGGCAATCCCGTCAAACATTTTCTGGATTTTCCTCTTGCTGGGCATAACGTCAATTCATAGGTTTAGGTGAATACCGGCTAAGGAACCGGATCGTAGCCGCTTCCTCCCCAGGGGTGGCAGCGGAGCAGGCGTCGGACGGTCAGGTAAAGGCCCTTGAAGGGACCATACTTTCGGAAAGCCTCCAGCGCATACTGCGAGCAGCTGGGCGTGTAGCGGCAGGAGGACGGCGTGAAAGGGCTGATGCAAAGCTGATAGAACTTGATCAGGAGCACCGCCGGCGCAATGAGGGCTTTCTTCAGGACAGGATTCATGGCAGGGCCTCCAGGACACGGGTCATATCGTCGTAGATGGTTTCGTAGGGGAGCACCTCGCGGGAGGTGTAGATAAAGAGCAGGTCCGCTCCGCCCCCAGGCTTTTGCCGACGGTAACTCTCGCGGATGCGGCGCTTGAGGAGGTTCCGCTTCACCGCACGCTTGAAATGGCGCTTGGGAACGGAAATGACTACGCGGGAAGGTTCGGTATCTTCGCGGAGAAGGTATCGGCAGCGGAGACAGCCTGCCTGAAAAACTTTTCCCCGTTCGAAAAGGGCCTCCACGGCTTTTTTACCGCAAAGGCGTTCGGACTTGGGAAAGGTGGTATCCATTAAGTCAAGCTCTTCAGGTACAGCTCGATGGCCGATGCCACCGACGGGGCCTCGGGAGACGGGGCCTTCACATCGATGCGGAGGCCGGCCTCTTCCATGGAACGGACGATGGAACGGCCGTAGGCGACCATCTTCATCTCTCCCTGCCGGAAATCCGGGAAATTCTCCCCAAGGGACTTCACATCGGCCGGATGATAGAAGACCACCATATCGTACGAGTTCAGGTCAAGATCCTTGAGATCCTGGCTCACCGACTTTACGAACACTCCGGTGGTGTACTGGAGGTGGTTGGCGATGAATAGGGAGGTGAGCGCGTCGGAAGAAGAGGAATCCGACATCGCGATGAGGAACTTTTCCCCCCGGTGCTTGGGGCCGATGAGGGCCACCACGCTCTCGGGCGTGCCGGTTCCGTAGAAAATCTTGCGCTTGCGGTAAACGATGTGCTTCTGCAGGTACATGGCCACGACTTCCGTGGTGCAGAAGTATTTCATGGTCTCGGGAATCTTGACGCGGAGTTCTTCGGCCAGGGAGAAAAATGCGTCTATGGTGTGGCGGGACGAAAAAACCACGGCCGTATAATCCAGCAGGTTGATCCGCTGGGTGCGGAATTCCCTGGACGTAAGGGGTTCAACCTTGAAAAAGGGACGGAAATCGAAACTGACTCCGAACTTTTCACTCACAGCCTGGTACTGCGAAAGAACGCGGGGCGCATTCTGAGAAATCAGGATCTTTTGGATGTTCATTTTTGCTCTTCTCTACACTACAGGACCACTGCCGAAATGATAAGCAGCGCCGTCGGGAAAAATTCCAGGCCGCAAAGGTACAAAAAAGTTCGGAAAGGATTGCAAAACAGGGAAAGAATTTGTGCTCTCCGGATTAAATAAACCACGTAGGCAAACACGCATTCTACATAAATTATATTTTTGACTGTCAATTCATTGACTCCTGCAATCAGACAGACTCCAACCGTTGCCGACAGCAGGAGAATCAGGTCTATGAAAAAAGTGAAACTCAGGCGTCCGGCCAATTGATATGGATCCCGTCCGCGGCGGCGGGGCCGCATCCACAGGTACAGCAGAAGGCGGAGCAGAATATAGCCCAGCAACACCCCGGCCACACAGAGCAGGCGCAGGTTCGGCTCCATCCCTGCCAGCAAAGCGGGGTTGTAAAGCCGAAAATGGTACATCAGGAGAACGGCCGGAAGTAAAAAGGTGATGGCCAGGACATTGCGGTAGTGGCTGATGCGGTAATTGTTTTCCAGCCGGGCGCCGCCCCGGGTGCGGAAAATGCTGTTCCAGAGGAAAGGCGCCAGATCGAAAAAACGCCTGAGCTGCAACAGAAACAGCAGCACGGACAGCAGAATAAGGACTTTGGCCGACAGCGGAAGCCCGCTCTCCACCGGCGGAAGGGCCGGCGAAGGGCTCTCCGGCAGCAGCAGCCGGCCGCTTTCAAACAGGTCCTGCCACATCAGTTTCCTCTTTTGGCGTTGTATCCCAGTGACCGGAGAATTTCCGTCACCTTGTCCCGGAAATCCCCCTGAACGGTGATTTCCCCCTCCTTGGCGCTGCCGCCCACCCCGAGGCGGGTCTTGAGCGTCCGGCCCAGTTCCTTCAGGTCATCGGAGCGTCCCTTGAAACCGCTCACCAGCGTAACCTGCTTGCCCCCGCGGTTGCGACGGTCGATGCCCACAACGAGCCGCTGCTTCTCCGGAGGGAGCGTATCGGCCTCCTCCTCCCCGGAAGTGGTGTATTGAAAATCCGGATTGGTGGAGAATACCACCCCCAGACGGTCTTTCCAATCATTCTGTGCCATAACCATGCAAAGTTACTGCTTTTTTCATTCATCGCAATATATGTGCAGTTCAGAAAAAAAGCGATACCGTCCACTTGTCTATTTAACCGGGTTTTACTAATTTTGTTAACCTTCATTTTTGAAAAGAAATATGACCATCAACATTCAACTTCAGTATCACACCCAATGGGGAGAAAGCGTCAGGCTCAAGCTGGGAAAGCGCAGCATCGTGATGGATTATTCCCTGGGCGGCCTGTGGCAGATCGTGCTCACCGGACGCCAGCTGCGCGACGGGGACGAATTCTCCTTCGAGCTGGTCCGCGACGGGAAGGTCGTCAAGCGCGAATGGCGCGCCCACCGCTACAAGGCTCCCGCCACCCACAAGAATATCATCGTCCGCTCCCGCTGGCAGGAGCGCCCCTCCAATTCGGCCTTTTATTCATCGGCCTTCAGCGATGTCATTTTCCGGAGACCGTCCGGGATGTCCTTCCGCCAAAGGCAGAGCCAGGCACCGGACCGGGGGAATGTGTGCATCCGCATCGCCGCGCCGGAAGTGCGCAGCGAAGAATCCGTGGGCATCGTAGGGTCCGGGAAACTGCTGGGAAACTGGAACAAAGTGCTCCTGATGAAGGACGATGGCTTCCCCTGGTGGTTCGCCACCCTGGACGTGGAGGAGCCGATGGAGTATAAATTCGTAATCGCCAACAGCAAAACCCGCGAAATCCGCCTCTGGGAAGAGGGTCCCAACCACTTTTTTGCGGAAGTTCCCCCAAAGGATACCCAGCTTGTCATCGCAGACCTCACCCCCCGCTTCCCCACGGAGCCCTGGCGCGGGTCCGGCGTGGCCGTTCCGGTATTCTCGCTCCGCAGCGAAGAGAGCTTCGGCGTGGGAGAGTTCAACGACATCAAGCGCCTGGTGGACTGGGCCGTCAAGACCGGACAGAACGTGGTGCAGCTGCTCCCCATCAACGACACCACCAAGGCCGGGAACTGGCAGGATTCCTATCCCTACAACGCCGTCAGCTCCTTCGCCCTGCATCCCCAGTATATCCATCTGCCGGCCGCCGGGGTGCGGCAGGATGCCGCTTACAAGGCCAAGAAGGCAGAGCTGGAGGCCCTTCCCGCCGTGGACTACGAGGCGGTGAACAGCGCCAAGATCCAGCTGCTCCGAAAGCTCTACAAGGGTGCAAAGGGCAAGGCCGTTCTCGCCTCTCCCCAGTACAAGGCCTTTCTGGACCAAAACCGTGACTGGCTCATCCCTTATGCCGTTTTCAGCGTTCTGAGAGACCTCTACGGAACGCCGGATTACAGCTACTGGGAACAGCTGGGCACCTACAACGCCAAAAAGGTTCAGGCCTTTGCCCGCGAAAACGAAGATCCGGTGAACTTCTACTGCTATGTCCAGTTCCTGCTGGATGCCCAGCTCCGGGAAGTGGTGGAATATGCGCACCTTCACGGAGTGGCCCTCAAGGGAGACCTCCCCATCGGCGTGAGCCGCCGGAGCGTGGACGCCTGGCAGCACCCGCAGCTCTTCCATCTGGATACCCAGGCCGGCGCACCGCCGGATGCTTTCGCCGAAGACGGCCAGAACTGGGGCTTCCCCACCTACAACTGGGAAGAGATGGCCAAGGACGGTTACGCCTGGTGGAAGGCCCGTATGGGCAAGATGGCGGAATACTTCGATGCCTTCCGCATAGACCATATCCTGGGCTTTTTCCGCATCTGGGAGATTCCTGTTGCCTACCAGAGCGGACTGATGGGCCATTTCTACCCCGCCCTTCCCTACTCCGGGGAGGAACTTCGCGGAATGGGCTTCAACCCCGGCGACGCCGACGGCACCGACACCCTCTTCGTGGAAGATCTCCGCAAGGCCGATTACTGGCACCCCCGCATCACCGGGGAGAAAACCCAGCGCTTCCAGTGGCTGCCCGAAACGCTCAAGCAGCGTTATCTGGAGCTCAGCGAAGACTTCTTCTGGCGCCGCCACGACGATTTCTGGCGCCAAAGCGCCCTTCACAAGCTTCCGGCCCTGCTGCGCTCGACCGGAATGCTCTCCTGCGGCGAAGACCTGGGAATGATTCCGGGCTGCGTCGCCTCCGTGATGGAAGACCTCAACATCCTCTCGCTGGAAATCCAGCGGATGCCCAAAGACCCCCGGGACGCCTTCGGCCATCCGGAGCGCTATCCTTACTGGTGCGTCTGCGCCACGGGAACGCACGACACCTCGCCGCTTCGCGCCTGGTGGGAAGAAGATCGTGCCCTCACCCAGCAGTACTACAACAATGTGCTGGGCTGCGAGGGTGACGCACCCTACTTCTGCGAGCCGTGGACGGCGGAGCTCATCATCGCCCGGCACATGGCTTCTCCCGCCATCCTGGCCATCCTGCCCCTGCAGGACTGGCTGGCCATCGACGGAGAGGTCCGCTACGGCGGCAATCCGGCCGATGAGCGCATCAACGTACCCGCCATTCCGCGCTATTACTGGCGCTACCGGATGCACTGCACGCTGGAGAGCCTCATCGCCAATGAAAAACTGAACAAACACATCCGCACGCTCGTGGGCGCTGCCGGAAGAGGGAAATAGTATGAAAAGAATCTTATTGAGTCTTGCTTTGCTGGCCTCCTGCCTGGGGCTCCGGGGCCAGGTGACATACACGGACGCATCGGCCCTTCCGCTGTACGGAAAGGCTGCGGAAACCGATGGTTATCGGCGGCTTCCCGCCTCCCTGGAGGGAGTGACACGGGAAGCCGTCTGGAACCTTGGCCGGCACTCAGCCGGTCTGTATCTGCGCTTCCGCACCGATGCCCCGGAAATACACGCACGCTGGAGCAACACAGGCCACCACATGCCCCACATGACCGACTGCGGTACCGGAGGATTGGACTTGTACGCGCATCTGGACGGAGAATGGAAGTACATTCGTTCCGGATTTGGAAAGGCGGTTGCCAATAAGGACTATGAGGTCCGGCTGGTGGGCGATATGCAGCCCGCCATGCGGGAATATATGCTGTATCTGGCACTGTACGACGAGATTCTTTCCCTGGAACTGGGCGTTCCGGAAGGCTATGCCCTCTACCAGCCGGAACTGGAGAGTCCGGTTTCGGAAAAGCCCGTGGTGATGTACGGGACCAGCATCCTCCAGGGAGGCTGCGCCTCCCGGCCCGGGATGGCCCATACCAACATCCTGGCCCGACGGCTGGACCGTACGGTGATCAACCTCGGCTTCAGCGGGAATGCCCACCTGGACAGCGAGCTTGCCCATCTGATGGCGTCCGTGCCGGACCCTTCCGTCTTTGTGCTGGACTATGTTCCCAATGCCTCGGAAAGCATGATCGAGGAAAAGGGAGAGGCGTTTTTCCGGATTCTTCGGGAGGCTCATCCCAATGTGCCTGTGATTTTTGTGGAAGATCCCCACTTTTCGCACGCGCTCCTGGATCAGACCAGGGCCACGGAGGTGTCCGTCAGAAATGCCGCCCAGAGGGCCCTCTACGAGCGCTTGGTGGCAGCCGGAGAAAAGCTTCTTTTCTATGTCCATTCTTTCTCAATGACCGACCAGGAAGACTTCGTGGACGGCGTCCACTTTACCGACCGGGGAATGACGCACTATGCCGATTTGTTGGAACCGTTCCTGCGCGAGGCACTCGGCGAGGTCCCCGGGAATTGGAAACGGCCGCGGTAATGAGAAGCGGGGAAGCAACGGTCGTGAAGAATGCCGGCAGCCATTATCTGCTGTCGGAACTGCCGGCGTGGGAGCTTTTCCCGGCGGTGCTGCGCGGGAAAATCCGCCTCAAAGCCAGCGAAATCACCAACCCCGTCGCCGTGGGAGACCGTGTGCGCTACCAGGCCGATGACGACGGCTGCGTCATCAGCGAGATCCTGCCCCGGCGCAACTACCTCATCCGCCGTTCCACCAACCTGTCGCGGCAGGCGCATATCATCGCCGCCAATATCGACAGGGCCTATGTCATTGTATCCCTGTACTTTCCGGAAGTCAAGCTGCCCTTCCTGGACCGTATCCTGGTCACCTGTGAGCTCTATGGCATCCCGGCCACCATCGTCCTGAGCAAAACGGACATGTACCGGGGACTGGCGCCGGAAGAGATTGCGCACTTCCGTTCCATTTATGAGGCGGCCGGCTATCCGGTGATCGAGACTTCCGTGCCGGGCGGGGAAGGGATTGAGGAAATCCGGGAGGCCTGCAAGGGCCGGGTGAACCTCTTTTCCGGAGAGTCGGGGGTGGGAAAATCGTCCCTTATCAAAGCGCTGGACCCATCGCTGGACCCCAAGATCGGAGCCATCTCCACCGCCCATCTGCAGGGGCGGCACACCACCTCCCTGTACGAAATGTACCCCCTGGCCTCCGGAGGTTTTGTCATTGACTCCCCCGGCATCCGGGGCTTCGGACTGGTGGATGTGCAGAAAGAGGAGATTGCCCGCTACTTCCCGGAGATGCTCAGGGAGGCCGATGGCTGCCGTTTTATCCCCTGTACGCATACGCACGAGCCCGGTTGCGCCGTCAAGGACGCCGTGGACCGGGGCCTCATTTCCCCTGAGCGTTACAACTCCTACCTGGGCATGCTGGAAGAAGACAAGAAGTTCAGATGAAGCTGAACAGGGAAATCCTCCGTCTGGCGGGGCCCAGCATCCTGGCCAATATCACCGTGCCCTTGGTGGGGATGGTGGATATCGCCGTGGTGGGGCACCTCGGCGCCATCGGCAACATTTCCGGAGCGGCCTTTATCGGCGGCATTTCCGTGGGCACGATGCTCTTCGACCTCCTGTACTGGAACTTCGGATTCCTCCGCGCCGGCACCGGCGGCCTCACCGCCCAGGCCTACGGCTTTCTGAGGACGCTCTGCCCCCTATCATCCCCCGCGACGCCCTCTTCGATTTTGGTCACGCAAAATTCCGGGGCCGGCGGGGCGCCTGATGATGCCTTTCAAAGCCAACGTACAGAAGCTATAAATAGCATTTATCGTATCCTGGGGCGGGCGCTGCGGATTGCGCTGCTTTCGGGGGTAGCGCTGATTGCCCTGCAGTGGGTGGTGGTGCAGCTGGCTTTCCTGGTCGTTGACTGTTCCCCCGAGGTGCAGGCGCTGGCCACCCAATACTTCTACATCCGCATCTGGGCGGCCCCGGCTACGCTTTCTCTTTTTGCGCTGAAGGGGTGGTTCATCGGCCTTCAGGATAGCTTCCGGCCTATGCTGGTGGACCTGTGGATCAACCTCTGCAATATCCTCCTGTCGCTGGGCCTGGGTTTCGGCTTTCTCTTTTTGCCCTCCCTGGGTTTTGCCGGCGTGGCCTGGGGTACCGTGATTGCCCAGTGGACCGGCCTTCTCCTCGCCCTGTGCCTGGTCCATAATCGACTGAAAATCAGTAGATTATGGAAAATCCTCTGCACTTTTTGCGCAGAGGATTTCACAGAAACGCCTGACTGTCAGCATGTTACAGGTCGGCGTGCAAAACCTACGGGCGGGACGGAAGCGGCAGGCGGAGCAAAACGTGCGTTTTTTACCCTGAACCGGGACCTTTTCCTGCGATCGGTGGGGATGATTGCGGTGTATATCGGCTTTACCGTCCTGAGTGCACGGCTCGGAGACCAAATGCTGGCGGTGAGCACCATCCTGATGAAACTGCTGATGGTTTTCAGCTATTTCACCGACGGTTTTGCTTATGCGGGCGAAGCGTTGACGGGGCGGTTCATCGGCGGACAGTCGCCCGACGGCGTTCGTTCCACCGTACGCGGGGCCTTTGCCTGGGGCTTCGGTCTGGCGGCGGTGTTCATGCTGCTGTATGGCTTTGGCGGCACGCCCCTCTTCCGCCTTATGACTTCAGACTCTGCGGTCGTGGATGCGGCCCGGCCCTTCATTCCCTGGCTCCTGCTGATGCCGCTCATCGGCTGCCCGGCTTTCACCTGGGACGGAATTTTTACTGGCGCAACCGCATCCAAAGACCTCAGGAACAGTACTTTGCTTTGCGCCATCGGCTTCTTTGCAGTATGGTTTGCCGGCCGATGGCTGGCCGATGCCCTTAACGCCGGAAGCCTGGACATGGATGGCATCGAAATGGGAGCCCTGGACATGAGCATAGGAAACCTGTCCCCGGAAATCGGCCTGCACATCCTGATGGCCGCCTACTTCACCCATCTGGCCATCCGCGCCCTCTACCTCAGCCTCCGCTACAAGCCCGCCGTGTTTTGGCCCATAACGGCAAAAGGCCCCCGCTAGTGGCGGAGGTATTTCCAGCCCAGGACGGGAAGGACGAAGGCGAGGAGGCAGGCAATGATCCAGAAGATGGAAACGGGGCCGAAGTCATAGATGCCCTCGGAGGTGAATCCCTGGATGAGGAAGCCGCTGGCGACGCTCTGCACGCCGGCGGCGGCGTAGCTGGAAATGCCCACGATGCCCAGGGCGGCACCGGTGGCCCTGCGGGGAACGAAGTCGAGGGCCATCAGGCCGGCGACGATGCAGAAGACCACCGAAAAGGCAAAGCTGAAAACGGCTACAAAGGCCATATTGGCTCCGAAGCCTCCCTGCCCAAAGAGGAAGGCGAAGAGCGAAAGTACGGCCAGAATGCCGGAAAGGACCACCGGACGTACGCGGTTGCCCCGGAACGCCACGTCGGACAACCATCCCGCGCAAAGATTTCCGGCCACCCCGAAAATCTCGGCCAGGCCGATAATCTGCGCCGCCCGCTCCAGCGAGAAGCCTTTCTGCTTCTGCAGGAAGAGGACGCCCCAGTCACTGACGGCGTGCTGGGTGATGTACAGAAACGCCGTGGAGATGGCAATGACCCAGATGCCCGGATGCCGGAACACCCACTTCTGAAGTTCCCGGGTGGGACGCTTGTCCATCGGCCGGACTTCCTCTCCGGAGAGCTCCTGCACGGAAGGGAGCCCTTCGCTCTCGGGCGTGTCGGCAATAAAGATGAGTGAAACGGCAAGGCCGATAAAGCCCGCCACCGCTGCGGCCAGGAAGCCCCACTGCCAGCCCGCCGCCGCTACGATGAAGCCCGTCATGATCATGGAGACGGCCTTCCCGAGCTGCGGGGTGGAGCTGAAAATGCTGTACATGGTGCCGCGCCGCGAAAGCGGGTACCAGCGCGACAGGCTGATGGTGCCGGGCGGCGAACCCATGCTCTGCATCCATCCGTTCACGCCCCAGAGGACGGCGAAAGTAAGCAGAACGAACATCGACCCCAGCGCCAGCGGCCCCCGAAGAAGGCCCAGCACCCCCAGAATAAGGTTCACCACGGCCGATATGCCAATCCCAACGGCCATGAAGCGGCGGATGTTGCAATAGTCGGCAATGAAGCCGTTGGTGAACTTCCCCACCGCATAGACAAAGTAGAAGGCCGATCCGATGATGCCCAGCTGCCCGGCCGTGAGCACGCCGCCGTCGATGAGCGGCTGCTTCACCACGCCCAGGGTCATCCGGCAGACATAGTAGAGCGTATAGGCCAGCGTCACACCCCAGAACGTCCGGGAGCGAAGGCGTCTGTAAGCGGCATCCACCTCCTGCGCCGGCACTTTCTGCGCCCGCGGCTTGCTGATTCGGAAGTAGGAGTAGAACGACATGCTACAAATCGGCCAGGAGGTTGCGCAAATCGGTGCCGGGGATGTAGTGGCGGGCCTGCCAGCCGGCGAGGAGGGCGGCATCCACATTGGCCCGGTTGTCGTCCACGAAAAGGATTTCCCCGGCGGGGAGGCCGATGCGGCGCTGCACCTCACGGTAACACTCCTGCGAGGGTTTCATCAGCTTCATTTCGCAGGAAATGAACTGACCCCGGAAAGCCGTCTCCGGTTCAATGCCCGCCTCGCGGAAAAGCGCATAGGTACGGGCCATGGAGATGGGATTGTTATTGGAAAGAAGATAAAGCGGATAACGGGCCGACAGTTCCTTCACCGCCCGCGCGGCGGGGGAAGGGATGCCGGTGAGAAGGGCCGCCATCGCGCGGTCCACATCGGCTTCGGTACAGCCGGGACGGGACTCTGCGAGGATGAGTTCGCGGAAACGGTCTGCGCCCAGGAGCCCGGCTTCCATCTCTCCGTAGATGCCCTTCTGGTGGCTGGCGTCCAAAAGCTCTGTAATGCGTTCGAAGCCCAGTATCTCCCGGAAGGCCCGGATGCAGCGGTCCAGGTCCAGGTCCACCAGCACGCCGCCGATATCAAATACGATTGCTTTAACCATAGGGCACAAAGATACGAATAAATACAATAAAAACCCCGCATGCGCATTGTCTCAATGGGCCGCGGGGCATAAGTTAAGGTATCAATATTTATGTCTGACACAGTAATATCCAATACCGTGCCAAAACATAATTATTTGTGTTTTTTCTTCTTTTTGGCATTCCAGTCCCCGTAAATCTCACTCACATTGCCGGCTGTGATGAAGCCGTGGATGTCGTTCTCCTTCAGGAAATCCATCAGGTTGGCAAACTCGTCCTGGGTGAGCAGGGCCGTGATTTCCACGTTCTGGTGACCGTTGTAGCCGCCCGTGACATTGTACAGGGAACAGCCTCTTTCCAACTCTTCGATAATGTACTTGCGGATGCGTTCGTGCTGCGAGGAAATGATGCACACGCGCTTGCGCCGGTTGATTCCCGCCGTAAAATAGTCCAGTGCCAGGCCGTTGATCCAGGTGCCGATAAGGCCAATCACCACCATCCGGAAGGGGTTGATGGCAAAGGCCGTGCAGCAGATGAGGGCGCCCGCCACCGTGACCGAAGTTCCTATATCGAAGTGGAAATACTTGTTCACGATCTTGGCCAGGATGTCCAGGCCGCCCGTGGATGCGTTGATATGGAACAAAATCGTCTGCGAGATGCTGAGAATGAGCACAAAGCACAGCAGGTCGAACCACGGATCGGCCATCACGGAAGTCTGGCCGGGTTCCAGGAGGCTCTGATAGGGAAGAATCTTCTCCCAGAGCTCCAGCATGGGACCCAGGATGAGCGCAGTATAAACCGTCTTGGCCCCGAATTCCGGGCCGATGAGAAACCACGCCAGCAACAGCAGCACGGCATTGATGGCGGTGACCATCAGCGACACCTTGATGGGAATGCCGGCCAGGGTGAACAGCTCGGACAGAACCATGGACAAGCCGGTGATGGAGCCCACGATGAGGTTGCTGGGCATCAGGAAATAATAGACCGAAGCGGCTGCAATGAACATACCGAAGGTCATGATGAAAAGTTCCTTCCAGAACTTGAAAGTCCCCAGCGGCTTTACAAAATCCTCAACTTTCATTTTATTCGATTTTAGCACGCCAAAGGTAACACTTTTTCAGGAAAACGCCGCAATAAACTAATAATATTTGTAAAACAGGGCGATAGACTCCATTCCTGCAAAGAACTGTCGCAGCAGGAAGCTCTCGTTGGGCGAGTGGATGGTATCGCGCTCCAGGCCGAAGCCCATCAGCAGCGGATCGACTCCCAGGATGCGCTGCATCGCGGCCAGGATGGCGATGGATCCGCCGCCGCGGGCGGGAACGGGCTCCGTGCCATAGACCTCGGCCATGGCGCGGGAAGCCGCCTGGTAGGCCGGCGAACTGATGGGGATCAGGAAGCCGTCGCCGCCTTCGCGCGGAGTGACCTCCACCTTCACATACGGTGGAGCGATGCGCTGCAGGTGCTCCTGAAACAGACGGGTAATCTTGGCCGATGTCTGCCAGGGAACCAGGCGCATGGACACTTTTGCGTGTGCCGTGGAAGGCAGCACCGTCTTGGCGCCCACTCCCGTGTAGCCGCCCCAGATGCCGCATACGTCCAGGCAGGGACGGATGGCCGTGCGCTCCAGGGTGGTGTATCCCTTCTCCCCTTTCACCTCCCTGATGTCCAGGAAGTGCTTGTATTCTTCCATATCGAAGGGGGCCCTGTTCAGGAGAGCCCGGTCCTCGGCGCTCAATTCCACCACGTCGTCGTAGAAGCCAGGTATCGTGACGCGGCCGTCCTCGTCGTGGAGGGAGGCGATGAGGGCGCAGAGTTCGTTGATAGGGTTGGCCACCGCGCCGCCGTAATGGCCGGAATGGAGGTCCTTGTTGGGGCCCGTCACCTTTACTTCCAGATAGGCCAGGCCACGCATACCGCAGTTGATGGAAGGCACTTTGTCGGAAATCATCGTGGTGTCGGAGACCAGGATGACATCGGCCTTCAGGAGATCTTTGTGCTCCTCGACCCAGGCCGGGAGAGAACCGCTCCCGATCTCCTCCTCCCCTTCGAAGAGGAATTTCACGTTGTGACGGAGGGTGCCCGTGCGGAGCAGGAATTCGAAGGCCTTCAAGTGCATGAAGAGCTGCCCCTTGTCGTCATTGGCCCCGCGGGCGTAGATGGCATCCTCGCCCGTGACAGGGTCCTTCCCCAGCACGGGCTCGAAGGGATTCGTGCGCCATTTCTCCAGCGGTTCCGGGGGCTGGACGTCGTAGTGGCCATAGACCAGGACGGTCTGCCTGGCCCCGATATCCCTGCTGCCGTACACCACGGGGTGACCTGCGGTTTCAAAAACCTCGGCCTGGTCGGCTCCGGCTTCCTTCAGGAGTTCTACAAGTCGATGGGCGCATTTGTACATATCTTCCTTGTGCTCCGGCTTGGCGCTGATGGAAGGAATGCGCAGGAGGGAATACAGTTCTTCGAAGAAACGGTCCCGGTTGGCTTGGATATAGTTTTTCATGGCTATTGATGTTCTGTCTGGCCTCCGGCGAGGTCCAGGATTTCTGATGTGATTTTCTGCTGGCGGCCCTTGTTGTACTGGAGGGTGAGTTCTTCCAGCAGGCCTTCTCCGTTGTCGGTGGCCGTCTGCATCGCAACGGTGCGGGCGGCCTGCTCGGCGGCCGAACTGTCCAGAAGGGCCGCATAGAGTTTGAGTTTGCGGGTTTTGGGGACGAGCGCCTCCAGAAGTTCTTTCCGGGAGGGTTCGATGATGAGGGTTTCCTCGCGCTCCGGGCTGTCGTCGGCAACGAACTTCCCTTCCGGGAGGAGAATCTCCACCACAGGCTCCTGCCTGGAGGTGGAAACAAAGTGGTTGTACACCAGCACCACACAGCTGTAGCGGCCTTTTTCGAACTCGTCCGAGAGTTTTTCCACCAGGGAGGCCACCGGAGCGTAGGCGGGGTGTTCGGCCACGGCGCTCAGGTCGTCCGGCGAAGGGAAACCGTCACGGCGCATCGCATCGGCCATTTTCCGGCCGATTGACCAGACCGTGTCGCCGGGGCTGCGCAGCGAACGCACCTTGGCGATAACGTTGGCGTTGAAGCTTCCGCACAGGGCCGAGTTGGACGCAATCGCCACCACGGCCTTCCGCCCCCGGAGGCTATCCGACTGGTCCACAAGCGCTTCCGGCTCATGGGCACCGCAGACTTCCTCCAGCATCCGCTGCAGCTGCCGCTCGTAGGGACGCATCGACTCGATGGCCTGCTGCGCCTTCCGGAGCTTTGCCGATGCCACCAACTTCATCGCCGAGGTAATCTTCAGCGTATTCCGCACGGAAGAGATCCGGCCCTTGGTTTCCTTCAGAGTGGGCATAAGGCTACAGGCTTAGCAAGACGGATTCGGCGGTTTCGGTCAGAATCTTTTCGATTTCGTCGGTGAGCTTTCCCTCGGCGAGGGGTTCCAGGACATCCCGGGGATGCTCGGCCCTCAGGAGGCCCAGGAAGGAATCCTGGAAGCTGCGCACCATATCCACGGGGATGCCGCGCATCAGGGCACGGGTACCGCAGTATAGGATGGCCACCTGCTCCCCTACCGGCATCGGGCTGTACTGGGGCTGGATGAGCAGCTGATTGTTTTTGCGGCCCTTGTCCAGGGCCATTTCGGTGACCTTGTCCACGTCCGAAGAGAACTTGGAGAAGGACTCCAGCTCCGTCCACTGCGCCTGGTCTATCTTGAGGGTGCCGGCCACCTTCTTCATGGACTTCACCTGGGCGCTGCCGCCCACGCGGGACACGGAAATGCCCACGTTGATGGCCGGACGGACACCCTGGTTGAAGAGGCTCTGTTCCAGGTAAATCTGCCCGTCGGTGATGGAAATCACATTGGTGGGGATATAGGCCGATACATCTCCGGCCTGGGTCTCGATGATGGGAAGCGCGGTGAGCGAGCCCCCGCCCCGGACCAGGGGTTTCAGGGCCTCGGGAAGGTCGTTCATCCGGGCCGCCACTTCCTGCTGGTCGATGATGCGGGCGGCCCGCTCCAGCAGACGGCTGTGCAGGTAGAAAATGTCGCCCGGATAGGCCTCGCGCCCGGAAGGACGCTTGAGGATGAGGGAGACCTCGCGGTAGGCAACGGCCTGTTTGGAAAGGTCGTCGTACACCACCAGGGCGTGCCGGCCCGTGTCGCGGAAATACTCGCCGATGGCGGCGCCGGCAAAGGGAGCATAGTACTGCAGGGCGGCGGGATCGGCCGCCGTGGCCGCCACCACCACGGTATAGTCCATCGCCCCGTGCTCCCGCAGGGTTTTCACGATGGAGGCCACCGTAGAACCTTTCTGGCCGATGGCCACATAGATGCAGAACACCGGTTCACCGGCCTCGTAAAGGGAACGCTGGTTGATGATGGTGTCGATGGCGATGGCCGTCTTTCCCGTCTGGCGGTCTCCGATGATGAGTTCCCGCTGCCCGCGGCCGATGGGGATCATCGCGTCGATGGCCTTGAGGCCCGTCTGCAGGGGTTCGCACACCGGCTGGCGGAAAATCACGCCCGGGGCCTTGCGCTCCAGGGGCATATCCACCTTCTCCCCGCCGATGGCGCCCAGGCCGTCCAGCGGGTTGCCCAGCGGGTCGATCACCCGGCCCAGCAGCCTGTCGTTGACGCCGATAGCGGCGATACGCCGGGTCCGGCGCACCACCATCCCTTCCTTCACCAGGTCGGTGGGGCCCATCATCACCGCGCCCACGTTGTCGGCCTCCAGGTTCATCGCCACGGCGATGACGCCGTTGCCACAGTCCAGCAGCTCTCCGGCCTCGGCGTGGTCCAGGCCATAGATGCGCACCACGCCGTCGCTCACTTGCAGGGCCTTGCCCACCTCCTCGAAGCGGAGGTCGTTTTTCATATCCTGGAGCTGACTCAGCAGGATTTCACTCACTTCACTGGGTTTAAGAGTCGTGTTGGGCATTAGATAATTCTTCTGTTTCGTTCTACAAATTGTTCCCGGATGCGGTCCAGCTGGTGTTTCACGCTGGTATCCAGGAGGTAATCGTCCAGATCCAGGACAAAGCCCCCGATCAGGTCAGGGTCCACCTCCACCTCAAAGATGACATCGTCCCCGGTTTTACTCTTGACCAGCGCACGGATCTGCTGGAGCATGTGCTGCGAAGGTTCCGACACGGCCGTCAGGTGCGCCCTCCGGATACCGATGCTGCGGTGGTACATTTCCACAAAATCCCGTAGGATGTCCTCCACCAGGTCCATCCGGCCATTCCGGTTGACGATGCTCACGAAGCGGCTCAGGTCGGCCGACATCCGGTTGTCCAGGGTGGCCTGCATCAGTTTTTTCTTGTCAAAGTCGCTCACCACGTCACCGGCGGCCGTCACCATCCGCCGAAGGTCCGGCAGCGTGCGGAAAGCCTTCAGGAGATGCTCGGCCTCGGAGCACACGATGTCCCCGTGTCCGTTGTCGCGGACGAATTTCACCAGGGCCCTGGCATAGCGATTGACGACGATGGCGCGGTTCATCAGTTCAGGCGGGCTTGATGGGATTCTTCCACCAGCTGCTCCAGGAGGGCACGCTGGCTGTCTTCGCCGGCAAGCTCGTGGCGGAGGACCTTTTCGGCCACCTCCACGCTCAGCAGGGCAATTTCCTTGCGGACGTCCCTCAGGGCGCTTTCCTTCTCGGCCTCAATCTGCGTTTTGGCGTCTTTCAGCAGGCGGTCGGCCTCCTCGCGTGCGCGGTCCCTGGCTTCGGCGATGATCTGCTCCCGGGTTTCGGCTGCCTTGCGCAGAATCTCGGACTGCTGCTTGCGGGCCGCCTCCAGAAGCTGGGCCTGCTCCACCTTCCAGCTGGCCATCCTGGCCTCTATCTCATCGGCGTCCTTCAGGGACTTCGCAATCCTGGCACTGCGCTCGTCCAACATATCCGTGATGATCGGAAAACCGAACTTCGCGAGAAGGAAGAACACAATCCCGAAGATGACGACCATCCAGAACAGAAGGCCGAATTCGGGCGTTACCAGACTCATAAGCCTAACTGTTCAGAACCACCAGCAACGCGACGATGATGGCAAACAGGGCGGCGCCCTCCACCATACCGGCGGCGATAATCATAGACGTACGCAGGTTTCCGGCACTTTCCGGCTGGCGGGCAATGGCCTCCATTGTGGATTTGCCGATTTTGCCGATGCCGAAAGCGCCGGCGAGGGCAGCGATGGCGGCGCCCAGGGCGGCGGCGGCCTTTCCGAATACCGCGCTTGCAGCGGCCTGGAGTAAGATTGTAGCTAGCATCATAACACTATAAATTAAAAGTTTATTCTTCTTTCTGTCTGGCCAGTCCGATGTAGATGGAACTGAGCATGGTAAAAACATAGGCCTGGATGAAGGCCACCAGGCATTCCAGGGCGTCCAGGAAGGCGCCCAGGAGGACGGACACCAGCGTCATTCCGCCAAAGAGGGCCGGACCGTATTTGGCCATGATGAAGATCATGCACACCATGGACAGGATCATGATGTGGCCGGCCAGCATATTGGCAAACAGACGGATGGTGAGGGAGACCGGCTTCATCAGGGCGCTGAACACCTCGATGAGGGGCATAATGGGTTTGAGAAAGCCCGGCACATCCGGGGCGAAAATCTCTTTATAGTAGTGTTTGGTCCCGTTCAGGTTCACCGTGAAGAAGGTGAACAGGGCCAGCACCAGGGTGACGGCGATGTTGCCGGTGAGGTTGGCGCCTCCGGGGAAAAAGGGCAGGATGCCCAGGAAATTGTTGAAAAGAATCCACAGGAAGGCCATACACAGGTAAGGAGAGAACTTCCTGTAATCGGGGCCGATATTCTCCCTGGCCATTTCGTGCACCATCATCACCAGGGGCTCCATCAGGGCAGCAAGCCCCGTGGGAGACTCCTTCAGGACATCGTGCCGCCTGTACCAGCGGGCGGTGAGAAGGACAACCACCAGCAGAAGGAGCGAACTAAGCATGATTGAGAGCACATTCTTGGTGATGGACAGGTCCAGCGGCCGCTTTCCCGTGGCGGCGTTCACCAGTTTGCCGTCTTCGTTCAGGCTGTAGCCGTTTTCCCGGGCGTGGTGCAGGGTGAAAACGTGTACCCCGTCCTCTATCACGATGCAGGGCAGCGGGATGGCGATATCCTTCCCCTTCCACTGGGTGATGTGCCACTCATACTCGTCCCCGATGTGCTCGAAAATGATTTCCCCGACATGGATGTCGGCAGCAAGCAACAGCGATATGAGGAAGGTCAGGATCATAGTTCCACGCACACGTCCACGCGGTTGTCACCCACCTGGACAAAACCCTCCCTGATGGTGAGGAAAGACTCCTTGCCGCCCGATACATAGCGGATGCGGCCCTTTGTCAGGGCCGTGACCAGGGGGGCGTGGTCCTTGAGGACGGTGAACGATCCGGCCGCACCGGGGAGGGTGACCCGATCCACATCGGTCTGGACAAGGGGCCCTTCGGGGCTCAGGATATTCAGATGGATGGCACTCATTCCTTGGCGGCGGCGAGGAGGGCCTCACCCTTTTTGACGGCATCTTCGATGGTGCCCACGTTCATGAAGGCCTGTTCCGGCAGGTAATCCACCTTGCCGTCCAGAATCATCTTGAAGCCCTTGACGGTGTCGTCGATATGGACCATCACGCCGGGCACTCCCGTGAACTGTTCGGCCACGAAGAAGGGCTGCGAAAGGAAGCGCTGCACCCTTCTGGCACGGTTGACGGTAATCTTGTCCTCTTCCGAAAGCTCGTCCATTCCCAGGATGGCGATGATGTCCTGCAGTTCCTGGTTGCGCTGGAGAATCTGCTTCACGCGCTGGGCCGTCTGGTAATGCTCCTTGCCCACGATATTGGGATCCAGGATGCGGGAGGTGCTTTCCAGGGGATCCACGGCCGGGTAGATACCCATCGCCGTGATTTTGCGGCTGAGCACCGTGGTGGCATCCAGGTGGGAGAACGTGGTGGCCGGGGCCGGGTCCGTGAGGTCGTCGGCCGGAACATAAACGGCCTGCACGGAGGTGATGGAGCCGTTTTTGGTGGAAGTGATGCGCTCCTGCATCTTACCCATTTCCGTAGCCAGGGTGGGCTGGTAACCCACGGCCGAGGGCATTCGGCCCAGCAGGGCGCTTACCTCGGAACCGGCCTGGGTGAAACGGAAGATGTTGTCGATGAACAGGAGGATGTCCCTCGGGCCGCCTTCGGCCGTTCCGTCCCGGAAACTCTCGGCCAGGGTGAGGCCGCTCAGGGCCACGGCCGACCGGGCTCCCGGAGGCTCGTTCATCTGTCCGAACACCATGGACACCTGGCTCTTTTCCAGCTCCTCGTAATCTACCAGGGAGAGGTCCCACCTGCCCTCGGCCATCGCCTTTTCGAAGGCCTCTCCATAGCGGATGACGCGGGATTCTATCATTTCCCGCAGGAGGTCGTTTCCTTCGCGGGTGCGTTCCCCCACGCCGGCAAAGACCGAAAAGCCGTTGTGCACCTTGGCAATGTTGTTGATGAGCTCTTTGATGAGCACCGTCTTGCCCACGCCGGCACCGCCGAAAAGGCCGATTTTACCGCCTTTGAGGTACGGTTCCAGCAGGTCGATGACCTTGATGCCGGTGAAAAGGACCTCCTGCGAAGTGGTGAGGTCTTCGAACTTGGGCGGTTCGCGGTGGATGGGCAGGGTGTTGTGGCGGTCCAGTTCCTCCATACCGTCGATGGCGTCTCCGGTGACGTTCATCACGCGGCCGCGGATCTGGGCGCCCACCGGCATCGAGATGGGCCGGAAGGTGTTTTCCACCTCCAGTCCGCGGCTGAGGCCGTCGGTGGAGTCCATCGCTACGCAGCGCACGGTATCCTCGCCGATGTGCTGCTGCACCTCCAGGATGATTCTTTTGCCGTCCGGCCTGCGCACGGAAAGGGCGTCGTCGATGCGGGGCAGTTCCAGCTCGGCATTGCGGGCCGATATGTTGAAATGCACATCCACCACCGGTCCCACGACCTGCGAAATGTGCCCTACTGCGTTGGACATAGGTTTTGGGTTTTACAGAATGGCTTTCACCTTCTCTACGATGTGGGCGGCGTCCAGGCCGTAGAGGGCCATCAGGGCGGCGGGTGTTCCGGTTTCTCCGAAGCGGTCTCCGCCGTTCATGAAGCAAAGCGGGGCGGGCTGCTTCCGGGCCAGGAGGGCGGCAATGGCCTCTCCCAGGCCGCCGGCCATGTTGTGCTCCTCGGCCACGATGGCCTTGCCGGTCTTGCGGACCGATGCGACGATGGTTTCCTCGTCCAGGGGCTTGATGGTGGCGACGTTCACCACTTCCACGGAAATGCCTTCGGCCTCAAGGGCTTCGGCGGCCTGCAGGGCTTCCCAGACCAGGTGGCCGCAGCAGAAGACGGTGGCGTCCCTGCCCTCGTTCATCACATAGGCCTTGCCTATCTCGAAGGGCTGTTCCGGGTCTGTGAAGTTGGGAACGGAAGGACGGCCGAAGCGAAGGTACACGGGGCCTTCGTACCGGGCGGCGGCAAGGGTGGCCTGCAGGGTCTGGTTGTAGTCGCAGGGGTTGACCACCACCATCTCCGGAAGGGCGCGCATCAGGGCGATGTCCTCCATCGTCTGGTGGGTGGCGCCGTCTTCTCCCAGGGTGATGCCCGCGTGGGAGGAGGCAATCTTCACGTTGGTCCTGCCGTAGGAGACTTCCTGGCGCAGCTGGTCATAGACGCGGCCGGTCACGAATTCGGCGAAGGAGCCGATGAAGGGAACCTTGCCGGCGATGGCGAGACCCGCGGCGGCGCCTACCATATTGGCCTCGGCGATGCCGCACTGGATGAATCTTTCGGGGAACTCGGCCGCGAAGGCATCCATCTTCAGGGAGCCTTTGAGGTCTGCCGTCAGGGCTACTACGCGGCTGTCGGCCTTTCCGGCCCGCAGGAGGCCCTCACCGAAACCGCTGCGGGTGTCTTTCTTACCTGTATCGATATATTTTTTCATAATTTGTCGCTTTTAAAAAGATCCTTCGTTCCTCAGGATGACATGGTCATTCTGAACGAAGTGAAGAATCTATCAATAATCACCAAGGGTTTCTTCCAATTGAGCCAGGGCGGCGGCGCACTGCTCCTCGGAGGGCGCCTTGCCGTGCCATTTATGGGTGCCCGCCATGAAGTCCACGCCGTGGCCCATGTCGGTCTTGAAGAGGATCATCGTGGGACGGTTGGTCTTCTTTCCCATTTCCGCAGCCTTGGCAAAAGCCGTGACGATGGCTTCCATATCGTGGCCGTCGGCCGTTACCGTATTCCAGCCGAAGGCCTGCCATTTGAGCTGGAAGTCTCCCCCGCCGCAGACCGAATCTACGGAACCGTCAATCTGCTGGCCGTTCCAGTCGGTGATGCCGATGAGGTTGCCCAGGGAATGGTGGGTAGCGAACTGGGCGCCTTCCCAAATCTGTCCTTCCTCGCATTCTCCGTCCCCGCACAGGACATAGACCCGATGCTTGTCCCCGTCCATTTTCTTGGCCAGTGCCAATCCGGCGGCCACGGACAGGCCCTGTCCCAGGGAGCCGGAAGTCTGGGTGACACCCGGAAGGCTCCGGCGGATGGAAGGGTGTCCCTGCAGGCGGGAACCCATTTTGCGGAGGGTGCCCAGTTCGCTGGTCGGGAAATAACCGGCACGGGAGAGGACCGAATAATAGACCGGGGCCAGGTGGCCGGCCGAAAGGATGAACATATCCTGCCCCTTGCCGTCACGGGACCAGGTGGCGGGATTGTGTTCCATTACCTCGAAGTACAAGGCTGTGAGGATGTCGGTGGCGGACAGGGAGCCGCCCGGATGGCCGGATCCGGCCGATGTTACCATTCGGACGATGTCCCGGCGCACCTGCGATGCGATTTGCTGGAGGTTTTCTTTTGCCATACTTGTATTTGAATATCTTGATATAATCCGCTGTTTCCTTCAAAGATACACATTTTTTCTTTAATTTTGCACAACAACTTTTGAATCAAAGCAGACTATGAACAACAGCAGAACAAAAGGCAGCCCCGCCTATCTGGCCGGAATCGTCCTGGTAGCGGTTATCGGCGGACTCCTTTTCGGTTATGATACAGCCGTCATTTCCGGAGCCGAGAAAGGGCTCCAGGCCTTCTTCCAGAGCGCCACGGACTTCACCTACACCGACGGCCTGCACGGGTTTACCACCTCCAGCGCCCTGATCGGCTGCATCATCGGCGCCCTCCTTTCCGGCATCCTGGCTTCCCGCCTGGGACGCAAGCGTTCGCTCTTCGTGGCCGGCATCCTCTTCCTTCTGAGCGCCCTGGGCTCGTATTGTCCGGAGTTCCTCTTTTTCGAAAAGGGCGTCGCCACACGGGGCCTTCTGGCCGCCTTCAACGGCTACCGCATCCTGGGCGGCGTGGGCGTAGGCCTGGCATCAGCCCTTTGTCCCATGTACATTGCCGAGGTGTCTCCCGCCTCCAGGCGCGGGACGCTGGTGAGCTGGAACCAGTTTGCCATCATCTTCGGCCAGCTGGTGGTGTATTTTGTGAATTTCCTCATCATCCGCAGCCACGCCTCGGATCCCGACGTCATCGCCTGGACCAACGCCGTGGGCTGGAGGATGATGTTTGTCTCGGAGGCGGTTCCCGCCGCGCTCTTTTCCTGCCTGATTCTCCTGGTGCCCGAAACGCCCCGCTACCTGGCCATGCACGGCCAGGCGCCCAAGGCCTTCGACGTCCTTTCCCGCATCAACGGTGAGCAGCGCGCCAACGAGATTCTGCTGGAAATCAAGGAAACCCTGCAGCAGGACAGCCACAAAAGGCACGAGCATCTTTTCGCCTACGGCTTCATGGTGGTGTTCATCGGCTGCATGCTGTCCGTCTTCCAGCAGATCATCGGCATCAATGCCGTACTGTATTTCGCCCCGCGCATCTTTGAGTCAATGGGCGTGAACAACAACATGCTCTTCACCGTGATTATGGGCGTCATCAACATTTCCTTCACGCTGGTGGCCGTTTTCACCGTAGAGAAGCTGGGGCGCAAACCCCTCCTCATTACCGGTTCCCTGGGAATGGCGGTGGGTGCGCTGGGTGTGGCCCTTTCCAATGTAGCAAGCCTGCCCGCGCTGGTTCCCGTTGTCAGCATCATGGTGTACAGCGCCTGCTTTATGTTCAGCTGGGGCCCCATCTGCTGGGTATATATCTCGGAGCTCTTCCCCAATACCATCCGCAGCCAGGCAACGGCCTGGGCCGTGGCTTTCCAGTGGATTTTCAACTTCATCGTCAGTTCCACCTTCGTGCCGATGTACACGCGCAGCCCCTTCCTTGCCTATGCCCTGTATGGCGTCATCTGCCTGGTGGCCGCCGCCTTCGTATGGAAACTGGTTCCCGAGACCAAGGGAAAGACCCTGGAAGAGATGAACGCCCTTTGGCGTAGAAGGTAATCTATAACGCATTGATTGTCAATGCGTTATAGATAATCCTCTGCACTTTTTGCGCAGAGGATTTAACATAACTTCCTGATTGTCATGGTGTTATGTAACGCCGGTAAGAGATTCTTCGCTGCGTTCAGTGGCAGGGGGACTACAAAAAAAGGGGCCGACCAAAAAGATTCTTCACTTCGTTCAGAATGACCGTTCTATGTCATTCTGAGGCAGGTTTACCTGCCGAAGAATCTACTTTTTGAGTCAACCCCATTTTTTTGATGGGATGAACCTTACGGCTACTTAGTCGGAGAGGGAGAAGCGCTTGAAGGAGATTACCTTGGCGTCCTTATCGGCAGCGGCGAGGGCTTCCTTCACGGTCTTCTTGTCATCGCTGAGCTGGTATTCCTGCTCCATCAGGGTGTTTTCCTTCAGGAACTTCTGGATACGGCCGTTCACGATACCGTTGATCATCTGAACCTTCTGCTCCAGGGAAGCCAGCGTCTCAGCGCCGATCTTGGCGATGATCTCGCGGGCCTGCTGAGCCTGCTCGGAAGTGAGCCAGCCCTTGGCAGTGTTGGACTCGATGTGATCCTCGCTGTCCACGTGGGCAGGGTTGATACCGGCCTTCTTGAGGGCGTTGTCCACCGACTTCTGAACCTGCTCGTCCTTGGTCTTCTGGACAGCGATGTTGCGCTCGGACTCGATGACCTCGGCGGGGACGGACTCAGCATCCACGGCCACGGGGTTCATGGAAGCCACCTGCATGGCGATACCGCGGGCGATATCGGCAGGGACCTCCTTGGAGAAAGCCACGATGGCGCCCAGCTTGCCGTTGAAGTGCACATATTCGCTCACGAACGGGGCCTCGAGGGCGCCGTAGAAAGCCAGCACGTGCTTTTCACCGGTCTTGCCGGCCTGGTTGGTGATGTCTTCTTCGATGGAGTAGCCATCTGCAAGTTTCACAGCCTTCAGTTCCTCTATGCTGGCCGGGAAATGGGCGATAGCGGCATCGGCAATGTTGCCGGAGAGGGTTTTGAAGTCCGGGGTGGCGGCCACGAAGTCGGTCTCGCAACCGAGGCAGACGAGGATGGCCTTGCCGCCGTTGACACGGCTGAGCACTGCACCCTGGGTGGTCTCGTTTTCACCGCGCTTGGCGAGGGTGGATTTACCTTTCTCGCGAAGGATTTCAACAGCGCGCTTGAACTCGCCGGCAGCTTCTTCGAGTGCCTTCTTGCAGTCCATCATACCGGCGCTGGTCATATCGCGGAGTTTCTTGATATCTGCTAAGGAGATAGCCATAGTTACTTGCTTTTTTAGGGTTAATTACTCTTCGGTAGCGGGGGCTGCAGCGGGAGCTTCAGCAGGAGCGGCGCTTTCCGCAGCCTCGGCCTTGGGGGCGCGGCGGGGACGGAGCTTCTTGGCGGGAGCGGCATCGGCCTCCTGGGCGGGAACGGCCTCGACCTCTTTCTCCTTCTCCAGCTTGCGCTCTTCCAGACCTTCGTTGATGGCTTTGCACATCACGTCCATAACGAGCTCGATGGACTTCGTGGAATCGTCATTGGCCGGAATCATATAATCAATGGGCGTGGGATCGCAACAAGTATCAACCATAGCGATTACCGGGATGTTCAGACGAACGGCCTCCTTGACGGCATTGGCCTCTTTCTGAATGTCGATCACGAAGAGGGCGCTCGGGAGACGGGACATGTCACGGATGGAACCAAGGTTCTTCTCCAGCTTGGCCCGCTGGCGCTCCACCTGGAGGCGCTCACGCTTGGCGAGTTTCTCGAAGGGACCATCTTCCTTCATCTTGTCGATGGTATTCATTTTCTTGACGGCCTTGCGGATGGTGGGGAAATTGGTAAGCATACCGCCCGGCCAACGCTCGGTCACGGAAGGCATATTGACGGCGGTGGCCTTCTCTGCCACGACGTCCTTGGCCTGTTTCTTGGTGGCAACGAAGAGGACCTTGCGGCCGCTGCGGGCCATTTCCTTGAGGACCTCGGCTGCCTCGTCAATCTTGACGACGGTCTTGTGCAGGTCGATGATGTGGATACCGTTCCTCTCTACGAAGATATACGGAGCCATCTTGGGGTTCCACTTGCGGGCCAGGTGGCCGAAGTGTGCGCCTGCATCAAGCAACTGTTCGAAATTTGTTCTAGACATGGGGTTGTTTTTGTCTTTGTTGTTAACTCTTTCATCAATACCGGAGTAGGAAACCCTGTTTCATCTCCGAAATTTTTTCGCGGCCCGGCAATCCTTCTCGTAGCCTGGGAAGATTCTCATCCTCACCGGGATCTCAGGATTTGATGATACCAGAGGCCGTGCTGACGTAAAACCAGAAGAAGCGATTAACGCTTGCTGAACTGGAAGCGACGACGTGCGCCAGGCTGACCGGGTTTCTTACGCTCGACTTCGCGGGCGTCGCGGGTGAGGAAACCGGCGGCCTTGAGGGTGGAGCGGTAAGCCTCTTTGTCCACCTCGCACAGTGCGCGGGCGATTCCGAGACGAACGGCTTCAGCCTGACCTTTGGTGCCTCCACCTACGAGGTTGACCTTAATGTCAAACTGACCTGCAGTACCGGTGACCTCGAGGGCCTGGTTGGCGATGTACTGGAGGGTTCCCTCCTTGAAGTACTCTTCCATGGGGCGGTCGTTGATGACGAACTTGCCCGTACCGGCTACTACATAAACACGAGCGACAGCTGATTTACGTCTTCCAAGGGCGTGTTTCTGTTCCATGTGCTCTGTTTAGATTTCGTTAAACTTAATGGGTTTGGGATTCTGGGCCTGGTGAGGATGCTCGGGACCTGCATAGACATACAGGTTGTTGATGAGCTTGTCACCAAGACGGGTCTTGGGAAGCATTCCCTTCACAGACCGACGGATGAGTTCGGCAGGTCTTTTGGCAAGGATCTCAGCGGGCGTGGAGAAGCGCTGGCCACCGGGATAGCCGGTGTAGCGGGTGTAGACGCGGTCGGTCATCTTCTTGCCGGTGAGACGGATCTTTTCGGCATTTACGACGATGACGTTGTCACCACAGTCCACGTGCGGGGTGAAGCCGGGCTTGTTCTTTCCACGAAGCACCATGGCGACGCGGGAAGCCAGGCGACCGAGCACCAGATCGGTTGCATCAATGACGAGCCACTCCTTGTTCACAGTTGCCGCATTCAGGGAAACTGTTTTGTAGCTAAGTGTGTCCACTGTCTTGATTATTAATGGTTTAACATAAAAAGTTGCGATCCCCCTACAGTGAGAGGGACCGCAAAGGTAGGAATAATTTGGGAGAAAACCAAATACAGGGGGCTTATTGCACTTTCTGTCCCAGCATGAGAATGGTCTGGGCATGCATTTCCACTAATGCGAAGACAAAGGGCCTGTCGGCAATAAAGCTGCGTTGGCAAGCCTGCCGAATACGAAAGGGGTTTCCATAAGCGTCCGTTATTTGCCACAAAAATAACAACAAAAACCGATATATCAAAAACTGATATATCAAAAACTGATATATCATAAATTGTAATCGTCTAAGATCAATGTTGCGGTCTTAAATAACTAGTAGGTTTCTTTCAGCCAGCGTTCAAAGAACTTGTCAGCCACTAAGTACTCCTTGTCCCGATTGATGACCATATAGGTGACAAGCTGCCCGTCGATGAGCTTGGCCAGCGCCTTTTGCGCGGATCCGGGCGAGATGAGGGCATTGCGGCGAACAAAGGCTCCTGACGTAGGCCGCCGCGCGGGGCTCTCCTTCGCTACGGCAATCAGCATCTGCTTTTGGGCAATAGGAAGACCGGACATCACTTCACTGTAAGTGTGCGAATTCTCTTCCAGGATATTTCCAATGGTCTGATCGACCATGTCATTATCTATTACATCTCCCTTCTTCACGTACGCGAAGATATCATGGAATACCTTATGGTTGTAGTACGTGTATCCATCGAACGCATCATAACAGTATCCTGCCGTGACAGGCGAAATGGCAATGTCGGCCTCACGGAATTTTCCGATCACAAAATCGATGTACTTGTCCCTGTCGATGCGGCCCAGATGGACAGGCTGTGCACTGTTATAGAACGGCTTTGCGTAGGAGGAAAACATCTGTTCAAGGATGTGGCGGTCACTTCCGGAGAAGATGAAATGACAGTTGTTCATTTTCTGAATGTGCGTCCGCAGGAGCGCCTCGACATGGGCTTCCGGATAACGGGAGATTTGCTGGAACTCGTCTATGGCGAAAAGACAGGGCTTATCGGCCTTTTCCAGATAAGTGAATATCTCCTCCAATGTCATCTCGGGAGCAGTAATATCCCCTATCTGCAAGCTGATTCTTGGCTCTCCCGTAACTGGATCCACGGCAAAGGCTGTTGCAAGGGAGCGGAGGGTGCCGAGGAACAGCTTGACAGCTTTCTTCTCACCGGGAACCAGCTTCTGGTAGATTTCTTTTCCAAGGAAGAAGACCAGCTCGCGAAGAGATGAAGTAGCATAGATGTCCGTGTAGAAGGTGTAATACTTCTCACGGATATCCATATTATTGAAAACATGCCGGATGAGTTGAGTCTTACCCATCCTCCGGGAGGAGGTCAGGAGGACGTTGCTCTGATTCACAAGATGCCGGATGATTGTCTCTGTTTCCTTCTCGCGGTCACAAAAGCACGAATCAGGTATGATTCCGGTAAGGAAAAACGGGTTCATTTTCGCTCTTTAGTTTTTGCTAAGATAATACAATTGCAGACAATATCCAAATTTGGATAATCCAAAATGGATAATCCAATTCGGGACAAGATTTTCCTTGAGCAATTAATAATACACCGGAATGGCCGACATCGAACGAATTTACAGCCCATACACCCCTTCCACGTCCGGACTTTCGGCGCCCCAGCGGGCGGCCACATAGTCCAGGGTGGAGAAGATTTCTTCCGGATCTTTGGAGGTGACCAGCTTGATGCGGGTATCCTTGAAATCCCGCAGGCCCTTGAAGTAGCAGCTGAGGTGGCGGCGCATCTCGTACACACCGGTGACGGGGCCCTTGAGGTCCAGGGAAAGGCCGAAATGGCGTTTGGCCAGGGTCACGCGGTCGCGCACGCTCATCGGGGGAAGTTCCTCGCCGGTGTCCAGCAGGTGGCGGATCTCCGTGAAAATCCAGGGATGGCCGAAGCTGGCCCGTCCCACCATAATGCCGTCCACACCGTAGCGCTCAAAGGCCTCCCGTGCCTTCGCGGCGCTGTTGATATCGCCATTGCCGATAATGGGAATCCGTATCCGGGGGTTGTTTTTCACCGCGCCTATCAGCGTCCAGTCGGCCTCCCCCTTGTACATCTGGCAGCGGGTGCGGCCGTGGATGGTAAGGGCCGATATGCCGGTATCCTGCAGCCTTTCGGCCAGTTCCACGATGATTTTGGAGCCCTCGTCCCAGCCTAGGCGGGTTTTTACGGTGACGGGCTTGTCGGGGACAGCCTCCACGATGGCCTTTGTGATGGCCACCATCTTGTCGGGCTCGCGCATCATACCGCTGCCCGCTCCCCGGCCGGCGATTTTGGAGACCGGGCAGCCGAAGTTGATGTCCACGATATCGGCCCCGTGGCCTCCGGCGAGTTCCCGGGCGTTTGCAGCCATTTTTGCCGCGTCCACCATCGCCTCCGGGAAACTGCCGTAGATTTGCACGGCCACCGGCGCTTCCTCCTCCAGGGTACGCATCTTGGCGATGGTCTTTCCCACGTCGCGCACCAGGCCGTCGGAGCTCACGAACTCCGTGGTGACCATCGCGGCGCCCGCCTCCCGGCACAGGATGCGGAAAGAGGCGTCGGTGACGTCTTCCATCGGCGCCAGGGTAACCGGACGCTCGCCCAAATCTATGTTTCCGATTTTCATTTCGTGTGCAAAGATAGGCAAACTTTTCCAGACAAGACCTTAAGCCAAAAGAGCAAGGCTCAAGACAGGAGTGTTTTGAAAACAAAAAAAATAGTTTATATTTGCGTTTGCCATGCCACTGCAAGCCTTCAGACTCCCTGACATGACGCACCTCCCGCTTCTTTCGAGGGGGGGGGCAACTAATTGTAAAATAGCCACTTACAACAACATTTTTTCTCTGTCCGCTTCCGCGGTCAGAGGAATTGCGCGTTGTGTGCCACCGCTGTCTTTTCGAGCGAAGCCATAGGAAGGATACCAATGCAGCCCTATGACCAAATAATAAACGGATGTATCATTTAACCCATTTTTTTATGAAACCTGAAAACAAAAAAACCATCATCTACCTTGCCCCAGCATGCGAGGTCATTGAACTCAAACTCGAGGGCGTAATTGCACTCAGCGGCCTTTCGGATTATGAAGACGGAGGCGTATTGTAGATCATCTAAAGACAGGAGTAAACACAGCATGAAAAAGATTTTCACCCTCGCAGTGCTGGCCCTGACGCTGGCCGCCTGCAACAAACAGGACATCCAGCCCGTCGAGCAGAACGACGGTATGATTACCCTCACCGCCACGCTCGCCCCGAAAGGCGCCGCCACCAAGGCGCTTACCGACGACGGCGACGGGAAGCTCAAGGCCGAATGGGCCGTCAATGAAAAGCTCGCCATCCTCTACATGGTCGGCGGAGAGAGAAAGATTGCCACCGCCACCGTCACGGAAGTGGACGCTTCCGGCGCTGCCACGATCGAGTTCACGGTGGATGGCTCCACGACGGAAGGCACCGCCTGCACGGTCATCTATCCGGCCACAGCTGCCAAAGGTGATGCAACCGGTGTAAAAAGCAACGCCGATCTCATCGGCAACCAGCCGGGTACGCTCAGCGCTGACCTGGACGTGCGCGTCACCACGGGCACCATCAGCCCGGTCACGCCCGAGGCTGGCCTGGTTCTGAGCACCCCGCTCGCCCCGAAGTACGCCATCGTCAAGTTCTCGCTCCGGGACTCGGACGAAACCCCCATCTTCGCGAACTCGCTGGCCGTGACGATCGGCACGGAAGCCTTCGTCGCTACGCCCACAGGGGACCTGAGCATATTCTACCTCGCCCTTCCCGCCGTCGGCGACGGGACGCTGATTTTCTCCGTCCCCGGCGACGCAGGGACCAGCAGTTATCGTTCCTCCAAGGCCATTACCAAGAGCATCGAGGCCGGCAAATTCTATCGTTCCACCGTGCAGATGACGGTGCAGAGCGACAACGCCGATTATGTCCCGATGGGGGACGGCCTGAAGTGGGCCACCAGGAACGTCGGCGCTTCGGCCCCGCACGAGTACGGCGATTACTTTGCCTGGGGCGAGACGGAGCCGTATTATCGGGATGGTTATTCGCAGGAGAGCCCGATTGCCGATGCGCACTGGAAGACCGGCAAGACCGGTTACAATTGGTCGAATTACAGCTTGGCCAACGGTGCCGGCAATAAGTTGACCAAGTACTGTGATAAGGAATCCTACGGCAACGAGGGATTTACCGATGCGCTCACGACGCTAGTGCCTGCCGACGATGCCGCCACGAAGAACTTGGGCACTCCCTGGCGCATGCCCACCATCGAAGAGTGGCAGGCATTGCTCAAGGCGGAGGATTTCACCTGGGCCTGGGTGAAGAACTTCAATGGCAGCGGCACGAACGGTCGCCTGGTCATCAGCCGCAAGTCCGGCGTCGAGGGCAACTGCATCTTCCTCCCCGCCGCGGGTTACCGGTTCGATGCCTACCTCTACTATACCGGTCCCAACGGCTACTACTGGTCTTCCTCCCTCCTCGATACGGATTACCCGGGCAACGCCTACGGACTGATCTTCAATTCGGTCATTGCGGATTGGGACAACGACATCCGCTACTACGGCCAGTCGGTTCGTCCTGTTCAGACTGCGGAATAGCCTCCTTCGCTTCGCTCAGAGTGACATAGTATGCCCGGAGCGACAGGCTATGTTCAGAGCGACAGGGTGTGCCGTCCGAAGTGACAGCGGCATCTGAAACAACAGCCATACCTGCGGCCCCCGAAGCCGCAGGTATTTTCCTATGGAATCTCCACAACATGTAGAATACTATGGATGTCCTGGAGTTATACCCTTTCGGATGTAATCGATTTTTCTGCGCATTATTTACATTCGTTATGATGTAGTTTTGTTTTTATTTCTTATATTTGCATCCAAGCGAATGTAATTATGAGTAATAACGCCATATCTTCAACATTAAAAGCCTTGCGGAAGGAGCATGGTCTTACGCAGGTGGATCTGGCGATGAAGTCCGGTGTCGGCCTGAACTTCGTGCGCGAATTGGAGCAGGGCAAAGCCACGGTGCGGATGGACAAAGTTGCCCAGGTATTTGATCTATTCGGATACGAACTGGTTCCTCAAAAGAAGGTGAAATGAAAACAGCATTGATTGAATACAAAGGGAAACCGGCCGGGATCTTGAAAGAGACAGACGAAGGCTATGAATTCCTCTATGATGCAGCATATCTTTCCGATGCCGAAGCCAAACCCGTCAGCCTTACCCTTCCTTTGACGGAAAAGCCCTACAAGTCTCCGATTCTTTTTCCGTTCTTCGACGGACTGATTCCGGAGGGTTGGCTTTTGGATGTGGCCCTGCGTAACACGGATATCAGTGAACTGGACAGGTTCTCCCTTCTGCTTCTATGCTGTAAGGACTGCATCGGCGCGGTCGGTGTTATTCCGATAAAGGAGGATGGTGATGAGTAAGTGTTTATTCTGCTATAAGGAACTCGGCCCGAGAGAGCTTGATTTCCATAAGTCCTGTTGCCGGAAGTTTTTTGGAACGGCGACAGCCCCCGTTTTGGATTACACCCGCGAAGAGATGGACGACCTGGCAGCCCAAGTCATCAAGTCACAAACCACGTTGACAGGCGTCCAGCCAAAACTGTCCCTGAATCTCGACAAGCATAAGGATTGCCAGAAACTTACCATTGTGGGACTCTGGGGCGGTTATATCTTCAAACCTCAGACTGAGCGCTTCGCGATGTTGCCCGAGAATGAAGATCTTACCATGCATCTGGCCGAAATCGCCAAGCTGAAGATCGTTCCCCATACGCTTATCCGGATGAAGGATGGCAGCATCGGCTACCTGACCAAGCGAATTGACCGGACGAAAAACGGGGAGAAGATTGCGATGGAGGATATGTGCCAGCTTACAGAGCGGCAGACAGAGCATAAGTACCGGAGCTCATACGAGCAGATTGGGAAAGCCCTCCGGAAATACTCCGCCTTCCCTCAATTGGATATGGTGGATTTCCTGGAGTTGGTGTTTTTCTCCTGGCTTACCGGGAATAACGATATGCACCTGAAGAACTTCTCTCTGTATTCTCCAGCCGGCGAACCTGTTCTTGCTCCTGCATACGATCTGTTGAGCGCTGCCATAAGCAATCCCGCCGATGACGAAGAATTGGCCCTGAACCTTAATGGAAAAAAGAAGCACATCAAAGACTCAGACTTCATTGCCGCATTCAAGACCTGTAGCGTTCCTGAGATTGTCTTCGACCGGATCAAGAAGAAGTATCTAGGCCTTCTCCCTAAGTTTGAAGAGGAAATACGGGATTCTTTCCTGTCAGATGAACTCAAGGCCTCATACATCGACCTCCTTTATAGAAGACTACAACCTATGGAACGGAACAAGAAAATATCCCGATTTGCCTAAAAGAGTAAAAGTACTCTATGAAATCATCATAGGAATGGCTACCTTTGTATGATATGATTTACGGACTCGTTCTAAGAATAAGGCATTTCCTGTACGACAAAGGATGGAAAAAGAGTTTATCCGCCCCGGTCCCTAGCATCTGCGTGGGCAACGTGACCGTCGGCGGAACGGGGAAAACGCCCCACGTGGAACTTCTTCTGCGTCTCCTGACGGCCAACTGGAAACAGCCCGCCGTGCTGTCGCGGGGTTACAAACGCAAGCTGAAAGGCTTCCAGAGGGTTCCCCACGACGGATCGGCCTACCTGTACGGGGACGAGCCCGTGCAGATGGCCCGCAAGTTTCCTGACATCGCCGTAGCCGTGGACAAAGACCGCGTACGCGGGTGCGAGCAGCTCCGGGAGGCGGGGGTCATCGTTCTGGACGACGCCTTCCAGTACCGCCGCCTGCAGCCCAGCCTGAGCATCGTGCTGGTGGATTACAACCACCCCGTGTACAAAGACCGGCTCCTGCCCTGGGGACGGTTGAGGGACCTCCCCTCCCGCCTGAAAAAGGCCGACATCGTGGTGGTAACCAAATGCCCCGCCTACCTGGACGACGAGGAGCGGGAGAAGTGGCGCCGCCGACTGCGCCTTTCCCCGGAGCATCCGCTGCATTTCACAACCCTTCGCTACACCGCCCCCGTTCCGGTATTCCCGGACGCGGATCCGCATTACGTGTATTCCAAGAAGTGCATCCTCGTTACCGGCATCGCCCACAACACCCTGCTTCGCAACTACCTCTCGGACAGCTATAAAGTGGGCCGATGCATCAGCCTGCCGGACCATCATCGCTACACCCGGGGAGACATCCGGGAACTGGCCTCGGCCGTCAGGAAATCAGCCACAGCCTGCCTGATGACCACAGAAAAAGACGCCCAGCGGCTGAGGGACTGCCAAAACGTGCCCGAAGCCATCCGCCAGCGCCTTTTCTACATTCCCATCGAAGCCGCCTTCCTCACCCCGGAAGAGGAGGAGGCCTTTACCCAGGAGATTTTGGCCGTTACCCAATAGAAATCCATAAAATATTGAGTGTCAATATTTTATGGATAATCCTCTGCACTTTTTGCGCAGAGGATTATTAGTAAACGACTGAGTGTCAGTCGTTTACTGATATCGCCTCCCCGACAGGCCGCTACATCGACAGCACGTTCAGGACGGCGATGAGTTCCTGGTTGATGGGTTTGTCCATCTTGACGGCCTTGGAGATGGGGACGTACACAATCTCGTCGTTCTTGATGCCGATCATCACGTTGCGCTGCCCTTCCAGGAGGGCTTCGATGGCGGCATAGCCCATCCGCGAGGCCAGGATACGGTCGTAGGCGCTGGGGGTTCCGCCGCGCTGCAGGTGACCCAGGATGGTGACGTGGGAGCCCAGCTGGGGATACTCATTCTTGACACGGTCGGCATAATACAGGGCGCCGCCCTTGCCGTCCTTCTGCGATTCGCTCACCAGCACGATGGCGCTGTTCTTGCTCTTACGCTTGCCCCGTTCGATGAATTCGGCCAGCTGGTCAACATCTGTCTTGCCTTCGGGGATGATGGCGGCCTCGGCCCCGGAAGCGATGGCGCTGTTCTGCGCGAGGAAGCCGGCATCCCGCCCCATCACCTCCACGAAAAATACGCGGTCGTGGCTGTTGGCGGTGTCGCGGATTTTGTCCACGCACTCCACGATGGTGTTGAGCGCGCTGTCGTAGCCGATGGTGGAATCCGTGCCGTACAGGTCGTTGTCGATGGTGCCGGGAAGGCCGATGACGGGGATGTCGTACTCCCGTGCAAAGAGCTGGGCGCCGGTGAGGGAACCGTTGCCGCCGATGACCACCAGCGCGTCGATCCCGGCCTCCAGCATATTGTCATAGGCCTTTTTCCGGCCCTCCGCGGTGAGGAATGCCTGGCAGCGGGCGGTCTTCAGGATGGTGCCGCCGCGCTGGATGGTGTTGGACACCGACGAGGAGGTGAATTTCACGAACTCCTTGTCGATAAGGCCCTGATAGCCCCTCATTACGCCGATTACATTCATATTGTGGAAGCGGGCCGAGCGTGTGACAGCCCGGATGGCCGCATTCATACCCGGTGCGTCTCCGCCCGAGGTAAGAACTCCGATAGTGCTGATTTGTCTTTCCATTTTATTCCATACTGATTAACTCCACGCCTTCCAGGGTCGTGAGCCGGTTGAAAAGATCCAGTCCGCCCAGCCGCTTGGGCGTAACCAGGAAAATCTCGGCCTGGTACTTGCCTTCGTGTTTGCTGAAATTGATCCGGTGCACCTGTTTTCCAAAGCCGTCGATGGCATCGTGAAGGGCTTTTTCATCGGCCGATGCCAGGACGATGGACACCTCCTGATGCCCCACCTTTACCGTATAAAGGCTGATGACCTCCATGCAGACAATCATCAGCACGGCACAGAGGATGGACAGTTCATACATCCCGCTTCCCATCGCCAGGCCGATGGCACCCGTCACCCACAGGCCGGCCGCCGTGGTGAGGCCGCTGATGTGGCTCTTGGTTTTCATGATGAGGCCGCCGCCCAGGAAACCCAGGCCGCCCACCACGCCCGCCGCAATGCGGGCCGCATCGAAGCGCTCCGCCTCCGGGAAGCCGAACTGGGAAATCAGCATAAACAGGGATGCGCCCAGCGCAACCAGCACGTGGGTGCGGATGCCGGCACCCTTGGCCCGTAATTCTCTTTCAATGCCGATCACCGCTCCCAGCAGCCCGGCACCCACCAAACGGATGGTCAGTTCCCATGCAAGTGTCATAATTGTTCCAAAATCTTGTTCTGAACCCTCACGGATTCGTCGTGAATGGCGGTCATGATGGCCAGGACGGCCTCCCTGGAGATGTCCATTGCGTCGGCGCGCTTTACCATATCGGACAGGATTTGCTCCCATCGGACCGCCTGAAGAATGGCCACGTTGTGCTCTTTTTTGTAACGGCCGATGCTGCGGCTCACTTCCATCCGTTCCTGAAGGAGGGTCAGCAGCTGCTCGTCGATGACATCGATGCGGGCGCGAAGGGTGTCAATCCCATCTCTGTAGTTTTTGTCCTCGGAACTGTTTTCGCGGATGACGAGGCGCTCCAGAAGGGTCCTCAAATCCTGCGGGGTGAGCTGTTGCCGGGCATCGCTCCAGGCGCAGGAGGGGTTGCAGTGGCTTTCCACCATCAGCCCGTCCAGGCCCAGGTCCATCGCACGCTGGGAAAGCTCCTGCAGGTAACGGCGGTCTCCCGCCATATGGGACGGGTCGGCAAAAAACGCCATCTGCGGATAGCGGGTGCGCAGTTCGATGGCAATCTTCCAGCCGGGGTCGTTGCGGTACGGGATACTGGCCGATGTGGAAAAACCCCGGTGCACCACGCCCAGCTTGCGGATGCCGGCCCGGTTCAGGCGCTCCAGGGCGCCCACCCACAGGTCCAGGTCCGGGTTCACGGGGTTTTTCACCAGGACGGGGATGTCGGTGCCGGAAAGGGCGTCGGCAATCTCCTGCATCAGGAAGGGGTTGGTGCTGGTGCGGGCGCCTATCCAGATGATGTCCACCCCGTAATTGATGCACTCCCGCACGTGTTTTTCGGTGGCCACTTCCGTGCACACCTTCATTCCGTAGGTTTCCTTTACCTTGTTGAGCCACTTGAGGCCGGTCACACCCACCCCCTCGAAAGAGCCCGGATGGGTGCGCGGCTTCCAGATGCCGGCGCGGAAAACGTGAATCCCGAATTCACTGAGACCGCGGGCGGTTTCCATCACCTGCTCCTCGGTCTCGGCACTGCACGGGCCTGCAATGCACATGGGGCGCGGAAGGGTGAAAAAACCCCACTCGGTCCCGGGTATGATGTCAAGTTCGTGTGTCATATTCTGTCATTCTGATTGTCAGCGGAGAATCTTCTTGATCTTATTGGCCTCCCGGATGAGCTCCCGGATTTTTTCCTCGTCATAGCCCGCCACAGCATCGCGGAAGGCCTGCATCTTGCCGATGTAGGTATCCATCACGCGGAGGACATTGTCGTGGTTCTGGGAGAGGATGGGAACCCACATGTCGGCACTGGACTTGGCCAGGCGCACCGTGGAGGAGAAGCCGCCGGAGGCCAGGTCGAAGATATGCTTTTCGTCCTTCTCCTTGTCCAGGACGGTGAGAGCCAGGGCGAAGGACGTGATATGGGAGATGTGGGAGACGTAGGCGGTGTGAACGTCGTGCTGGTCGGCGTTCATATAGATGGGGCGCATGTGGAGGACATCATACAGCTCCTCGACGGCCTTCAAGGCCCGGGGGCTGCTCTTTTCGCTGTCGGCAAAGATGCAGGCGCGCCCGTCGAAAAGGCCCGGCTGTGCCGCCCAGGGGCCGGAATACTCCGTTCCCGCCATCGGGTGCGTGCTCACATACTGTCCCCGCCGGGGATGATACTGCGTCGCGTGACAGATCCGGCCCTTGGTGGAGCACACGTCGATGACGATCTGCCCGTCGGTAAAGCGGTCCAGGATGTCAGGGAGCAGATTCACGGCAGAGCTCACCGGGACAGCCACCACTACGATATCGGCCCTGCGGATGCAGTCTTCATAGGAGACCGTCTCGTCCACCAGGCCGATGGTCCGGGCCGCCTCGGCCGCAACGGAATCCTGCTCCACGCCCAGCACCGTCTGCGCGTAGCCGCGGCGCTTGAGGTCGATGGCCATGGACCCGCCGATAAGCCCCAGGCCGATCACTCCTACCGTTTTCGTTAATTCACTCATTACCGATTCTTTACACATTACCCCTGCGTTTTTACATAGGGGACTTTCGCTAAACATCTGACTCTCCAGCGTTTATGAAAAACGCTATTTTTTCCAGGGCCCGTTCCAGGGTAGGCACGTCTGCGCAGAGGGAGATGCGGAGATGATTCTCGCCGCCGCTGCCGAAGATGAAGCCCGGAGTGAGGAACACGCCCGCCCCGTAAAGGATGCGGTCACTCCACGCCTCGGCGGGCGACCCTCCGGGGACGGCAACTCCGTGTGCACCAGGGGCCGTTTTTGCACACGGAAGGTCTTTTTCCGCAGCTCCGTGTGCACCAGGGGCCGTTTTTGCACACGGAAAGTCTTTTTTCGCAGCTCCGTGTGCACCAGGGGCCGTTTTTGCACACGGAACCCGGCCCCAGACGTAAAGGCCGCCGGCAGCGGGGTCGTAGGTACAGCCCAGGCTGTCCATGATGCGGCGGGCCACCCCCTGGCGGCGACGGTACTCAGCACCAAGTGACTCGTACCAGGCCGACGGGGCCCGGAGCGCCTCAACGGCCGCCTCCTGGATGCCCCGGAACATTCCGGAGTCCATCTGGGTCTTTACCTTTAGGAGCTCCCGGATGACATCGGCCGCACCCACCATCATTCCCATGCGCCAGCCGGCCATGTTGTGGCTCTTGGACAGGGAGTTCATCTCCAGGCAGAACTCGCGGGCACCGGGGACGGACAGGAGGGAGCGGGGCTCGTTGAGGATGAAGCTGTAAGGGTTGTCATTGACAAGGAGAATGCCGTGGCGGCGGGCAAAGTCAACCAGCTTTTCGAAGATATCCTCCCGGGCAGGGGCTCCCGTGGGCATGTTGGGATAATTGGTCCACATAATCTTTACGCCCGCGAGGTCCAGCTTCTCGAGGGCCTCGAAGTCGGGGTACCAGCCGTCGGCCTCCACCAGGTCGTAAGGGACAATCCGGGCCTCGCACAGGCGGGCGGCCGATGTGTAGGTGGGATAGCCGGGATTGGGCACCAGCACCCCGTCGCCGGGGTTCAGGAAGGCCAGCGACAGCAGAAGGATGCCCTCTTTGGAGCCCATCAGGGGCTGAATCTCGGAGGAGGGGTCCAGGGTCACGCCGTACCACGTGCGGTACCAGTCGGCCATGGCTTCGCGAAGCTCCGGAAGGCCGGTGTAAGCCTGGTAGCCGTGGTTGCGGGGGTTGCGGGCGCAGCGGCAGAGGGCCTCCACGGCCTCGTCCGGAGGGGCTCCGTCCGGCGACCCGACCCCCAGGTTGATGACCGGGTCCAGGCCACGGGCGGCCCTGTCGGCATTGAGCGCGGCGATTTCCCTGTTCTTGAGGGAGAAATAGTATTCTTTCACAGATGAGGTTCTGCGGGCTGGGGGAATGATCATTTTGTTAAGTTCCGTTGTCTAAAGGGCGGCTTTGTATTCTCCCAGGACCTCCAGATCTTCCAGGAGGGGACGGATGGCCTGAAGCGCCTGGGTGTACCGCGTATAGTCTGTAAATTTGATGTCGATATAGAAGAAATACTGCCATTCGCGGCCGGGGATGGGCAGCGACTGGATGCGGGTGAGGTTCATTTCGTAGAACGAAAGGATGGTGAGGATCTGCGCCAAGGAGCCGGGCTTGTGCGGCAGGGTGAAGCACAGGAGCGCCTTGTCGGGTCCGTCGGGGCGGAGGCGCTCGTCCAGGATGAGGAAGCGGGTGAAATTCTGCTTGTGCGTCTCGATGTCCGGGGCCAGGATTTCCAGCCCGTAAAGTTGCGCTGCCAGGGCCGATGCCACGGCACCCACCCCCTTCTCTCCGGTCCTGGCCAGCTGGGCGGCGCTTTTGGCCGTATCGTCGCTCTCGGTCAAGCGAATCCACGGGGCGTTCTTCTCGAACCACGGGCGGGTCTGATTGATGGCCATATAATGCGTGCGGACCTCGCGGATATCCTCCAGGGTCTGCCCCGGCAGGGCCATCAGATTCTGGCCGATGCGGATGTACACCTCCCCTTTCACCCTTCGTCTCTTCAGCCTCAGGAGCTCGAAGTTGTGCAACAGGCCGCCGGAGACCGTGTTTTCGATGGCCATTACGGCAGCATCGGCCCGACCTTCGTCCAGGGCCTCATAGAGCTGCTCGAAGCTGTCGCATTCGACGATGGAGAGGGATTCTTCGCCGCGCTCGGGATGACCGGCGGGGGAAGAATAAAAAAGACGGGCTGCCTGTTCGTGAAAGCAGCCCTTGTATCCTTGAATCGCTACACGTGTGGCCATTACACGGTGAGGATGTCTTTTTCCTTGGCGGCGATGATTTCGTCCACTTTCTTCACCCACTTGTCGGTGACTTTCTGGAGTTCTCCCTCGCCTTCCTTCTCCCCGTCTTCGGAGAGACCTTCTTCCTTCTGGGCTTTCTTGAGGAGGTCTATGCCGTCCCTGCGGGCATTGCGGATGGTGACCTTGGTAGTTTCACCCTGGGCTTTGGCCTTCTTGATGAGCTCTTTGCGACGCTCTTCGGTGAGGGCGGGAACCATACAGCGGATGATGTCTCCGTTGTTGGACGGGGTGAGCCCTACGTTGGCATCCAGGATGGCTTTTTCAATCTTGGCAATCATGGAACGCTCCCAAGGCTGGATGGCGATGGTCTTGGCATCCGGCGTAGTGACGGAGGCCACCTGGTTCAGCGGTGTGGCGGTGCCGTAATAGTCCACCATCACGGGATTCAGGATGGCCGGGGAAGCCTTGCCCACACGGTAGTTCTTGAGGTCTTCTTCCAGGTACTCTACGGCGTCCTGCATCTTGACGGACATTGCGTCTACGATTTCCTTGGCTTTGGGTAACATAGTTTTTCGTTTTATTGGATTGCAAATATAAGAAATTTTTTCGTATGTTTGTGTACAACAATTATAAAAGGATTATGTTAAAGAAAATCAGAGTTTTCTTGGCCTGGTTGTTCTGGATAGGGATTACACTCCTGTTCCTGGATTTCACGGGCGCCCTGCACGGATACCTGGGCTGGATGGCCAAAGTGCAGTTTCTGCCGGCCGTGCTTGCCCTGAATGTGGGCGTAATCGTTGCCCTGGTGCTGCTTACGCTGGTGTGCGGCCGCGTATACTGTTCCGTCATCTGCCCGCTGGGCGTATTCCAGGACGGTGTTTCCTGGCTGGGAACCCACCGGAGCAAGAACCCTTACAGGTTTACCAAAGAGCTCAAGTGGCTCCGTTACGGCGTATGGGTGCTCTTTGTGGTGCTGCTCATCCTGGGCGTCCAGGCGGCCGTGGCCCTACTGGCCCCCTACAGCGCCTACGGCCGAATGGTGCAGAACCTCCTGCAGCCCGTGTGGCTGTGGGGAAACAACCTTCTGGCCGGCCTTTCGGAGCGCTGGGGCAGCTATGCCTTCTACCAGAAGGAGGTCTGGCTTCGCAGCGTCCCCACCTTCATCGTGGCCGTGGCTACGCTGGTGGTCGTCGTGGCCCTGTCCTTCAAGGGCGGCCGCACCTGGTGCAACACCATCTGCCCGGTGGGCACCACGCTGGGTTTCCTTTCCCGCTTCGCGATGTTCCGTCCCCTGATAGACCACGACAAGTGCAAGCACTGCAAGGCCTGCGAGCAGCATTGCAAGGCCCAGTGCATTGCCATCGGCAAGGATACGGAGTTTATCGACCATTCCCGCTGCGTGGACTGTTTCAACTGCATCGGCGCTTGCAAGTTTGATGCCTTGAATTATCGCTTTGCTTGGGGAGCGGGCAAGACCGCCCGGAATGACAGTGGACGCCGGGCGATGATGGCCGGAATGGTGACCGTCGCGGGTGCCGCTGCGCTCAAGGGCGTCGAGGCCCGGGCCCAGGAGGCCGCCAAGAAGGTGGACGGCGGTTTTGCCGATGTCCTGCCCAAGCAGGCCCCCTCGCGCGAAGTGCCCCTGACCCCTCCCGGCTCCAGGAGCGTGAAGGACTTCTACCGCCGCTGCACGGCCTGCCAGCTGTGCGTGGCCGAGTGCCCCAACAACGTGCTGCGGCCTTCCGGCAGCCTGGAGCACCTGATGCAGCCGGAAATGAGCTTCGAGAAAGGCTGGTGCCGGCCGGAATGCACGCGCTGCAGCGAGCTTTGCCCGGCGGGAGCCATCGGCAAGGTTACGCGCGAGGAAAAGACGCAGTACCGCGTGGGAACCTCCCGGGTGAACCTGGAACTGTGCGTGAGCGCCACCGGCAAGGCCCAGTGCGGCAAGTGCGCGCAGGCGTGTCCCTCCGGAGCCATCCGGATGGTGGAAAAGGACGGAATGCAGATTCCGACAGTGGCCGAGGAAATCTGCACCGGCTGCGGGGCCTGTGAGTTCCTCTGCCCATCCCGCCCCATCAGCGCCATAACGGTGAATGGCAGAATACAGCACATCTAACGATTCTTCACTTCGTTCAGAATGACAATGCTCATCCTGAGGAATGAAATGACGAAGGATCAAAATTGACAAGCATATGGATAGACGAGATTTCATTAAGATAAGCGGTGCGGCGGCGGTGGCCGCGGCCTGCGCCCCCAAGACATCGGCCCCCCGGACGGAAGAAGGGCCGGAACAGATGCTGATGCGGGAGAATCCGCGGAACGGGGACCGGATATCGGCCCTGGGCTTCGGCTGCATGCGCTGGCCGATGATCGAGCAGGACGGCAAGCGCGTGATTGACCAGGAGGCCGTGAACGAGATGGTGGACTACGCCATCGCGCACGGGGTGAATTACTTCGACACCTCCCCGGCCTATCTGATGGGCCAGAGCGAAAAGGCGGCGGGCATCGCCCTGAGCCGGCATCCGAGGGAGAACTATTTCATTGCCACCAAGCTGTCCAACTTCGGCGACCAGTCTCCCGAGGCCTCCATCAAAATGTACCACGACTCGTTCGAACAGCTCAGGACCGACTACTTCGACTACTATCTTCTTCACGCCATCGGCCGGGGCGGAAAGGACGCTTTCAACCAGCGCTACGTGCAAAACGGGATGGTCGACTTCCTGCTCAAGGAAAAAGAGGCCGGGCGCATCCGCAACCTGGGCTTTTCGTTCCACGGCGCGCAGCACGAGTTCGACACCTTCATGGAAATGTACGACAGCGGGGAAATGCTCTGGGACTTCTGCCAGATCGAGATGAACTACGTGGACTGGACCCACGCCGACGGCGTCCGGAACGTCAATGCCGATTACCTCTACGAACAGCTGGACAAGCGGGAAATCCCCATCGTGATCATGGAACCCCTGCTGGGCGGCCGGCTGGCCAACGTGCCGGAGGGCATCGCCCGCCAGATGAAGCAGCGGGAACCCGAGCGGAGCATCGCCTCCTGGGCCTTCCGCTTCTGCGGCACCTATCCCCGCGTCCTGTGCATCCTGTCGGGAATGACCTCGATGGACCCGCTGCTGGACAACATCAAGACCTTCGGCCACTTCAAGCCCCTCAACGAAGAGGAACTGGAGTTCCTGGAGCAGATGGCCACCCAGATGATGGAATATCCCCTGGTGAACTGCACCGACTGCAAGTACTGCATGCCCTGCCCCTGGGGCATCGACATCCCCGGTACCTTCCAGCACTACAACCGGGCCATCACCGAAGGCACCTATGCCCAGAGCAGCAAGCAGAAAGACTATGCCCGGCTCAAGAAGGCCTATCTGGTGAGCTACGACAGGGCCGTGGCCACCGTCCGCCAGGCCGATCACTGCATCGGCTGCGGCGAGTGCCTCTCCCACTGCCCCCAGAGCATACCCATCCCCCGGCAACTGCAGCGCATCGCCCGGTACGTGGAAGATCTGAGACAGGATCGGCTGTAATTCTGTAAACGATTGCTGGCCAATCGTTTACAGAAAATCCTCTGCGCAAAAAGCGCAGAGGATTTTCTGTAGCACGCTGATTTTCAGCGCATTATGCGTCGCGTTATTAGCGGAGCTTGGTGTAGCCGTAGCGGGCCTCATCGGCCAGTTCGATCTCGATGCGCATCAGGCGGTTGTATTTGGCGATGCGGTCGGTGCGGGAGAGGGAACCGGTCTTGATCTGGCCGCTGTTGGTGGCGACGGCGATGTCGGCGATGGTGGTATCCTCGGTTTCGCCGCTGCGGTGGCTGGTGACGGTGGTATAGCCGTGACGGTGGGCCATCTCGATGGCGTCGAGGGTCTCAGTCAGGGAGCCGATCTGGTTCACCTTGATGAGGATGCTGTTGCCGGCACCCATTTCAATACCCTTCTGGAGGTACTTGACGTTGGTTACGAAGAGGTCGTCACCTACCAGCTGGCACTTGTCGCCGATGGCCTTGGTGAGCTTCACCCAGCCCTCCCAGTCGTCTTCGGCCAGGCCGTCCTCGATGGAGTCGATGGGGTACTTGGTGATGAGCTGCTTGAGGTAGTTGATCTGCTGGTCGGAGGTGAGCTTGCGGCCGCGAGGGTCTTTCTTCTTGCCGTCCTTGAGCTGCTTGTAGTCGTAGTAGAACTTGCCGTCCTCCTTGAAGCAGAACTCGGAAGCGGCGCAGTCCATAGCGATGGTGATGTCCTTTCCGGGCACGTAGCCGGCATTCTCGATGGCGGCGATGATGCAGTCGAGGGCGTCGTTGATGCCCTTCAGGGCAGGAGCGAAGCCGCCTTCGTCACCCACGGCGGTGCTAAGGCCACGGCCTTTGAGCACCTTCTGGAGGGCGTGGAAGACCTCGGCACCCATACGGACGGCCTCGGCCTCATTCTTGGCACCGACGGGACGGATCATGAACTCCTGGAAGGCGATGGGGGCGTCGGAGTGGGCGCCGCCGTTGATGATGTTCATCATGGGAACGGGCAGCACGTAGGCGTTGGTTCCGCCGATGTAGCGGTACAGGGGGATCTGGAGCTCGGCGGCAGCGGCCTTGGCCACGGCGAGGCTCACGCCCAGGATGGCGTTGGCGCCCAGCTTGCTCTTGGTGGGGGTGCCGTCCAGTTCAATCATAGCCTTGTCGATGGCGCGCTGCTGGGTGGCATCCATGCCGATGATTTCGGGGGCGATGACTTTGTTCACATTGTCAACGGCCTTGAGAACGCCCTTGCCGCCGTAGCGCTTCTTGTCGCCGTCGCGCAGCTCGAGGGCCTCGTTCTCTCCGGTGGAGGCGCCGGAAGGAACGGCGGCCACACCGACAAAACCGGAATCAAGGGTAACTTCAACTTCGATGGTAGGATTTCCGCGGGAGTCCAGGATTTCCCTACCGAAAACAGATACGATTTGCATAAAATATGGGATTAAAAAGTTTAAGTCTGTTTTTGCGACGCAAATTTACGAATTTTTCGGCAGAATATCAATCTATTTTTCCCGGAAGGGCCGTAGCTCTTGCAAAAGCAGCGGAGAATGGCTATCTTGCAGCTATGAAAAGCAGCATCATCTTTTGGACGGCGCTTGCGCTGGTGAGCGCCTCCTGCGCCCGGCAGGAGCAGCCCCTTCGCAAAGTGGGGGTTTTTGACGGGTATGGCGGTGCACAGACGTGCATTTGGGAAGCCGTGGCGGCCTGCCGCCTGGACGGAGACCTGAACGTGAGGACCATCACCACGGGAGACATCGCCCGCGGGGTGCTGGACTCGCTGGACGCGATTGTGATCCCCGGCGGGGGCGGCAGTCGGCAATACCTGAACCTGGGCGGAGAGAACGTGCGCCGCATCAAGGAGTTCGTCGCGCGCGGCGGCGGGGCCGTGGGCATCTGCGCCGGGGCCTATCTCTTCTCCGACACCCCCGACTACACCTGCCTCGGCATCAGCGGGGCCTGCGCCATCGACCGGGAACACGATAATCGCGGCCACGGCAATGCGGCGTTCCGGCTCACCGAGGAAGGCAAGCGCCTCTTCCCCGAGTACGCACAGGCCGATACCCTTTTCTGTATGTACTACGAAGGACCGGTCCTTATTCCGGCCGAGGGTGGCTACACCGAGTTCGCCACCATGCTCAGCGACGTGCACGAGGAAGGGGACGCTCCGGCGAATATGACCAACAATCGGCCTTTCTTCCTGGGGAACAACTATGGCAAGGGGCGCGTGTTCTGCACCATCGCCCACCCCGAAGCCACCCCCGGCAAGATGTGGATGATTGCCCGGATGGTGCGTTGGGTGCTGGGAGAGGAAGCGCTTCCGCAGCGTTTTTCCACGGATCCCGCCCTGCAGGACGCCTCGCTGGTGAATCGCGAATGCCTGATGAGCATCGAGGATTTGAAGAAGGAGAGCTCCTGCCTCCAGACCTTCTTCTACGGTAGCGAAGCGGAGAAGCTGCAGGCGCTCCAATGGCTCAAGGAGCACTCCTCCTGGGACGCCAAACGCTGGGTGCAGGGCCTGCTCTTTGACGACTCGCCCCTGGTGCGCGCCGCCGCCGCGCAGTACATTGCCGACGCCCACTACCTCACCTACCTTCCCGACGTGGAAGCGCTGTACCTGAGCGAGGCCGATGCCGCCACGCGCGAGCAGGTGGGCCACAGCCTGGAGCGCCTCCGCCGCCTTCTCCCGGAGTAGGCTTATCGGGCAAAAAGGATTATATTTGTAGGATAATTTTTGTTTTTATGAACAAGCAAGAGCCTTTTGTCATTACCATCAGCCGCGAAGTCGGCTCCGGTGGCCATACGGTGGGTAGCATCCTGGCCGAAAAACTGAATGTCCGGTACTGCGACAAGCAGCTGGTGGAATCCCTTCAAAAGCAGTTTAACCTGACTGAAAGCCAAATTGAGAAACTGAAAGGAGAAAAGAAAAGCTGGCTGAACGACTTCCTCAAGCGGATTGCGCCGACTCCATCGGCCAATGCGCTGGGACTGGATGGCAAGTTCACCCAGGAGTTCTCCGTCGAAGTCACATCGGATCACATCTATAAGGCCGAGGTGGGAATTCTTCAGGAATTTGCCCAGATGGGGTCGTGCGTGATTGCCGGACGATCGGGATTCTTCGTTTTCAAAGACCATCCCAATACGCTGAACGTGTTCATTACCGCATCCAAGGACAAGCGAATCCGGCGAATCGTGAGAAAGCAAGGACTGGACGAAGCGTCTGCCATCTCCCTGATTGAGGCCATTGACCAGGCTCGTGAGAACTTTATCCGGCGCCATGCCGGCGTCAGCCGCTTCGACGCCCGCAATTACGACCTCGTCCTGAGCACCGACGGCCACACGGAAGAGCAAGTGGCCAATCTCATTCTGTCCTATATTCAGTAACACGCTGATTATCATCGTGTTACTGATAATCCTCTGCACTTTTTGCGCAGAGGATTATCCATAAGGCGCTGGCACTCAATGTTTTACGGATTTACAGAGATTCTTCGCTGCGATCGGAATGACAGAGTCGGGGCGCAGGGAGACTGGTGGTAGGGGCGGGAGCGAAAAGAAGGACAGGGCTACGGCTGCTCCACCATGGGGCGGACGCGGTTGCAGTGGGAACGCTGCCATTTTGGTTGAGACGCCCCATCCCTTCTTATACCGGGTTCGTTTCCAGCGCTCGGGTTAGAAGGGTCCTTAGGCTCTGCCCCACTGAGACCCGTTACAGGATTAAGGCCCCAACTAGCAGTCCCAAAACTATTCTGGGTGCAGAATGACCTGCCATGGTAACCACCGTAAAAGGCAGGCTCGGATGTCCATAAATACACGTTTTCACGATTAGCTACCGTACCGGCAGAAGAAGTGCCATTGATTCGGCCCGTAAAGAAAATACGGATAGTATAGTCCTTGTCCTTTTTCCGTTTGTAGTCTGCGTCCTTGTTATAGCCTGCGTAGAAATCTATGTATCCGGTCCCGTCAGTTTTGTAAGTTTCATCGGCTTTGTAGGCTATCTCGTCAACCTTGGCCGATGGAAACCTTATTTGAACAATGGTGCCATAGGGATTAAAGGCCGAGAAAGCGTACATATTGGGCACCACGTAGCCGGCAGGGGAAGGATCGTAGATGGTTTTCTCTACATTACGGTCTTTGCTTCCGCCCGGGAATTGGTTACGTTCGTCGTCGCAACGTGAGTCTGTAAGCGCCACATCTATATTGTTGTTCCACAAATTGTCGTACACCTTGCCGGTAGGGACGTTGGCATTGCTTCCATAATAAAAAGATGTAGGCTCAAGGATGGTGGCATCGGCATGCTCTTTCGTGACGTCTGTCGGAAGAGGTTTTACTGTCACAAAACCCTCCTGCATAGGATCCTTGCGGCCCCACTGGTAGCCGGGAGTGTCGGAACGGGTATCCTTTACTCCGCTTTGAAGGAAGCGCCTCACTACTTTCCGGACAACCTTACCCTTGAAGTACTGGGTGAATTCAACGTCACAGTAGCGTTCACCCACCTCCGTGGGCTCTTTCCCGTTCTGGCCAAGGTCTGCCTCTTTCCAAAAAACATTTTTGACGCTGCTTTTTTTGGTAAACGGCCATTGCATAGGACGCTTTGTCTCGTCGTTAGTCGGATAAGATGTAAAGTTATACGGACTTGGGAGAATATTAAACCCCGGTTCAGCAGTTGGACTGGTTGGACGATCATCCGTGAGAGGTTGATAGGGATCCAGCCCCGTCTCATTACTCTTGAGCTCAACGGTTTTGAGTGAATTGACCGGGTCTGTTACCGCCCAGATGTGCCAGCTCCAGACAATTTTTCCCTCGCCATCCTTTGCAGCAACCACTGCATTTCCCTGAGCAATGTCGTCCACGTAGAAATAGATGTACTGCTTTCCGTCAATCGTCTCGCAGAAGGGCCTTCTGTCCATACGGGTATCGGCATCGTTACGCTCACTGACAAAACTGATGGCATCTTGCCAGACAACAGACACGGATTTAATGGGATAGGGTATCCAGGGCTCTTTGATATCGGCCGCTTTATAGTCCTTGTACCAGCCCATGAGGTGATTATCCCCGGTTCCTAAACCTTTGTATGCCTTCTCATTCTTGTTTCCGCCCTTTATCGCATTGCCGTAAACCGCCGGGAAACGGTACCAGCCGGGGGACGACACCACATAGCAGTTGGCCGTAGTGCCCAGGTCTCCGTTCTTCAGGCCAGAATACAGGACCCCGTAAATGTCATGGCTGGAAAGGTCGAAGGCGTAGGCCTCGCCATTCTCGCCCTTCCACCCAGTGGAATTCAGGAATGCCACCCCGTCATTCTCGTGATGAACAAACTCCCCGTCGGGCGTGCTGTGGATATAGGAACCGTGATTCACCCAGCCCCAGGAACGGGTTCCGTTATCGGGGGCGCCGGCATCATAGAAATTGTAAAAACCGGTATCGAAGTTCCTGTATCCTACAAGATCCTCAGAATCCTCGGAAACGGTATTCCCATCCTTATCCACAGGATCCTTCATCTTCGTTCCCTGTCCCTGGACAACGACCCAAGGGTCAAAGCTATACCCGGTGTCCGTATAAGGATAGCCCGGATGCTTGGAATCATCCACATCGAACGGAATGTGCTTTTTCCAAGGGCCGTCGCCGCGAAGGTTCAGCCAGGAGACGCTGGCTGGTTTGGTCGGGTAGAAGGATGACTCACCTTCCGGCCTGTATCCCGTCACCTTCCAGCGCAGCGGCTGCTTGAAACCGGAAGAGTCCCGGTAACTGATGACCGCGTAGAAATCCTTGGCCTCAAAAAAGTCCTTTTCCAGGAAAGTTTCGCCGGTCTTGGGTAAAGGCTTCGTGCTTCCCGCCTTCCACGTGCGCGGAAGATCACCCTGAATCACCACGTCAAAATAATACTGGATCTCCGGAACGTTGGATTTCACATAAAGCTTGGTGGCCTTGGGAAGAGGGAACCAACCCCGCTCTTGAAACTCGTTATGCTCTCCGGTATTGTCCGTCTTTGTGGTCTTCTGCTGAAGGGCCAGATAACGGGTTACTTCGATAATATTTCCTTCATCGTCCGTCTTGGGATTTCCGTCGCCGTCGTTGACCTCGAAGGTATAAACGATTGTCATCACTTCCTGCTGGATGGGAAGGGCCAGGAAAGTGACGTTCACCTCTTTGTCACCCAGCCACACGCGGTCGGTCTCCTCGATTCGGATGGTGAGGCGCTTGTTGGTGGTGTCACGGGTTGCGGGGTCCTTACCGGTATAATCCGTGACGGTGAAGTCGCCGGTGTACTCGGGCTTCTTGTCGTCACCGCTGGGCACCGTGCCGAACTTGGCCGTAAAATCGCCGTTCAGGGGCGTACCATACTTAGGCTGATTCACTCGCTCTGGGTCACTCTGATGCAAGTCATCGTAGAAAAGGTCTGTCCGCAGCTCCACCTTCTTCAGGCGATAGTTCTGAGCGCCGGCATCGGCCGCCGTAACCTTGAGCTTGACGGCAGAGAAGAGCGGCTTGAAGCGCAGCGGTACCTTCACGTAGCCGGCTACATTCCCGTCCACTTTCTTTTTAAGATACTTCTGGTTGCGGGGAATGATGCCGGAAACGGTAACTTCAAGAGGCGTTCCGGTCGGATCGGTAACGCTCAAAGATGTCCTGTCCGTGGGCGTAGGATACACGGAGAAGAAATAACGCGGGTCCTTGGACATCTCCCAGTAGAAGTTATCCTTTTCGTCCGTGCTCAGGATCTTGGCATCGGCCGCGCTGTCCTTGATGCCTGAAACGTTCGTTACGCCGGGAATGTACCAGGGACTGTAATCGGCAAAAAGTTTATTGTTCTTGGTGAAGACGTCCTTTGACCATATACGGACGGTGTCCACCTTGTTTTCCGGCCCCGCGGCAGAGGGGTCCCAGTTCCAGTTGATGCGCTCGTAGCGGACGTTGTCCAGGACGATGGTCTTGTCGTCCCCCGCATAGGTGGTTTTGGTGAGGGGTTCGCTGTCATCGGCCCCGCCCATGTAGGTGTCCAGGCCGAAGCGGACCACGGGGTCGAACTCCGCGAAGCGCTCCTCTCCCCCATCCACGGGCTGCATCTCCTGCTCATTTTCCTTCACGCAGGAGAAAGTCGCGAGCAGCAGAACAAGAACTCCAAAAACCTTTGTTTTCATAGCTTTTCAAAAACTATACAATCGTGCAAAGTTAGCAAGAATATATGAAAACTCCAAAATTCTACTTACGGAGCGGGCAAGCGCGACAGACAAGCCATTCACTAAGAGGCGACGACTTTTCGGGATGGCTCCCTGCAACACTTTGATTGTACTGCGGCTGCTAAGTTGAGGAAACAATCCCGGCCTGTCTTTCTGAATGCAGTAAAGAATCTGCGCATCTATGAGTTTCCAGCACAGGCAACCTCGCAAAAACGGGCGTTTTTGTTGGGATGAGTAGGCGATCGCCTACCCAGGCTCACATTTGGGGCCCTTTTTGCACAGATGGGTATGCTACTCCCTC
>ONOH01000034.1 GCA_900319405.1 uncultured Bacteroidales bacterium | reverse complement strand
TAGTTCCACATCCCGGGAATCATAGACCACGCCGGCCTTGGCCTCCAACGATGTGCCGCCGGCAAATTCATCTTCCCGGATGAGGCCAATGTCCCGGTAAGTGAGAAAAAGGCTTTTTCCGGAATCGTACTTCTCCAGGGAGAAATCGCCCATCCGGACGTGTCGGAAAACGATTCCGCCCATCCATTTGAGACGGCCGGCCATGTCGCCCAGCACGGAAGCGGACAAACGGAAAAAGCGGCGGTGATTGGTGTACCACGCCGTTCCGTTGAGCGGGTTCAAATCTATCGAGGCATCATAGGGAGATGCGATTCCGTTAAAACCATAGAAGTTGTTCACCATGGCGTCCCGATAGGTTGCAACGGCATTGATGCGAAGCCCCTTGACCAGCGAGGGCGACTCGAAATAAGCGTGCACATACCAGGAGCCTTTGGTGGCATAGGCCGCCGAGATGCCTGCATGGTGCAGGAAATTAGGATAAACACTTCCGTCGCCGTAATAGAAAAAATCCGAGTAAGCGCCCAGTGTCACGCCGTTGTCGGTGGAATAGGCCAGATTTGGCATGGGCGTGAAGGCCCAGCCCGTTTTGGACCCTTCCTGGGCAAAAGCTCCGATGCAAGTCTGACACAAGAGCAGAAAGCTGATTATTCCCTTTTTCACCGAGTCTCCATTTGTGACAAATATAAGGAAAAACTGTGGGAAGTCGGAAGAATTTTTGCTATATTTGCAAAATACGCAAGAATACTTATAAGAATAATAAATCGCATATGGACAAACTCCAGGAACTGACCCAGAAGCTCTACAACGAGGGTCTTTCAAAAGGAAAAGAAGAAGGCGAGGCCATTCTGGCCAAAGCCCGAGAAGAAGCAGAGTCCCTAGTAAAAAAAGCCAGGGAAGAAGCCGCAGAGGTGATGGAAAAGGCCCGCAAGGAAGCCGAAGACTACCGGATCAAAATGGAAGGGGACGTGAAGATGGCCGCTACGCAGGCCCTGCAGGCCACCCGCGCCGGTATCGAGAATCTTATCATCGCCAAGGCCGTGGACGCTCCCGTCAAGGAAGCCCTGTCGGAGAGTTCCTTCCTGAAGGAAATCATCGGCGCCGTAGCCCGCAGCTTCAGCGCCCAGGAGAGCAAGGACATCGCCCTCCTGCTTCCCGAAAAGCTGCAGAAGGAACTGGAGCCTTTCGTCCGGGAAGAACTGGCCAAAACCATCGGAGAGGGCGTCGAGGCCAGCTTCTCCAAAAATATGGAGGGCGGCTTCCGCATCGGCCCCGGGGACGGCAGTTATTTCATCAGCTTCACGGAAGAAAGTTTCCGCCAGCTCATCGGAGACTACCTTCGCCCCGTCACCAAGAAAATCCTTTTCGGATAGCAATGAGCAATTTCGAATATATCATCTCCAGTCTCCCCTTCCTCACGGCAGATTACAAGTATGCCGAAGGAGAAGGCTTCCTGGCCGTGGTTGGCCAAATCCGGGAAGATCTCTCGGGGAAGGACGGGGAGGTCCTGGATTTTCTCCTGACGGGATTTGACGCCGACCAGCTGAACCCGGATTTCTATGCCCGGGCGCTCGCCCATCCGCTCAAGTTCCTGAGGGAGTATTTCCGCTTTGACCTCAACATTCGCAATGCCAAGGTCCGCTTCTTGAACCGGGTGTTGGGCCGTCCGGATTTGCAGGACGTCATCACGGGAAAGGGGCAGGAGGATGATGAGAATCTGGACATCGACCTCTACCGCTTCCGCGGCGGGGAATTCGAAGAGGAAGAGCCCGTCGCATCGGCCCTCGCCCAAGACAGCCTGCTGGGGAGGGAAAAGGCCCTGGACGACGTGATCTGGGAGAAAATTTCCTCGTTGGAGACCTTCCATTATTTTGACCTTACCGCCGTCCTTGCCTATGTAGCCAAACTGCACATCGTGGACCGCTGGCTGGCCCTGGACGAGCAGAAGGGCCGGGAGCTCTTCCGTCAGCTGGTGCAGGAGGTGCGCGGGACCTTCCAAGGCGTTCAATACACAGACAAATAAGAAAATCCTATATGAAAACAAAAGGAATAGTTACCGGAATCGTGAGTAACCTCGTCACTGTCAAGGTGGACGGTCCGGTTGCCGAAAATGAGATCTGCTATATCGACCTCCAAGGCGTCAAGATGATGGCGGAGGTAATCAAGGTATCCGGAGACAGCGCTTCCGTACAGGTGTTTGAAAGCACCCGCGGCCTCAAGGGAGGAGACAGTGTGGAATTCGAAGGCCGGATGCTGGAAGTCCAGCTGGGGCCCGGCCTGCTCTCCAGCACTTACGACGGCCTGCAGAACAACTTGGCCACGATGGACAACGTGTTCCTGCAGCGCGGTGAATACACAGACCCTCTGGACCGCGAGAAAAAATGGGAGTTCACTCCCCTGGCCCAGGCCGGAGACAAGGTGGTGGCCGCAGACTGGCTGGGAGAGGTGAAGGAAGGCTGGCTGCCCCACAAGATTATGGTACCGTTCTCCTTCAAGGGAACGTACACGGTAAAAGCCGTCAAGCAGGCCGGCGGGTACACCGTGGACACCCCTGTCGCCATCCTGGTAAACGAGCAAGGAGAAGAAGTTCCCGTGACAATGGTGCAGAAGTGGCCCGTGAAAGTAGCCGTCAAAGGCTACAAGGAAAAGCCCCGTCCCAACAAGATTATGGAAACCGGCGTCCGCGTCATCGACACGATGAACCCCATCGCGGAAGGCGGAACGGGCTTCATTCCCGGGCCCTTCGGCTGTGGAAAAACCGTTCTGCAGCACGCCATCGCCAAGCAGGGAGATGCCGATGTGATTGTGATGGCCGCCTGCGGCGAACGCGCCAACGAGGTGGTGGAAATCTTTACGGAATTCCCGGAGCTCATCGACCCGCACACCGGCCGACGCCTGATGGAACGCACCACCATCATCTGCAACACCTCCAATATGCCGGTGGCCGCCCGTGAAGCCTCTGTCTATACGGCTATGACCATCTGCGAATATTACCGTGCAATGGGTCTGAAGTGCCTCCTCCTGGCCGATTCCACCTCCCGCTGGGCCCAGGCGCTCCGAGAGATGAGCAACCGTATGGAAGAGCTCCCCGGAGCCGACGCTTTCCCGGTAGACCTTTCTTCCATCATTTCCAACTTCTACTCCCGGGCCGGCATGGTCGTCCTGAACAACGGGGAAACCGGCGCGGTCACCTTCATCGGCACGGTGTCACCCGCCGGCGGCAACCTCAAGGAGCCTGTCACCGAGAGCACTAAGAAGGCCGCCCGCTGCTTCTACGCCCTGGAGCAGAACCGGGCCGACCAGAAGCGTTATCCGGCCGTCGGGCCCCTGGACTCCTATTCCAAGTACCTGGACTATCCCGAAATCCGCCAGTTCCTGGATCAGACGGTAGAAAAAGGCTGGGCAGACAAGGTGCTGTGGGCCAAGAACATCATCCGTCGCGGAAAGGAAGCCGCCGAGCAGATCAACATCCTCGGCGATGACGGCGTCCCGATGAGTTACCACGTCAATTTCTGGAAGAGCGAGCTGGTGGACTTCGTCATCCTGCAGCAGGACGCCTTTGACGCCATCGACGCCCTCTGCCCGCTGGAGCGGCAGCGTTTTATGCTGGACCTGGTGCTGGATATCTGCAACAAGGACTATGATTTCGAAGATTTCGAAAAATGCCGCGACTTCTTCAAGAATCTCATCAATGAGCTCCGCCAGATGAACTATTCCGCCTATGAGAGCGAGCAGTTCTGGGCTTACAACGAAACCGTCAAGAAAATGATTGCATAGACTATGGCAACGAAAGCATACCAAAGAGTATATACCAAACTGGAAGGCATCACCAAGGCCACCGTTTCCCTTAAAGCCAAGGGTGTCACCAACGACGAACTGGCCGTAGTGGACGGAAGACTGGCCCAGGTGGTGCGCATCAAGGGAGAAACCATCACCCTTCAGGTTTTCTCGGGCACCGAAGGCATCCCCACCAACGCGGAGGTCGTGTTCCTGGGAGAGCCCCCTGTTCTCAAAGTGTCTGAGCAGCTCTCCGGCCGCTTTTTCGACGCCTATGGTCATCCCATCGACGGCGGGCCCGAGATTGACGGGCAGGAGCGCCAGATCGGCGGCCCCTCAGTCAACCCGTACAAACGCCGTCAGCCGTCCCAGCTCATCCCCACCGGCATCGCCGGCATCGACCTCAACAATACCCTGGTCTCCGGCCAGAAGATTCCCTTCTTCGCAGACCCCGACCAACCCTACAACCAGGTAATGGCCGACGTCGCCATCCGGGCCGATGTGGACAAGATCATCCTGGGCGGAATGGGCCTGTCCAACGACGACTACCTGTACTTTCGGGACCGATTTGAATCGGCCGGTGCCCTGGACAAGATCATCTGCTTCATCAACACCACGGAGAACCCGCCCGTAGAGCGGCTCCTGGTGCCCGATATGGCTTTGACTGCGGCCGAGTACTTTGCCGTGGACAAGAACGAAAAGGTGCTGGTGCTCCTTACGGACATGACCTTGTACGCCGACGCCCTGTCCATCGTGAGCAACCGTATGGACCAAATTCCCTCCAAGGACTCGATGCCCGGCTCGCTGTACAGCGACCTGGCCAAGATTTACGAGAAGGCCGTGCAACTGCCCACCGAGGGCTCCATCACCATCATCGCCGTTACCACGCTCAACGACGGCGACATCACCCACGCCATCCCCGACAACACCGGTTACATCACCGAGGGCCAGCTCTATCTGAAGGCCGATTCCGACACCGGAAAGGTCATCATCGACCCGTTCCGTTCCTTGTCCCGCCTAAAACAGCTGGTGCAGAACAAAAAAACGCGCGAAGACCATTCCCAGGTGATGAACGCCTCCGTGCGCCTGTATGCCGACGCCCAGAACGCCAAGACCAAGCTGGAGAACGGTTTCGACCTGTCCGACTACGACCACCGCTGCCTGGACTACGCGAAGGACTATGCCCGGGAACTGCTGGCCATCGACGTCAACATTTCCATCATCGAAATGCTGGATACCGCCTGGAAACTGTTCGGCAAGTATTTCTCACCGGCCGAAACCGGTATCAAACAGGTGCTTATCGACAAATACTGGGTTAAGTAATGGCAATTAAATTCCAATACAATAAAACATCGCTGACGGAAATCGGCAAGCAGCTCAAGGTCCGGCAGCGCGCCCTCCCCACCCTTCAGAACAAGGAGAGCGCCCTGCGGCTGGAAGTGCGCAAGGCCAAGGCCGACAGCGAGCGTTTGATTGAAGAGTTGGAGCAGGCCTTGCAGCGATACGATTACCTGGCCGCCCTGTGGAACGAATTCGACCCAGGGCTGATCGCCATCACGGACGTAGATCTTTATACCAAGAAGGTGGCCGGTGTAAAAACCCCCGCCCTGGGAGAAATCCGGTACGAGATCAAGCCTTTCAACGCCTTTGTCAAGCCTGCCTGGTATGCCGATGGCATAGCCATCCTCAAGGAATTGAGCCGTCTGGGCATCGAATCGGAGGTTTATAAGGAGAAGGCCCGCATCCTGGATTACAACCGCCGCAAAACCACCCAGAAGGTAAACCTGTACGAGAAGGTGCAGATTCCCGGTTATCAGGAAGCCATCCGAAAGATCAAACGTTATATGGAAGACGAGGAGAATCTCTCCAAGGCCTCTTCCAAGATTGTCAAAAAACGCCACGCAGAGGAAGAGGAGGCCTCAGAGCTATGATAACTCCCATGACCAAATACTCCTTCATCCTGCTCAACGGGCAGCAGGACGCTCTGCTGGAAAAAATCCAGGAGCTCGGGCTGATGGATATTACCCGGAGTGCCAAACCTCTGGATGAGAAATCACAGAAACTTGCAGGAGAAATAGAACTCCTGGACGGCCTTCTCTACAGTATCCGGAAGGTAGAAATCCCGGAAGGAACCAAACCGGTCGCCTACAAGGGAGAGGGATCCGAGGATATCGTCCGCCTGGCCGGCGGCACCCTGATGCTCTTCTCGGAATCCAAGAACAAGCTTAAAAACCTGGAAAAAGAGGTCCGGGATTCCAAGGTCTGGGGCAGTTTCGACCCCGGCATCGTTCAAAAGCTTGCGGAAGCCGGCCTCCCTTTGCACTTCCATATTGTAAGCCAGAAGGCGTTCCAGGAATGTTGGAAGCAGGAATACACCCTCACGATTATCTCACGTCGCAAGGCTGGCATCTATTTTGTGGTTTTCGGAGAAGACAATCTGCCCGGAGAAGTGCCGGCCCCCAAGGAAGACTGCGAAAGCCGGAAAGTGCTTCTTGCGCAGGAGAGAAAGACGCTGAAAATCCTGGAGGGAGAAATGGCCTACCTCAAGGAACACCTTCCCGAACTGGAAGAACTCCGGGACAGAGCCTATTCCCAACTGGACCTTTATATGGCCGGTGTTTCGGCTGTACCCGCCGCAGAAAACACAATTGTAACACTGGTAGGATACGCCCCCTCGGATAGCGATGAAACCATCTGCGAAGCCCTGGAGCGTACTGGTGTCCTGTATCTGAAGGAATCGGCCGTAGCTGGGGACAATCCCCCCATCCAGCTCAGGAACAACTGGTTTGTTCGCCAGTTCGAACTGCTCACGGACATGTACGGAAGGCCGGATTACAACGAGTTCGACCCCACCCCCTACATTTCCGTCTTCTTCCTGCTGTTCTTTGCCATGTGCATGGGAGACGCTGGTTATGGTCTGGCCCTGGTCATCGGCGGATTAATGCTACGGAAGGTGGAAGGAATGAAAGACCTGGCCCCGCTGGTCACTATCCTGGGCGTAGGCACCTTTGTGGTAGGTATCGTTATGCACACCTTCTTCGGTGTAGACATTTCGGCCCTTCCCTGGATTCCCACGTGGCTCAAGTCCGTTATGATTACCGGAACCATCGCCGGCTTCGAAGCCCAGATGGTCCTGGCCCTGGTCATCGGTGTGGTCCATCTGTGCCTGGCCATGGTCGTAAAAACAATCTACGCCACCAAAAACAAGGGATTCCTGGGTTCGTTAAGCACCTGGGGCTGGACGCTGCTGATTGTAGGCGGCGTGGTCCTGGCGGCCCTGAGTATGTTCCTCGCCATTCCCGCCCCAATCATTAAATGGATCGTAATCGGACTGGGTATAGTGAGCGCGCTGGGAATCTTCCTTTTCAACGACATCAAACGAAACCCGCTCAAAAACATCGGATCCGGCCTGTGGGAAACCTATAACACGGTCACCGGACTTTTGGGAGACGTTCTCAGCTACCTCCGCCTGTATGCCCTGGGCCTGGCCGGCGGCATGCTGGGCAAGGCGTTTAACGACATCGCCACCATGACGTTGGGAGAAGGCGGCTTCGGCTGGTTCCCCTTCATTCTCATCCTTCTCGTCGGACACGCCCTCAATTTGGCGATGTGCTGCCTGGGCGCGTTCGTTCACCCGCTCCGCCTCAACTTCCTGGAGTTCTTCAAAAACTCGGGCTACGACGGAAAGGGGCGCCTGTATCGTCCTGTCAAGAAATAAATTTTTTAAAACATAACAGTTATGAACGAAATTCTCGGTTATCTCGGTCTCGGCCTGATGCTTTCTCTGGCCGGTATCGGCAGTGCCTATGGCACCACCATCGCCGGCAATGCGGCGGAAGGCGCCCTCAAACGGGCTCCCGAAAAGTCCAGCAGTTACCTCATCCTGACCGCTCTGCCGGCCACGCAGGGCATTTACGGTTTTGTGGGCTTCTTTATGTGGCTGATTGTGTACAAGTTTGACTTCGCCGCCAACGGTCCCCTCCTGTTCGGTGTGGGACTTGGCGTAGGACTCGTCTGCATGCTCTCCGCCATTCGCCAGGGACAGGTATGTGCCAACGGTATCGTGGGCATCTCCCAGGGACACGACGTCCAGACCAACACGCTCATCTACGCCGCCCTTCCGGAATTCTACGCCATTCTGGGCCTCGTGGGCGCACTGATGCTCGTTATGGCCATATAAACCCGGCCTGTTACAAAGAGAATGGCCAGAGTCTCTCTTCTGCTTGACTCTGGCCATTCTCTTTTCCTCCCGGAAGAATCCAGTCAGGCAGCGGGATGAAGGAATCAGTACTCGCGGGGACCGAAGATGTCGGTGCCGATACGGACCATGGTGGCGCTATGGCGAACGGCAAGCGGCCAATCTCCCGACATGCCGATGGAGAGCTGGTCAAAAAACGGAAGCCCCGTCCCACGGATAAGATGGAAAAGAGCCTCGATGCGGGAAAACTCGGTGTCTATCCGAGCCTCATCTTCCGTATTGGATGCCATTCCCATCAGGCCTCGGATTCGGATAGATTCTTCGATACGCTCAGAATGGCAGACAGAAAGGATTTCTTCTTCTGTGAAGCCCTGCTTGCTTTCTTCTGCGCCCAGGTGGAGTTCCAGGAGGACATCCACAGCCTTGCCATTGGTCCGGGCCCATTTGGAAATGGCCTCCAACAAATGAAAGGAATCTACGGACTGTACCAGCGAGACATAAGGAAGAACCAGCTTCAACTTATTGGTCTGCAGGTGGCCGATAAAATGCCACTGTACATCGGAGGGCATTTGAGGGACCTTTGCGGCCAGCTCCTGGGGACGGCTCTCGGCAAAGACACGCTGCCCTGCCTGATAGGCTTCCATCAGCCGCTCCACAGGATGGAATTTGGAAACTGCCACCAGTTGAACGGCTGATGGCAGTTGGGATTTGACGGATGCTAAATTTCTGGAAATCATAGAGGGGATCTTGAATTCTTCGCTAGCGCTTCTTTCCCCTTTGTTTCTCCATCTCACGCTGCATCTTCTGGGCCTCCTCAAGGCGCTGCTGCCACTTGCTCTTGGGAACGGGCTTGTTCTCGGCAGCCTTGACCCTGGCCACAATCTCATCGGGATTCACCACCCACTTGCGGATAATCCAGGTTTCCAGGAAGGTTATGATATTGGAGAGGAGATAGTAGTAACTGAGACCGGAAGAAAGGTTGTTACAGATGAAGAACATCATAACCGGCATCATATACAGGCTCATCGCCTGCATCATCTTGGCATTGGGATCGTTGGCAGCCGTCTGGTTCTGCATCGTGATCTTGGAATAGAAGAACATCGAAACAGCCATCAGCAGAGCGAACAGACTGATATGGTCCATTCCCAGGATGCTGGTGCCCCAGTGGATGACATCGTCGTAGGCGCTTAAATCCTCGGCCCAGAGGAAGGGCTGCTGGCGCAGTTCAATGGAAGCCGGGAAGAAGCGGAACATCGCCCACAGGATGGGCATCTGCAGAAGCATCGGCAAGCAGCCGCCCATGGGCGAAACGCCGGCTTTCTTGTACAGGGCCATCGTTTCCTGCTGCTTTTTCATCGCGTCTTCCTGCTTGGGATACTTGGCGTTGATCTTCTCCATAAAAGGCTTCAGCGCCTGCATCTTGGCCGATGAAGACAAACTCTTGTAGGCAAAGGGGAACACCACCACCTTGATGAAAATGGTCATCAGTAAAATGATGATGCCGAAGTTGGAGATAAAACGGGAAAGCCAGTCGAAAAGGGGAATAATCACATATTTGGTGAACACACCGATAACCCTGCCGCCCAGGGGAATCACCTTCTCATAAGCGTGGTTGTACGCTTTGAGGCCCTTGTAATCGTTGGGACCGAAGTAAAACTCGAAGGGAATCTGGATGTTGTCCGAACCCGGGGTGACATCGGCCTGCAGGAGGGCCTTGCAGTGCATCAGATCCGAATCCCCCTTGGGCAGGAAATCAATTTTGAACTCTCCGTAGGTGAAATTCTTCGGGGAGCGCATAATGGCGCTGAAAAACTGCTGCTGGAAGGCAAACCACTCGATGTTGTTGTTGAAACGCTTCTCCCCCGCGCGACCGTTGCCGATACTGGCCGGCTTGTTGTCGTCCGGGAAATAGTAGTTGAGGCGGGAGTACTGGGTTTCGTTCTTGTAACCCTTTTCCATCCTGGGGATAACGGCGTCGAAATCGATGTCGATGCTGCCCACATTGCGGGGGATGAGTTCGCCCATACCCACAAAGGACAGCGTTTCGTTGAGCGAATAGGAATCCTTCTCCAGGGTGTACTTCTGCTCGATGTAACCACCGTTCCCCATCGGAAGACGCATCACCACCGTGTTGTCCGAAGAGGCCTCCGGAACATAGCGGAAGGTGAATTTGCGCGTGTCGATGGCCGTAGGGGCATAAACCACGAATCCCAGCTGGCTCTTTTCGGGCTGGAGGAGACAGATGGGCTCCTTGGTATAAGTGAGATGGTCCTTTACCTTTACGGAATACGGCTGGGCGCCGCGCGTGGTGAAGACCACTTCCAGTTTTTCGTTTTCCAGCGTGATCAACTGCCCTTCGGCCCGGGCGGCCGAATTGAGCAGGGAATCCGAATAGACCGGGACCACCGGAACTGGCGTGGAAGCCGAATCCACGGTAACGGCCATCTCGGGATGCTCTGCCCGCCAGATGCTGTCCTGCTGCCACTGGGCGTAAGCCTCGGCAGCGGCGATGGAATCCAACTGGGCCTGATAGGCCTGCTGTTTGGCAGACTGGCGGCTCTGGTACCCGAAAAACCCGATCATAATCAGGAAAATCAGGACAAAGCCGATGATTGAATTCTTATCCATACGCTACTCCTGTACCTCCTCGGCCTCCTTGGCGCGGATTTGAGCCTTCAGCTGTTCGAGTTTGGCCTTGGCGGCATCTATCCTTTCCTGCATCTGGGCCTTGAGCTTCTCGGCGCCCTTGGAAAGGCCGAAGAAGCCAATATTGTTCTCATAGGTCTGGATTTCCTGCTGGAGCTGGCTGAACTGCTCTTTGAGGCGGTCTGCCTCGGTGAGCGGACGGCGCTCGACCCGGCCACCTTCCCGGCGACCGCCCTCACGACGGCCACGACCTCCGAAGCCGGGGAATTTCTCCTCCATCGCCTCCCGATAGGCAGCCTGGACGGCTTCCTTCTCCTTGAACGGAACAAAACCGATGGCATTCCACTTATCGGCAAATTCCTTGCGGGCAGCTCCGTCCCTCTCGGGATCCGGGACATAGGCCTTGATTTCCTCGATGAGGGCATTCTTGGCAGCCAGGTTGCCGGAGAAGTTACCGGGTCCGGCGGGACGATTGTCGCGGGCGGTGAAGAAAGCGTCGCATGCAGCGCGGAAACGCTTCCAGATCTGCTCACTCTTCTTGCGCGGAACGGCGCCAATCTCCTTCCACTGCTTCTGCAGCTCGATGAGGCGCTCTCCGGTGGCCTTCCAGTCGGTGCTGTCCTTGAGGGACTCGGCCTCTGCGATAATGGCCATCTTCTTCTCCAGATTGGCGTTCATGCTGTCTTTGAACTCCGTGAAGGAGGCGCGCTTGCGCTCGAAAAACTTGTCGCAGGCAGCGCGGAAACGCTCGTAGATTTTCTGGTTTTCCTTGCGCGTGGCAAAACCGATACTGCGCCACTTGGCCTGGATTTCCTCGATTTCCTTGCTCAGGGCATTCCACTCGGTGGAAGAAGAGATTTCTTTCTCGGCGATGGCTTCCACCTGCTCGCAGAGGGCGGCCTTGGCGGCAAGATTCTCCACCTGCTGGGCCTTCAAGCCTTCGAAGTGGGCCTGATAGCGCTTGTTGATGACCGAAGTGGCCGCGCGGAAACGCTCCCAGATGCTCTCGCGGAATTCCTTGGCCACGGGGCCCAGGTCCTTCCACAATTCGTGGAGTTTCTGGAGCTCCTTGAAGGATTCCACCACGTCTTCCTCTTCGGCCAGGGCCTCGGCCTGTTCGCAATAGGCCGTTTTGGCCTCCAGGTTTTTCTTGAAGTCCAGATCCCGGAGTTCCCGGTTGATATCCACCAGGTCGTAGAACTTGGTGACATAAAGCTGATAAGTATCGTTGATGTCCCGGAAATTCTGCTGCGGAACCGGGCCGATTTCCCGCCAGCGGTTCTGGATTTCACGGAACTTAGGGAAAGCATCCTTCATATCGGCCGGCTGCTCCACGAGGACTTTGAGTTCCTCGATGACGGCCTGTTTTTTGGCGAAGTTCTCTTCCCGCTGGGCATCCTGTTCCCGGTTGAATTCTGCGCGCTCCTTCTTGTACTTCATATAGAGGGCCTTGAATCCCGCCTCGATGGCAGTAAAGGGGCTGATGGGGCCGCTCTGCATCGGGACGGTGGAGGCTTCCTCGGCGGGGGTGTTCTCGTCCGGTTCTTCCACCACGGCGTCTTCTCCGGCCTCGGCCTTTTCCCTGGAGAGGCGCTTATAGAAGGCCGACTTGATGGCTTCGGCCTCCTTGGACCGCTTCATACGGTCTTCACTTTCGGTTAAACTTTGAAACAGTTCCGACAATTCCGCGAGGGTTTTCTCGCCATAATTCTGTTCCACTTTGGCTACATCTGCGGGCTCCTCGGCCACCACAGGCTTAACTTCTTCGGTCATACGTTTAATAATCAAGGTTAAACAATAGTTTACAAATATAAGAATAATCCGCGAAAAAACGCTAATTTTGCAGTACATTTATATCGTTATGCTCAGAATAGACATCATCAGCGTTGTACCCGAATTGCTGGCAAGTCCCCTCAGCCATTCCATTCCCGGCCGTGCCGTCAAAAAAGGCCTGGCGGAAATCCATATTCACGACCTTCGCCAGTACGGCCTGGGCTCCCGCCAGACCGTAGACGACTACTCCTACGGCGGAGATGCCGGGATGGTGATGATGGTGGAACCCGTCTTCAACTGCATCCGGGACCTGAAGGCCCGGCGCCCCTACGACGAGGTCATCTATATGGCCCCGGACGGGGAAATCCTCACCCAGGGCATCGCCAACGAGCTTTCCCTCAAGGAAAACATCATCATCCTCTGCGGGCACTACAAGGGCATTGACGAGCGCATCCGGGAGCATCTTGTCACCCGCGAGATTTCCGTGGGAGACTTCGTGGTCAGCGGAGGTGAAATCCCTGCCGCCCTCCTGGCCGACAGCATCATCCGCCTGGTGCCCGGCGTCCTCACCGACGAGACATCGGCCCTGAGCGACTCCTTCCAGGACGGGCTGGTCTCCCCCCCCGTCTATACCCGTCCGGCCGATTTCAACGGCTGGAAAGTCCCCGATGTCCTGCTGAGCGGTAACCCCAAACTCATTCGCGCCTGGCAGGACGAACAAGCCGTCCGGCGCACCCGCGAACGTCGGCCCGAACTCCTGAAATAACCCGCTTATGCATTCACTCCGCGAACTCTACAAAATCGGGAAGGGACCTTCCTCTTCCCATACGATGGGACCCAACAAGGCCGCACAGCTTTTCGCAAAGCGCCATCAGGCCGGTTGCGCCCGCTTCGAAGTCTGTCTTTTCGGCTCCCTCGCCGCCACCGGAAAAGGCCATATGACCGATGCGGCCATCCTGGAGGTACTGGAACCCCTTGCCCCCACCGCCATCGTCTGGGAGCCTGACCGCTTCCTCGAATACCACTCCAACGCCATGCTGTTCAAGGCTTATGACGCCGACGGGAGCGTCCTGGAAGAATGGACGGTGTACTCCATCGGCGGAGGAGCTCTTTCCGAAGGGCCCGGCAGGGAAATGAGCCAGTCCGGAGACGTGTACGAGCTGAACACCCTGACGGACATCATCCAGTGGTGCGACCGCCGGGGCAGCCACCTCTGGGAGTACGCCCAACTTTGCGAAGGCCCCGGAATCTGGGACTATCTGATGGAAGTGTGGGAAACGATGAAGGTTTCCGTGGAAAGGGGGCTGGAAGCCGAAGGCCGGCTGCCCGGCCCGCTGAACCTCTCCCGCAAGGCGGCCATATATCACGTGAAAGCGCAGGGATATCTGCCCAACCTCCGCTCCCGCGGACTGGTCTTTTCCTATGCCCTCGCCGTAAGTGAGGAGAACGCCTCCGGCGGCACCATCGTCACGGCGCCCACCTGCGGCTCATCCGGCGTCATTCCCGGGGTCCTGTACCACCTGGCCCACGGGCACGCCTTCAGCGACACCAAAATCATCCACGCCCTGGCCACGGCCGGGCTGGTGGGAAACGTCGTCAAACAGAACGCCTCCATTTCCGGAGCCGAAGTCGGCTGCCAGGGAGAAGTGGGCGTTGCCTGCGCAATGGCCTCTGCCGCGGCCTGTCAGCTTTTCGGCGGAAGTCCCTATCAGGTGGAATATGCGGCCGAAATGGGCTTGGAGCACCACCTGGGAATGACCTGCGACCCCATTTGCGGATTGGTCCAGATTCCCTGCATCGAGCGCAATGCCTTCGCAGCGACCCGTGCCCTGGACTCCAATATCTACTCCACCTTTTCCGACGGACGTCACCGCATTTCCTTCGACCACGTCGTCGAAGTGATGAAACAGACGGGCAAGGACCTTCCTTCCCTGTACAAGGAAACATCGGCGGGCGGCCTGGCGCTCAATTACAAACAAGTTTAAAGCTACGTGACCGATGAAAAAGGTGAAAATGGCCGGAAAGGTCGTGTAAATAACAAGAGCAATTATTTTAAAACAGCTTCTAAATAAAGGGCTCGCATCACTGCGAGCCCTTTACTTGGTTAGTTAGTAGTGTATTCTTACCTTTAAAGAAGAAGGTTAATTAGTTGGTTAGAAGATACGTTTTTCTGATGCAAATATAAACAAAGTATTTTAACCTGCAAAATTTTTCTAACTTTTCTTTATAAAATAAAATTTTTTATAAACTCAAGCCTACCTTTATCATAAAATTACAAGGAGGCTGCGGATATACGCCAATTCCCGAATAAACAACACCGCTGACCGGATCGTAACTTTCCCAACGCCAGCCTGCTGCATAATACAGCCTGTTCAGGAAGTTGTTCACGTATGCAGTGAGCGAGAGAGACTTTCCTCCGAGGGAAAAAACGTGTCCCAGCGAGAGATTGGCCAGCCACCAGGCCGGGATAGCCATTTCCTCCCGCATCGAGTTGTCAATGAACTGCCGTCCCACATATTTTCCGTCCACCGCGAAGGTTCCACCCTTCCAGGGACGCAGGCTGAGGCGCAACATCCCGACAAGGGAGGGAGACATCAGCATCGTCGTCTGCCCGTAAGCGACCGGATGCGTGGCCGAGTAGTCTTCATAGGGCACATAAGAGGTGAAATCGGCAATCCGGTTCACGGAAAGAGTGGCATTTCCATCCAGGCGAAACCAGTCCAGGGGCTCCCAGCCGGCGCTCAGTTCCACGCCGCGTCTCCAGGCGCGGGGCACATTCTCCTTGATGGCGTAACCGCTGGATGAGAGGCGCCCCGTCTCCAGCAGCATATCCCAATACTCCATCGCATAGAGATTCAGCGAGGCCGAAAAGCGGCGGGCAACAAACGCATACCCCACCTCGATGTCCAGCATCCGTTCTGGCGCGATGGGCGCCCCCTCCCCTTTCACATTTTCCTTGATGTCTCCCCTTCCCGGCTCACGGTGCCCCAGGGCGGCTGAGACGTACCACTTGTGCGCTCCCCGCGTGGCGGTGAGACCGGCGCGGGGGTTGAAAAAGTTCCAGCGGCGCACATAGTCCAGCCGGTCCTCCGGGGCGGCGCCGTACTCCAGCCAGTCGTCATCGACCCCCGTCAGGCGATAGCCGATGGTGCGGAACTGGATGTCCGCAAAGGCGGTAAGCCACTCCAGCGGCTGGTATTCGGCCCGGACAAATGCGCTCACCTCGTTTTTCAGGCCGGTATTGCTGTACCAGTCCAAAGAGGAATAATCAAAGCCGGGGGCGGCTTTCTTGGCCCAGAGCATCTCTCCCCAGTGGCCTCCCCGGTAGTGGGACAGGTTGACTCCAGCATTGGCCGTGAGCCTGTCGCTCCGGTAGCGAAGGCCGGAATTAAGCACCCAGAGGTCGTTGTCCATCAGTTTGCGGTAAATCATATCGCTCTTGCCCGAATACACGGACGGAAAGCCATAATTGGCAAACTTGCGGTTCATCTTGTAGTATTCGTCGAATCCGTCTCCGCGCGTGTAGTTGACGGTATTCAACCAGGTGAAACGTTCCCCGAAACGGCGGGAGTAATTCAGCTGCAGGTGGTGCTGGGCATAATTGTCCGTCTGATTGTCGTAATAACGGACATTTCCGTTGTCGTCTATGTATTCCCCCGCCCCGTTGTAGCGGCGGTCTTTGGCATATTGCTCCAGGCCTATGCCATCCCAGGTGATGCCGCTGATCTGCTGTCCCATCAGGTAAGTCAGGCGCAGGGAACGGGGACCGCTGAGCCAGCCGATGACCGCAAAGAGCGAAGAAGAACCCACCTGGGCGTTGCGGATATAACCCTCGGTGCCTGCAAGGTTCATTGCCAGGTCGAAATAGAGTCCGCCCGGAAGCCTGCCGGTGGAAATGGCTGCCGTAGTGACGAAGGTGCCGAAAGAGCCCGCGCTGAGCTCCAGCCGGGCCGAAGGGTCGGGCTGCACGAAGGCCGTGTTCATATTGATGCTGGCTCCGAAAGCCCCTGCCCCGTTGGCGCTGGTTCCCAGGCCGCGCTGCACCTGGACGCTGGAGATGAGGCTGGTAAGGGCCGGGATATTCACCCAGAACACTTCCTGTGACTCGGCATCGTTGAGGGTGATGCCGTTCAGCGTGACATTGATCTGCGATCCCCTGCTGCCCCGGATGGTCATCGCTGAATTTCCCAGCCCCGTTCCGCCTTCATTGTAGGTAACGACAGATGGCAGCAGATCCAGGCTCATCGGGAGCGAATTCATTGGATTGGAGGCCCTCAGCTGGTCTTTTCCAACGGAAGAAAAGGTAACGGGAGTGTTTTTGTCGGCCCGGGAAGAGGACACGACGGCCGAGTCCAGACGCTCGGTCTTTTCCTGCGCAAAGGCGCAGGGAGCCAGCACGCACAGTGCGGCAAGAAGCAAAATTTTTTTCATTTCCTTACGACGGTATCAACCGTATCAAGTTCAATGGGTCTAATCTCAATCAGGCGGCCGCCTGATACCCCAAATAATTATTTTTCAATCAGTTCTATCTGATACAAACGAGGCCAGTTTTTCCCGGTGAGGAAAACGCGTCCCTCCCTGTCCACGGCAATTCCGTTGAGCACGTCCGTATCGCGCTCGCGCAGGCTTGCCGGCAGCAGGCCGGCGCAATCCACCAGCCCTTCCACCTTGCCGGTGGACGGATCGATAATAACAATGGAATCCGTGGTGTACACATTAGCCCAGATTTTCCCCTTGATGTATTCCAATTCATTCAGGTAGCGCACCGGACGTCCGTTCAGGCTGACCTGCATCTTCCGGGACGTGCGGAGGTCCTTGTCCAAAAAATACAATGTCGAACTGCCGTCGCTGGCGATGAGCTGCTTTCCATCCGTGGTGAGTCCCCAGCCCTCCCGGGGGTAGGAAACAGTGGACAGATACTCCAGAGTGGCCGGATTGTAACGGAAGGCTACCTTATTGGTCCAGGTGAGGACATAGAGTACGCCGTCCAGTACGGCAGACCCTTCTCCGAAGTATTTGCGGTTGAGCTTTTTAACGACCGTAGGCTTCCCGGTAGCCAGGTCCACGGTGCGGATGGTGCTTTCCCCGTACTGGCCAGTGGTTTCATAAAGGGTACCGCCCTGAAAAAAAAGCCCCTGGGTATAGGCGTCCGTGGCGTGAGGATACTCCTTCACCACCTTCGGCCGATACTCTTTTACCTGCGCATGGGAACACGCACACAGGAAAAAGGCCGCAAAGATGATCCACAGCGTCTTCATTCCGAGTCGTTTTTGATTTTTCGGACAGGGTCGCAGGTGAGGCCGATACCCAGTTTTTTGAACGTCTTGCGGTCCACCTCACTAAGCATCACGGTCGAGTGTACCTGAGCGCCCACCAGATTGGGAAGCTGCTCCAGCGCCAGGCGGCAGTTTTCGTCCAGACGGCCCATCATCGAAATAGCTACCAGCACCTCGTCGGTGTGCAGGCGCGGATTACGTCCGTGGAGATACTCCACCTTCAGTTTTTGGATGGGCTGGATCATCGTCTGGGGAATCAGCTTTACATTGTGAGCGATGCCGGCCAGGTGCTTGATGGCATTCAGCAGCAGCGCGGCGCTGGGGCCCAGCAGCGGACTGGTTTCCCCGGTCAGGACCGTGCCGTCCGAAAGCTCGATGGCGGCGGTTGCCTTTTGGGCCTTCTCCAGGCGCTCGCGGGCCGCCACGGTGCATTGGCGGTCGTTCACGGAAATCTTAGCCCGCTTCATCACCAGGCCGATTTTGTTCACCTCCCCCTCGCTGGCCTTGCCGTCGGCAAAATGGCAAAGGGACGTGAAATAGCGTCGGATGATCTCCTGCTCGGAGGCCCGGCAGCACAGCTCGTCGTCGTTGATGCAATAGCCTATCATATTTACGCCCATATCGGTGGGCGATTTATAAGGAGCTTCCCCGTAAATATCCTCGAAAAGGGCGTTCATCACCGGGAAAATCTCTATGTCACGGTTATAATTGACAGCCGTCTCCCCATAGGCTTCAAGGTGGAAAGGGTCTATCATATTGACGTCTTCCAAGTCGGCCGTCGCGGCTTCGTAAGCCAGGTTCACAGGATGGGTCAGGGGAAGGTTCCAGACGGGGAAAGTTTCGAATTTGGCATAACCGGCCTTCACGCCCCGTTTGTTCTCCTGGTAGAGCTGGCTCAGGCATACGGCCATCTTCCCGCTTCCCGGACCGGGGGCGGTAATCACCACCAGGGGGCGGGAGGTTTCCACATAGTCGTTCCGGCCAAAGCCTTCGTCCGAATCGATCAGGGCCACGTTGTGCGGATAACCCTCGATGGTGTAATGGTAATAGACCCGGATGTCCATCTTCTCCAAGCGTTTGCGGTAGGCTTCGGCACTGCCCTGGCCATTGAAATGGGTGATGACCACGCTGTTGACGCGAAAGCCGCGCGAAAGGAATTCCTCCCTCAGGCGCAGGACATCCACGTCGTAGGTGATTCCCAGGTCGTTACGGACTTTGTTCTTTTCGATGTCCACCGCACTGATGACGATGACAATCTCCAGATCTTCCTTTAACTGGGTGAGCATCTGGAACTTGCTGTCGGGCTCGAATCCAGGGAGAACGCGGCTGGCGTGGAAATCGTCAAAAAGCTTGCCGCCGAATTCCAAATAAAGCTTGTCACCGAATGCAGCAATGCGCTGTTTGATGCATTCCGATTGGATTTTAAGATACTTTTCGTTGTCGAACCCGTATTTCATAAGGCAGTGAGAGATTTCTTGAATACGGGATACAAAAGTACGCTTTTTTTCTAAAAGAAAGAAATATTTTTTCCGCTTCGCCCCGGTCCGGATGGAGAAATAGGATTTTTCGGTCAAAAAACGTATCTTTGTAAGTTGGATATATTTTAGTATAAAACAAATAAGATGGTTAAAGTAGATGTAAAAGGTTGCAACTCCTTCGTGGAGCCCGCCAAGTATGATGCGTTTGTAAACAAGGCCCTGGATGCTTTCGACGTGCTGGAAAGCGAGAAAGGCGCCGGGAACGATTTCCTGGGTTGGAAACACCTCCCCTCCGAGATTCCGGCCGCCATCCTCGGTGACATCGATGCCATCTGCCATCTCTGGAAGGAGAAGGGCGTGGACCTGGTCATCGCCATCGGCATCGGCGGCAGTTATCTGGGCGCCAAGTGCGTGATTGAGGCCCTGAGCCACAATTTCGCCAAACAGCTCAAACACAAGGACGCTCCCGAAGTGGTCTTCGCCGGAAACAA
>ONOH01000033.1 GCA_900319405.1 uncultured Bacteroidales bacterium | reverse complement strand
TGCACCCACATTTTGCGCAAGGTCTTGGAGAAGGTCGGGTCGAACTGCCTTCCTGTGACAAGGGTGTCCTCCGGATGGTTGAACACGGTGGAGAGCTCCACCGCATGTCCGCTTTTCAGGAGCGGCAGGCTGGACTCCGGCGTGAAGAAATAGGTGTAGGATTTGCCGCCGGCCCGGGTCTGGTTCTCCGAGAGCCGGAAGAGCGGGGCCAGGAACACGATCTGGTCGAACAGACGGTCGGTGGCGGTATATTCCGGGGTCGCCCCCCTGACATCCTTGCAATAGTCCTGTACAAGTGCTTTCTCCCGGTCCGTCAGCTGAGCCAGTTTCCTGGCCGTGCGGCCGGCGGCCCAGTCGGTATAATACGCAAGACCGAAGCCGAAGATGAAATAACCTACTTCGTCCTTGTTGCAGCCTTGAAGGATATCGATATCCGCTACGGCACCCTTGGCATACGCCTCATACGGGTCCAGCGGCAGGAAGTTGCCGTCCCGGAATTCAACTTCGTTACCGGTCTGAGGGAATACAATGGCAAGCGTATCAAACTGGGAGAGGGGAGAATCCTCCTGATTGAAGGCATCCACGCCCTGAATCCTGCCCTGACTTCCCGCATTCCGGATTATTCCAAATTCCGGATCTTCATCAACACCCTCACCGGTACCAACCTGGACAACCACAACTGGATTCCCACCAGCGACAACCGTCTGCTCCGGCGCATCGTAAGGGACTATAACAAAGGCGCTTTCACGGCCCGCGAGTCCATCTCCCAGTGGCAGAATGTGCTGGATGCCGAACAAAAATGGATTTATCCTTTCCAGGAGACGGCCGATGTGATGTTCAACAGTGCCTATCTGATTGAGTTCGCCGTGCTGAAAAACCATGCGGAGCCCATCCTCAGGAGTGTCCCGCAGAACTGCGCGGAGTATGCCGAGGCACACCGCCTGCTCAAGTTCATCCACTACTTTACTCCTGTCCCGGATAAGGAAATTCCCGCAACCTCTCTGCTGCGGGAATTCATCGGCGGCTAGAGTTTTATTTCCTGCTGTTCCAGGTAAGCGACCACGTCAGCCACGGTTTCAAACTTGGCCAGGGCCTGGTCCGGAATAACGATGCCGTACTGGTCCTCGATGCGCATCAGCAGTTGGAGGATGTCCAGGGAATCGGCCCCCAGGTCTTTTTTGATGAGGGATTCCGGCGTGATTTGGGCGGGGTCCTTGCGAAGCTGCTTCGCCAGGATGGTTTGGACTTTCTCAAACATCATAATGTTCGTATTTGGCGATTTCTGTTTCAATTTTAGCGGAAAGACCGCTCTGTTCCATCCGGTAGGCCTGTTCGATGCATTTTTGCACTGCCACGGCCTTGGAGGACCCATGCCCCTTCACCACCACTTTCGAGGTGCCCAGCAGCACGCTTCCGCCGTAATTCTGGTAGTTCATAAATTCTTTCTCCTCCTTGAACATGCGGCGCATCAGGAGGGCCCCCAGTTTGTAGAGGGTGCGGCTGTAAATGTCTTTCTTGATCTTCTTCAGAAGTTCCAGGGCTGTTCCTTCCGTGGTTTTTACCAGCACGTTTCCGGAGAAGCCGTCGGCCACCACCACGTCGTATCGGCCTGAAAGGAGGTCCCGGCTTTCCATATTGCCCACGAAATTCACCGACGTGGTCTTTTTCAGCAGCCCGTAGGTTTCCTGACGCAGTTCATCTCCCTTTTCGGCCTCTTTCCCCACGTTGAGAAGGGCCGTCCGGGGATTTTTCACACCATAGACGTTCTCCATATAGAGCGAGGCCATAATGGCGAACTGGCGAAGATGGGCGCTGGTCACTTCCACATTGGCCCCGCTGTCGCAGATGCCCACTATGCCGCCGTCCATCGTGGGGAGGACGGGGCAGAAGGCGGGACGGATGACGCCGGGAATGCGACCCAGACGCACCAGGGCGCCGGTCACCAGGGCGCCGGTGGAACCGGTGGAGACCAGGGCGGAAATGTCATCGCGGTCTCTCAGGAGAATGATGGCCTTCATCATCGAAGAATTGCGCTTGAGGCGCACCACGTCCGTCGGCTTCTCGTCGCAGCCGATGACTTCCGGGGCGTGTACGATTTCCAGCCGTTCCCTGTCATAGTCTTTCCCTTCCAGTTCCTTCCGCAGGAGGACTTCGTCTCCGGTGAGCATCAGGTACAGGTCCGGATTGGCTTTCAGGGCGGCCAGGGCTCCGTTTACAGGGGCTTCGGGGCTATGGTCTCCGCCGAAGCAGTCTACCAGAATCTTTATCATAGGCTCTTAACGTAACTGCGGTAACGTTTGCAAGGCTCGCTGCGGAAGCGGCGCCACTGGTTCTGAATGGCATAATTGTCTTCCAGGTTGAGGTTGGTATCGGCCCATTTCAAGCTGTCGTTTTCGGTGAGCATCCGCATGATGGCCAGGGAAAGGGCGCCGGAGACGCCGCGGTTCAGGTATTCCGGGTCCACTCCCACCAGGCAGAGGTCAAGCACATCCGGCTTTCGGAGGCACCGGATGATGCGGATCAGGGTGAGGGGAGTAAGGTGGCCGCGCGTTCCCTGAAGGGCCCGGTTCAGCGAGGGTATGGCCAGGCCGAAGCAGACGGGCTTTTCATTCTCGTCCAGAATGACGGCGGCATATTTAGGGCTGAGCACCAGACCGAAATTATCCAGCACCAGCTTGCGCATTCCCGGGGTAAAGGGAACGGTTCCGTAGAGGCCTTCGTACGATTTGTCGATGAGGTCGAACATCCCCTCGGCATACTTATTCAAGAGGTCCCGTCCGCTTTTGGCACAACCGAAATGCAGTTTGTAGCGCCGGAAAATGAACGCCACCAGCTGCTCCAGTTCCTGCATCGATTCTTCGCTCTCGGGGCCGTAAATACGGCTGCACGTCCAGTCAATCTCCTTTTTGAAGCCCAGTTTCTCTACATGCGTCTTGTAGTAGGGATGGTTGTAGGTTTGCTCGAAGGTGGAGGGCTCCTCAAATCCCTCTACCAGCATCCCCTCGCGTTCCAGGTCGGAGTAGTTGAGCGGCCCCACCAGGGTGTCCATCCCGTTTTCCCGTCCCCAGTCTTCCACGGCCTGGAAAAGGGCTTTGGAGACTTCCAGCTTGTCGATGGCGTCAAAGCGGGTGAAGCGGCAGCGCTTTTCTCCGTTTTTGGCATTGGCATCCCTTTGGATGATGCCCTGGATACGCCCTACAACTTCTCCGTCCTGCAAAGCCAGGAAGAAGATACTGTCGCAGGAGGCGTTATAGACATAGTCTTTCCGGAACATTTTCTTCTCGTCACCGTACAGGGGCGGAATAAAATACGGGTTCCCTTGGTAAAGATCCAGGGGAAAGTTCAGGAATGCCTTCTGTTCTTTTTTTGTTTTGACTTGGATGAGTTTTATCATAGTATAGATTCTTCGCTTCGCTCAGAATGACAGGGTTAACGTCTTTTTGCGTGGAAGCAGACACCGATTCCGTTGGGGCCGCAATGGCTGCCGGCGGTGGGGTTCACATCGACATATTCGATGACCAGTTTCCCAAAGCGTTCTTCCAGCATTTTCCCCACTTGACGGGCAATCTCCGGGGCGTCGCTATGGCCGATGCACACCCGGTGCAGCTGCACTTCGTCTCCCAACTCTTCCACTTTGCCCACCAGGTATTCCATTGCTTTCATGCGGCCCTTGGCCGTTCCTACGGAAACCATCTTCCCTTCCGGACTCATGTGGATGAGGGGACGGACGCCGATGATCGTCCCCATCGTGGCGGCCAGGCCGCTGACACGGCCGCTGCGCCGGAAAAACTTGAGGTCGTCGGCAAAGAAGTACATGGCAAAATGATCCACTTCCGTGCGGGCCCACTCCAGGATTTCGTCCAGGGTTTTTCCGTCCTTGACCAGGTCTCCCACCTCGCGGACGATGTTGTAGCTGATGGTGGTGATGCCCTTGGTGTCAATTTCTTCAAAACGGGTGCCGGGGTATTCTTGCCGAAGCTCGGCGACTGCCTGGTCCATGGCGTCGAAGGTGTTGGTCATCGCACGTGAGAAATGGACGTAAAGGATGTCGTTCCCTTCCGCAAAATCCTGCTTGAAGTAGTTGATATACTGGTCCTTGGAGATGGCGCTGGTAGTGGGAAGGACCCCGCCCCGGAGGAGATCGTAAAAGGCGTGTGCGTCGAAGGTCTCAAAGTCCACGTAGGGGTAGGTGGTCTTTGCGTCGATGCTGTAGGGCATCGAAATGAGCCGATAGCCGTACTCCGCCGCGACGGCGGGGGTGATGTCGGTGTCTGTGTCGGTGTAAATCTTTAGCATATTACCAGAATATAATCGTAGATGGGTTGCCCGCCGTCCCGAAGGATTACTTCCGTACGGGGGAATTGTTTTTCAAGGGTATCGCGAAGGGCTTCCGCCTCCGGGGCGCTGACGTCGGCTCCGTTGAAGAGGATCAGGATATCGGCCTTTCCGGCATCCAGTTTTTCGGCCAGCGCAAGGGCGGTTTCCGCACGGCTGGCGCCGGAGCTGAGAATCTCCTTTCCGCTGAAGCCGATGTAGTCTCCGCAGCGGGTCTCGGCCGTTTCGCGGACGGCGCGGGACACGAGGCCGGTCGTCACGTTCCCGGCGGCTTCCGTCAGGACCGTGAGCAATTCATCCGGCGGAAGTTCGCTGTCCAGATTGGCAAGGGCGAAGTAGCCCTCCCCGAGGGTTTTGGTGGGAATCACCTTAACGCAGGAGTCCTTGTACAGGGCAGAGGCCTGCTGCGCCGTGAGGATGATGTTTCCGTTGTTGGGGAATACCAGGATGTTTTCGGCATTCACCTGGTCGAAGGCCTTCCGGAAGGACTCTACGGGGGGATTCATCGTCTGTCCGCCTTCGATGACGGCATCGGCCCCCATTTCGCGAAAGGTGTCAGTCAGGCCTTTCCCGGCGGCGACGGTCACCACGCCAAGGGCTTTCCGGCTGCGTTTGAAACGATCGTCCATCTGGTTCCCGTGGTGCTGGAGGGTCATATTTTCCACCTTGACGCTGAGGAATTCTCCCCATTCCCGGCACCGGGTGAGAATAGCGCCGGGGTCCGCCGTGTGCACGTGCACTTTCACGATGCTGCCGTCCCGGAAAAAGACCAGGGAATCTCCACGGTTGGCGAGCCAGTCGCTGATGACGCTTTCGTCGAACGTGTCCAGGTTTACCTTGCTTCTTTGCAGACGCAAAAGGAATTCCGTGCAATAGCCGAACTCCAGTATGCTGTCTTCCGTAAAGGCATTGAGGTCAATGGCCTGGCTGCTTTTTTCCTGGGGGATACCGGCTTCGCTTTCACTTCCGAGGGGGAATCTTCCGTACAGCACTTCCCGCATTCCTTCCCCGATGCACAGGAGTCCGGCGCCGCCGCTGTCTACGACTCCGGCCTTTTTAAGGACGTCCAATAACTCCGGGGTGTGCTGGAGGGAATGCTCCATCCCTTCAATCCAGCGGTCGAAATAGGCTTCCATGGAGGAGGCGCCTGCCGCGGCTTCTGCCCCTTCCCTCAGGACGGTGAGGATGGTTCCTTCCACCGGTTGGGGGACGGAACGATAGGCTTCCTCCACTCCTTCTTGCATGGCCCGGGAAAAGGCAATGGCATCGGCCTCCTTCAGGCCTTTGAGGCCTTTGGCGATGCCGGCGAAGATGCGGGAGAGGATGACGCCGGAATTGCCTCGCGCGCCCAGAAGCATGGCCTGGGAGACGGCAGCGGCCACCTCGGACAGGCTTTCTCCGGCGGCATGCGTGCCGGCTTCAATGGTCATATACATATTGTCTCCGGTGTCCCCGTCCGGGATGGGGAAGACATTGAGATCATTGATGTCCTGGCGGTTTCGGGCTAGTCTGGCTGCGCCGCCGCGGACGAGGTTCAGGTAAAGTTTTGCGTCAAGAACGGGCATATCTTTCTATTCAGGGATGCGGAAACTGCGGCGGAAGAAGCGGTAGCGCGTAAGGATGCGGAACAGCCACGGCTGCAGCGAGTAAGTGATCAGAATGGTGGAAGCCATTCCGATGAGGGTGATAAGGCCGATCGAACGGATGGCCGGATGCCGGGCAAAGATGAGTGAGAAGGTGACGATGGCCAGTACCATCGCGCTATAGAAGATGGCCACCTTGTGATAGGCCAGCATCTGTTTTTCGCCCCTTCGGGCCTCGGCCAGCAGTCCCTCCATCACAAAGATGCTGTAATCCACGCCGATACCGTAGATAAAAGTGGAAATGACAATGTTGATAAGGTTGAATTCCAGGCTGAAGAGGGCCATATAACCCTGCATCACATACCAGCTGGTGAACATCGGCAGGAAGGCCAGAAGGGCGATGAAGATGTTCCGGAAGCTCAGAAGCAGGACAATGAGGACAAAGAGGCTGGAAATCCAGAGGGTGGTGGAGAAGTCGTCGTGGACGATTTCCACCATATCCCGGCAGTAGAAGAAGGGTTCCAGGACAATTACGTGCGGGGCCCCGGTGACGGCTTTCCAGACGGCCTGTTCGTCTTGCTTGTCATAGGAAACGTCTGTGAAGACCATAAAGCGGCCGCTTTCCTGCTGCTCTACATAGTTGGACAGGAGACCGGGCGGAATGACACCGGAGTGGAAGAGGTCTCCCCTGATACTCCCGTGCCGATGCCGCCAGATCCCGTCTGAGCTGGCCTACCCGGCCCCTGTTCCAGAATTTTCTCCATGCGGCGATACGGGTTTCCTGGTCACCCTGGGACTGGAAAAGAAGCTGGGTCAGGGGAGAGTAGTTTTTGATCATCCCGGCATTCTGCAGGGAGTCCAGGTGTTTGAAAAGGCCTTTGTTGTACTCCAGGGCTTCGTCCAGGCTGTTTTCGTCCCAGGCTGCGAAGTACATATGGGTGAAGCCGTCGGCATTTTTCCGGTCATACAGCTGGCTGCTTTCCCTCAGGGCTTCGTTGTCGTAGTCCAGGTTCTGGAGGTCGCTATCGAACTGGACGCGGGGACTGAAGGCTATGCCCACGGCGATGAGCACGAGAAGCGTGCCGGGGCAGGTTGTTGATGCGTTCTACCAGCGGGAATCCGTGGCTGCGCTTGAACTTGATCTGTTCGGGGTGCAGGAAATGCGGCAGGAAGACAAGCACGAAAAAGGTATTGCCGATGAGGGAGAAGGTGGCAAACAGGCCGAAGTCCCTCAGGAGGTCGCTTTCGGTGAACAAAAGTCCCATAAAGGCGCCAACGGTGGTGAGGCAGCCCAGGAAAATGGGCGTACTCTCGTCTTTCAGCAGTTTTTCCACCTCGCCCACATAATAGTAGTGGATGAGTGCATGTAGGCAGTAGCTGATGGCCACCCCCAGTACGATGGCGCTGATGCCGAGGGCCATCAGGGAAATGGTGCCCTTGATCCAGTAAAGGCAGGCCATGGCGAAGAGTGCTCCATAGATGACCGGCACCACCTGTTGCCAGATAAAGGCCAGCTTGTGGAAACTCATCAGCATAATGACCAGGATGAGGATCAGGGAAATGCCTATGGTGAGAATGAGGTCGTTTTTGATGGTGCTGGCATTGGAAACGCTCTCCTGCGGGGTTCCGTGTACCAGGATGCGGATGTCCGGATTTTCCGCTTCAAACTCTTTGGCCGCCTTGCTCATCATATTGACAAAACGGGTTCCCTGACCGGAATCCATACCGCTGAAATTGGGGCTGATAAAAGCCAGGGCAACGCTTTTGTCCGGGCAGAACAGGTGACCGTCCTGCAAGGTGAAGCCGCCCATCGCGTTCTCATTCAGGACGGCGGCCATCAGGGTGCTTCTCAGATTGAGCGGGTCCATCGCCACCATCTGGGTGGCTTCGCCGGTTTCGTCCTCCTCGATGATACGGAAGTTTTCGCTCATCTGTTCGTCAATGGCCTCCTTGGTGAGGGCCGGCAGAATACCGGCGTACCAGGAAGTATCCACGAAAGTGGGGAGATGCGTTAGGGCGTAGTCCAGGGCTCCCATCGCCATATCGGTGTCCAGGGAGGATAAAAGTCCGGCTATGTAGTGGGTGGCGCTGTCCTTTTTTTCCAGCAGGTCGCAATATCCGTCCATCGCCTCTGCCAGGCGGGCCGTCCCTACCGGGGCGAGCGTATCCCTGGACGTGAGTTGCAGGAAGACTTTGTCTTTGAGCCCAATCTCGCTGAAGGCCAGTTCATTGTCAGTGGATGAACGCGGCAGCAGCTTGACGATGTTTTCCTCGTACTGGAGCTGGAATCCGAACCAGCCAAACAGCAGGGTGGAACCAATAAGCAGCAAATACATCAGGGCCATATGCTCCCTGAGAAAACGGTATATCGGCAAGAAAATCCTGTGCATTCTGTGAAAATCTCTGTATAACTTACAAATATACTCATTTTTATTTAAATTAGAAAGCCTGACTTTTTATGATTATCTTTGCGGGGATATGAAAAAGAGAACTGTTGCCGGATTGTTTCTCCTGGCTTTTTGCCTGCTTTGCCGCTATTGTCTTCCCGCGGCGGATTTCTATGCAGAGAAGCTTTATCCCTTCATTTCCGGAACGCTGTCCCTGGCCGGATCACTCCTCCCGTTTTCCCTGACGGTAATCACGGTGATTTGTTTAGTCGCAACTTTTTTGCTGTTTATCGTTCAGGCCATCCGCCACCGCGACAACTCTTTTTTCTGGCTCCGAAAATCACTCTCCGTCCTGCTCTGGGCCTTCGTTTGGTTTTATATGGGGTGGGGGAACAATTACTATCGGACCGGACTCTATCAAAGAAATGGAATCCGTAGGGTTTCCTATGATGAAGTGGTTTTCAAAGCATTCCTTGACGATTATTCGGCCCAACTCAACAGGGCCTCCGTGGAGGCAGGGGAATATGACAGGAATAGCCTGGAGGAAGATATGAAAAGGTATTATTCGGAAGAGGTGAGCCGGTATGGCTATACCGCTCTTCGCCGATGGCAGCATATCAAAAAACCAATGTTCAACAGACTGTTTTCGGCTGTTTCCGTTTCGGGATTTATGGGGCCGTATTTTTGTGAATCTCACGTCAACCGGGATGTTCTGGAAGTAGATTACCCCTTCGTGGCAGCCCACGAACTGGCTCATCTGGCCGGCGTTTCCGGCGAGGCGGAAGCTTCCTGGTGGGCCTTTCATTATTGCCGAGGCAGCAGTATCGGTGCAGTCCGCTACGGCGGCTACCTGAGCCTGCTGCCATATGTGCTCTAAAATGCCCGGATGCTCCTTTCTGAAGCGGATTACAATGCCTGGACAGCCAGTTTGTGCATCAAAGCCATAGAGGATTACAAAACTTCTTCCGAACATTGGAAAAAACTCCGTGTTACCTGGATAGACCGACTTCAATCCTGGTTTTATGACCTTTTCTTGAGAGGCAACGGCGTTTCTGCCGGGATAGAGGATTATTTCGGCGTCGTATCGATGGTGATGACCATGGATGCTGCCGCTATCTGATTTTTCCAAAGGGCCTATACCTTATCCAGAAGGCGGCAAACCGTTTCAAGGGACAGACCGGTTACCCGGGCCAGTTGTTGAATGTTGCTGGAAAAGCGGTAGCGGAGTTGTTTCAGGAGTTCAGACTTTTCTTCCGGAATCAATTGAGAAAAGTGTGATTTCTGGAACAGAGACTGGCACAGGTCGCTGATGGCAGATATGAGTACCGGATCCTTAAAGTTGGGGATGGACATGTCTCCCGTCTCAAGGCTGCGTTTTGCTTTGGATGAAGAATTCAAAAAGTAGTTGTATCGTTTCGGTGTACGGAAGAGCGATTCCAGATATTCAACATCTACAAAAGACTCCGGCAATACATATCCGTCGTCTCCAATCAGATTGTCTGGCTTCGCTTCCAAAGAACTGTGATACAGTTTTTTCCGTCTGTGGTCGCATAATGAATCCGCCCGAAATCCCGTTCTGGCCTTATCAGTATAAATGCAACATCCCGATCCCCAATTATACTGAACAGGATGGCTGCACAGATTGGCCGCGACACAGTTCATATGAATATAAGCAACTACACGTTCCAACGTCTCATTAATATTTTTAACCTCCTGTATGTCAACAACATTTCTTCGCAGGAGTTCCTTGATACCATATTTGTGCCTAACATATCTGGAGTACTGATTTTTAAACTCATCAATAAACTGTTTTGCCTCTTCCCTGTTTGTACAGGATATAAGATAGTGTACATGGTTTGACATCAGGATAAAACTGATAATTTTGATTCCCAGTCTTCCTGACACCAGGGCAACTTTGTTCATCCCCACTTTGTAATCTTCCTCTTCCCGGAACCATACCGAGTTCTCCAGGTGTTTGGTCGTAATAAAAAAGTACTTCATCTTTGTTAGCATTAAAAGTTTGCGCCTAGGTCCAGCCGATGGACCTTCCGGCAAGTTTTCCAGCCAATTCTTTGCGCCTAGGTCCAGCCGATGGACCTTCCGGCAAGTTTTCGGCCCCGTTTTTTGCGCCAAGGTCCAGCCGATGGACCTTCCGGCAAAACAGTGAGGGATTAAAGGTCCAGGTGACATTGGAGGCTGAGGGTTGGGGAAGGGGATCGGCCGATGCGGACGGTCCAAGCGGCCCGGAGGTACGCTTTGAGCGTGCAGCGACCCAGGCGCTGCTTCCAGGCGGCGACCAGGGAAACGGACGCGCCCCGGCCGGAATAGGCAGGAATGGAAAAGTTGCTGGGGGCGTCGCGCTCATAGACGTAGATGCGGTCGTTCCACCGGTCGATGACAAAGCCCGTGAGCCTTAGATGGGCGCTGATGGAGGACCAGCCGCCGGAGGCGACATCCGGAGCCCAGCCGCCCTCCCAGTAGTTCAGGAAGCCAAACTGTTCACAATGAACTCCTTCCAGCCGTGCGGCGGCTTTCCAGGGGCCGGAAAGGAATTTGATATCGGCCCTCAGGTCCGTTCGGGGGTTCTCGTAATTGCGATAGCGCTCGGTGACACGCAAATCCAGGCTCCAGGCCGATGAAAACTGCCACTGCCAGCCGGCGTAAGCGCGAATCTGCAGCCGGCTCGGATCCGATCCCGGGACGGGGAGGAGGGCGGCATCCAGGGTGAAGGAGGCTTTGTGAACCGGTGTACTGCTGCCAAAGCCGCTTTTCCCCAGCAGCGACCGCCACTCCTCCGACTGGTAGGAGAGTCCGGAGGCCAGCGCATACTCCCCGTATTTCTTGCCAGAAAAGTGGGAGGGCAGCAGCCTTCCCTGAACGGCCGCCTTGAAGGGCCCAAAACGGCGTCTGAAACTGGCTAAACCAGCCAGGGAACCGTTCCGAAGGGCAATTTCCGCCACCACGTCGGCCCCTCGGAAATTCCAGCGGGTATCGGCCGAAAAGGTGAAGCCGGAGTCCTTTTGCCAGCCAATCGTCAAGCCCGCTTGGCCATAACGCCCCAGGCAGTCGGCATGCCCGCCGAGAAATCCCGGGACGGCCCCGAAGACATAGCCTCGCCAGCGCTCCGATGAATACTCGTAGGCGGCCCCGCGATATACGGAAGCGGAAGAATAGGACCAAACGGGAGACAGGCCGGTGGTCCGGCGCACAAATGCATCCACCGTGGAAAGGCTGCTCATCGAAAAACCGCTCCAGAATGCCACTCCCTGACCGAAGCGCAGATTGAAGTCTCCGGCGATGATCCGATGTCTCCGCCAGCTTCCCTCGGCATAAAAAGTGCCGTCCGACCGGTTTGCGAAGGGCCATCCGCTGCTGCGCCAGGCGCCTCCGGCCCGCCAGCCGGAACCGCTACCCCGTAATTTGCCTCCTGCTCCGGTCAAGCTTGCACGGATCAGCGAATGGACCTTGACTTTTACGGTATCGGCCGCACCCGGAAGCCGGAAAGACTCCAGCGACAGGAAAGGCTGCAGAATCGCTACCGCTTCTCGCGAAAAGCCGTCCACCAGTGCCAGTTCCTCCCACGACAGGATGTCTCCCGAACGGGCACGGTAATCGGCCAGGGCGGCCTTCTGGTAATCGCTTAAAATGCCTTCCGAGCGGATTTGCCGGGCGTTGATCCGGATTCTTCGGCCTTCCACAGCCTCCAGGCGGGAAATCCAGAATTCGTCCACTTCCTCGTCGGACGCGGCGCCGGATAGATACCGGGCTGCCCGCAATACGTCCTCGCTCTGGGCCAGGGCTCCTGCCGCATACAGCAGGAGCGCCACCATACACACAATCTTTCTCATCGTTCCGAAGATAGGAAAAGACGGGGACAATACACGTCAGCTGTTGATAACTTGTGTTGTTTCAGGAGTTTTTTTGTGCGTTTTTTATTATTTTTGCAAAACCAACATTTTATTTGATGAAAAAAGTAACCCTTCACGACAAGACTTTCCGTCTTTTTATCCCCAATGAGGAAATCGAAAAAGCCATCGATGCCGTGGCGGAACGCCTGAACCGGGATTACGCCGACGCCACCGACGAGGATCCTGTCATTCTGCTCTGTACCCTTAACGGTGCGGTCATCTACGCCGCTGAGCTCCTCAAGCGCGTCACTTTCCCGCTGGTGTTGAAGGCCTGCAAGCTTTCTTCTTACGAGGGAACCTCCTCTACCGGCGTTGTCAAGACGGAAGTGCCCCTTCCGTCGCGCCTGGAGGGGAAACGCGTCATTATTGTGGAAGACATTGTGGACACGGGCAATACCATTGTGGCCATGACGCAGAAACTGCGCGAGCTCGGTGTCAAGGACGCCCGCGTGTGCACGCTCCTCGTGAAAAGGGATGTATACGACAAGGACGTCCCCCTGGACTACGTGGCCATGGAAGTCCCCAACCGTTTCATCGTGGGATTCGGACTGGATTATGACGAACTGGGCCGAAACATCAAGGATATCTACGTTCTAGACGACTGAATATGAAATACTACGTACTCTTTGGCCCTCCGGGCGCCGGAAAAGGCACCCAGGCCGGTTCGATGGTGGAACGCTACCATCTTTGCCATCTGTCCACCGGAGAACTCCTCCGCAGCGAAATCGCCGCCGAAACGGCCCTTGGGAAACAGGCCAAGGCCCTCATCGAAGCCGGCAGCCTGGTTCCGGACGAGGTGGTGGAAGGAATGATCGAGTCCAAGTTCAAGAGCACGGGCGGTGTGAACGGCTTCCTGCTGGACGGCTTCCCGCGCACCATCGCCCAGGCGCAGGCCCTGGACCGTATGCTGGAAAACACGGCCGAAAAGGTTACCGCCTGCATTTCCCTGATGATCCCGGATGCCCTGATTCAGGAGCGCATCGCCCATCGCGCCAGCATTGAAGGCCGTGCCGACGACGCCCGTCCCGAGGTCGTAGAAAACCGCATCCGGACCTATCACGAAAAGACCGAACCCCTGATAGCGTATTACAAGAACGCCGGTTGTTACCGGGAGATAGACGGAGAGGGCAGCATCGAAGAAGTCCGGGACCGGATATTCTCCGTGATGGACCGCTTCTAAAAAGTAAACCGGGTTTTGAGCCCGGTTTATTTTTTCTTGATCTTGAGCTTCTGTCCTATTGCAATGCGGTCGCTCTTGAGATTGTTCCACGCTTTGAGCTGACTCACGGTGCAGTGGTATCTTCTGGCAATCTTTCCCAGGTTGTCTCCGGACTTGACTTTGTAATACGTCCATTGTGTGGAAGACAAGGAGGAAGAAGCGGAGGAAGGTCGGGGAGAGCGGGGTGCGGACCTGCCCGAAACCGTTTCGCGGCCGTCCTGAACCTTGGCGATAAACAGTTCGTCCTTGCGATGGTCGTAGATGGAATCCTGAACATCCAGGAAAGCCGAGGTGTAATTGAAGGGGAGCCGGAGCACTTCCTTGCCGGAAGCACCGGGAAGGATGTCCTTGTGATACTGGGGATTCAGGTCCCGGAGATCGTCCAGGGGAATTCCCAGAACTTCGCTCACCTGCATCAGGTGGAGGTTCTTGCTCAGATGAAGGGTATCGACGTAGGTGGGAAGGGCCATAGGGTCGGCGTACAGGCCATATTCGTTGGCGTAACGGAATGCATACATAGCCCCTACCATAGCTGGGACGTATCCGCGGGTTTCGCGGGGAAGATACTCATAGATGGACCAGAAATCTTTTTTCCCGCCGGCCCGTTTGATGGCTTTGTTCACGTTTCCGGAGCCGCAGTTGTATGACGAGATGGCCAGCGGCCAGTCCTGGAAAATCCGGTAGGCATCCCTTAGGTAGCGGGCGGCGGCATCGGCCGACTGGATGGGGTCCATCCGCTCGTCCACATAGGAGTCGATGCGCAGACCGTAGCTTTTGGCCGTGCGGTACATAAACTGCCATAGGCCAAGGGCCCCCACGCGGGATTCGGCGCGGGGATTGAGGGCGCTTTCGATGACGGAGAGGTATTTGAGCTCCACGGGCAGGTCGTACTGCCGGAAGATTTCCTCGAAAATGGGCATGTAATAATCTGAAAGCCCCATCATTTCGGCCATCTTTCGGGGCATTTTCTCTGAGTACAGGATCATATAGTTCTTCACCGTCTCGTTGTAGGGGAGGGAGATGAAGGAGTTCATATCTGCAAGACGCCTGATGAGTATGGAATCCGGTACGTCGGTGGTGAAGTGAACAGAATCCATATCGTACTGCTCCCGGTCAGGAATTCTGCTGCTGCGGTGCATATACCATTGGGCCAGAAGGGTGTCCGTACTGGCCGGAGCATAGTCTTCCAGGGCTGCGGAAACCTTGTTCTCGTTCTCTCCGGAGAGTTCCTCTTCGATTTCTTCAATGGCGGCAGCATTCTCCCGGTAGGCTTCCAGTTCGGCTTGAAGGGTCTCGATTTTTTTCAGCAGGAGTTCATTCTCCTTTTCCAGCTGCTTGCGCGACTTTCGAACGGGAATGGCTCCCCAGGCAGGGGAAGCGAACAGGCAGAAGACCGCGCTTATCATCAATAATTTTCTCATATACTGCTAAAAGGTGAGGCCGATCCGCATCCCCACCGCCGGGGGAGTGGACGCAAATTGGTTGGTGAGTACCGTGGGTTCCATCCGCATCGAGATGTCATCGGTAACATCAAAGTCCTGCATATAGGCAAAGACGTTGGCGTCGATGACCTGGATCAGATAGACAAGGGCTGTCGCCAGTACGGAGTAATCCCGGTATCGGCGGTAGAGGTCCCTGTAATGCTTGGCATTTTCTCCCGACCACGGCGGTTTGTCGGTAACGCTTTCATCGGTGGCCTGGTTGTGAATCCACTTCCAGCGCTGGTACTGGACATTGTTGTCCACCCAGAAATGGACGGCGGTAGCCAGTCCGCCCCAATAAATGGGCACTTTCCACAATTCTCCGTTGTAAATCTGGCCCAGTCCGGGCAGGAGGAGGGAATAAACCGTGGATTTTGCCGGATTGGGCCGCTGGCCTCCCCGGTCAAACGAGATAACCCCGTCCATCAGCGACCCCCAGTAAACCAGGCCGGCTCCCGCATAACACAAAGTGCTGTAAGTCTTGAATTTGGCGTCCTGGGTGTCGTTATACATTTTCCCGAAATGGATGCCGCCGTAGATGCCGGCGCCTATCCCGCCATAAATGATGGGAAGTTTCCAATACTGGCGATGGTAAATCTGGTTGCCGCCCACCAGGACGGCCGATCCGATCGTAAGGGTCTTGAGAGAAGCCTTGTTCTTGCCGGCGAGCCCGCCGAAGAATTCCTTGAAACTGAACAGGGCCGATGAGTCCGTCTTGGATTTGGCGGTGGTATCGGTGTAATTCTGGGAAAAGGCGTCACGCTTGAACTGGTCGTCCCTGAACTGGGCGGCCATCGGCCAGGCTGCGAGCAGCGCGGCCAGCAGAATCACGATCTTCCCGAATCTCATCGCTGATGGTCCAGTGCCTTGAGAAACGCTTCCGCCTGGGCATCCGACTCGAAACGGATGGTGAGGGAACCCCTGCCATCTCTGCCACGGCGCAGCGAAATTCCGTTTTCCCCCACATACCGGCCGATGTTCTCCAACAGGCGGTAGTACATTTCCGGGAGTTCCTGCGGATCGGAATCGTCTTTATGGCTGGTGGGCGCTTTCCTTTCCAGGGATTTGATTTTCTCTTCCAGCTGACGCACGGAAAGCCCGTTTTTCACGATGGTGTCACAGAGGGTTTCCTGAATCTGCGGATCCTCCAAACCCAACAGCACCTTGGCGTGGCCTACGCTCAGCAGGCCCACCTTCAGGTCGTGCTGCACTTTGGCGGGGAGTTTCAACAGCCGGAGCTGGTTGGCGACGGAAGCGCGTTTTTTGCCCACGCGGTCTGCCATCTGCTCCTGGGTGAGCCGGCATTCTTCCATCAGGCGCTGATAGCTCAATGCCACCTCGATGGGGTCCAGGTTTTCCCGCTGGATATTTTCTACGATGGCCATTTCCAGCATACCCTGTTCCGAAGCGTCCCGGATATAGGCGGGAATCATGTCCATTCCGGCCATCCGGGAGGCCCTGTAACGGCGTTCTCCGCTGATAATCTGGTATTTGCCCTCTCCCTTCCGGCGTACGGTGATGGGTTGAATCAGGCCGAAGGTCTTGATGGATTCGGCCAGTTCCTTGAGGGCTTCGCTATCGAAGTTCATCCGGGGCTGGTAGGGGTTGGGTTCTATCATATCCACCGGAATGCGAAGGACGTCGGAGGTATCCTGCGGTTTGCCTTCCTTGGAAACCACTTCCTTGTTGATATAGCCCACGGGCTTACGCAGCTCCGACAGGTCTTCTCCTCCCAGGAGGGCGCCCAGCCCTTTCCCGAGACCGTATTGGGATTTGTTAGCCATGGGATTGAGTATTCTTGTCCAGTACTTCTTTGGCCAGGTTCATATAGTTGGCCGTTCCATTGTTCATTACGTCGTACAGGATGATGGGTTTTCCGTAGGACGGGGCTTCGCTCAGGCGTATGCTGCGGGTGATGACCGTATTGAAAACCATATCCTTGAAATGCTCCCGCAGCTGGGACACCACCTGGTTGTGCACCTTGGTGCGCCCGTCGAACATGGTGACCACGAAGCCTTCGATGGAAAGCTCCGGGTTGATGCCGTTCTGCACCAGGCGGATGGTCTGGATGAGTTTGGCAAGGCCTTCCAGGGCGAAAAATTCCGGCTGGACGGGAATCATCACGGAGTCGGCCGTGGTCAGGCAGTTGACCGTAATCAGGCCCAGGGAAGGGGAGCAGTCTATGATAATGTAGTCGTAATGGTCCTTGATGGGGGCCAGGGCATTCTTGAGAACGGATTCTCTGTCTTTAACGTCCAGAAGTTCGATTTCTGCACCCACCAGGTTGATGTGGGAGGGAATCATGTGCAGCTTGGGAAGTTCGGTCTGGATGAGGGCATCCTCTGCGCTCAGCTTGCCGATGAGAATCTCGTACAGTGTACGGTGGTCGCTGTTCTCGGGATCGAAGTTGAGGCCGGAGGTGGTGTTGGCCTGGGGGTCTGCATCAATGATGAGGACGTTTTTTTCCAAAACGGCCAGGGATGCAGCCAGGTTGATGGCCGTGGTGGTTTTACCCACGCCGCCTTTCTGGTTGGCTATGGCGATGATTTTTCCCATATGGTTTTCTTCTTGGGCGTCTGCCCTTATAAACAGACAAAAATAGTGATAATTCTGCAATAGAGCAAAAAATGTTCCACGAAAGTTCCACGACAAATATTGAAAGTTTTTTGTTAAATTCGCAAAAATTATGGCCGGTGAGCGTTTCATACAGGTAATCCTTCCGCTTAAACTGGAGTGGGAACCTTACTACATTCTGCCGGAAGGGATGGAGGCGGCCGTGGGAGACCGGGTGAAGGTGGAGTTCGCCTATAAAAAGTACTCTGCGGTCATTTCTTCCGTGGATGTGGCTCCTCCTCAGGAACTTGTTTCCAGGATTCTCTATATCATCGGCCGGGAAGAAACTGTTCCGCCGGTTTTTCCGGAGGAGATTCGTTTCTGGCGGGAGATGGCTTCCTATTACCTGTGTACGGTGGGAGAGGTTTACAAGGCCGCTTTTCTCCGCGACAAGAAAGCGGCGTCTCCCGGCAGGGAGCGGCGTTCGGAAAGGCAGGATATAAGTCTGAGCCCGCGTCAGGAGGAGGCGGCCCTTCAAATCAGAAAGGCTTTTGAAAACAACAAGACTGTGCTTCTGCATGGGGTGACCGGGGCTGGCAAGACGGAAATCTACCTCAAACTGGCCCGGGAAACGCTGGAGAAGGGCCTCAGTGTCCTTATCCTGGTTCCGGAAATTGCCCTCTCCCGGCAGCTGGAAGAGCGGGTGGTCGCCGTTTTTCCGGAGCTGCTGGTCTATCACAGCGCCCAGACGCCGGCCCGCAAAGGCCGGGTGGCGGAGGCTGTCCGGGAAAAGGATGCCTACGTGGTGCTGGGCACCCGATCGGCCCTTTTCCTGCCGCACCGGAAACTGGGGCTGGTGGTGGTGGACGAGGAGCACGACAGCTCTTTCAAGCAGGATTCTCCCGCACCGCGCTATCACGCGCGGGAGAGTGCCATTATGCTGGCCCTCATCCAGGGCGCCCATGTGCTCCTGGGCAGCGCCACTCCCTCTTTGGAATCTCTCTATAATGCCGAAAACGGTAGATTTGTCAAGGTTGACCTGAAGCAACGCTTTCACCAGGGTGATCAGGCTCCCGTCCTCATTATAGACACCATTGCCGAGCGTCGCAAAAACGGAATGGTGGGGAATCTTTCGCTCAAACTGCTGGAGCAGCTGGATCGTACGCTCAAAGCCGGAGGACAGGCTCTTCTGCTCCGTTCGCGCCGCTCTTACGCACCGGCTGTACAGTGTACCGAGTGCGGAGACATTCCCAAATGCCCGCATTGCAATGTCTCCCAGAGCCTGCATTTGCGTCCGCAGCGGCTTCTGTGCCACTATTGCGGTTACACGGAGGATTATACCGGTCTGTGCAAAAAGTGCGGTGGTGCTCTCCAGCCCCTGGGTGCCGGAACCCAGCGCATCGAGGAGGAAATCCGGGCCGTGTATCCGGAAGCCAGGGTGGCTCGGCTGGACAGTGACAATACCGCCGCCGAGGCGGAAATCATCCGTCGCTTCTCGGCCGGCGAGGTGGATATACTCATTGGTACCCAGGTACTTGCAAAGGGATTCGACTTTGCCAACCTTTCCCTTGTGGCCATTATCCAGGCCGACAACATCCTGGGCCAGCAGGATTTCCGGGCCGACGAAAGGGCGGTCCAGATTTTCGAGCAGTTCCGGGGTCGAAGCGGCCGGCGCGGAAAGCCGGGGCTTTTTGTCGTTCAGACCCGCGAACCGGGGCATCCGGTCTTTGCCAGGCTGGGGGAGGGGGCCGACAACACGCCCCGGATGCTTCAGGAGCGGCGGCTTTTCGGCTATCCGCCTTATACCCGCCTTATTCATCTCACTTTCAAGGATGAGAAGGAGCAGCGGGCAGATTCCCTGACCCGGGAACTCTCTTCCCGCCTGGGACTTCCGCATATCGGCCCTTATACGCCAGCCGTTGACAAGGTGGCCGACCAGTACATCCGCCAGATTCGTGTGATGCTTCCCCGCGACAAGGCCCTGCAATCTTCCAAAAAGCAGCTTCTGGAAACGGTGAATGCCTTCGAGAAGGAGAAAAAGTATTTTGGCCACATCGTCCTGGATGTGGATCCCGTATAATATTGTTCAGGTATGAAAAGAATAGAAGTGGTGGCGGCCATTATCCGCGACGCTGACAGGATTTTTGCCACCCAGCGGGGCTATGGAGACTGGAAGGACTGGTGGGAGTTCCCGGGCGGCAAGGTAGAAGTGGGGGAGCCTCCCGAGGAGGCCCTTGTCCGGGAAATCCGCGAAGAATTGGACGCGGAAATCAACGTGGACAAATACCTTGTCACCATAGAATGGGATTATCCGGCTTTCCATCTTACAATGCACTGCTACATCTGTTCGCTCTCGGGCGGTTCGCTGCACTTGAACGAGCACGAGGCCGCCCGCTGGCTGGATTATGCCACCCTCCGGGATGTACGGTGGCTTCCGGCCGACGAGGGTCTTCTGCCTCTTCTGGCCGCTGAACTGCTTGGCGTAGATGCTTCCCTGGCCGTTTTTCTGGAGACGGACGTCGTGCCAAGGTATCGGGCGTTTGACAAAGCCCACCGGGAAGACCATGCCCGCAGTGTCGTTTCCCGGGCGATGGCCCTTGCCGCCCATTATCCCGTGAACCGGAACCTTGTCTATGCCGCGGCGGCGTGCCACGACCTGGGCCTTGCCGTGGACCGGAAAACCCATCATCTGGAGAGTGCCCGGATCATCCGCGAAATGAAGGAACTGGAGCAATGGTTTTCGGCCGATGAACTGGAAACCATCGCCCTGGCGGCAGAGGATCACCGTGCCTCTTCCGATCACGAACCCCGTTCTGTATATGGACGCATCGTGGCCGAGGCGGACCGCCTCATCGAGCCCGAGCAGATCATCCGCCGGACGGTCCAGTTCGGCCTGGCCCATTATCCGGACCTGGAGAAGGAGGGACATTGGCGGCGTACGCTGGCGCATCTGCACGAAAAATATGATTATGGCGGTTATCTCAGGCTCTGGATTCCGGAATCTCCCAATGCCGGCAGGCTGGAAGAGTTGCGTCGGATCATCGGGGACGAGAAGCGCTTGAGGCGGATTTTCAAGCGGATATGGGCAGAGGAGACTTTGTAATCTCCGCTTAAATTTTTACCTTTGCAAAATGATTCTTACCATTCTGAAACTTCTCGGGTGCATTGCCCTTTTGATGTACGGCATGAAGGTGATGAGCGAGGCTCTGCAAAAGATGGCAGGCCCCGGTCTTCGTCATATTCTGGGCGCAATGACCACCAACCGCTTTTCCGGCGTGGCCGCCGGCGCGTTGGTCACCGTAGCCGTCCAGTCTTCCGCCGCCACCACCGTCATGACGGTCTCCTTCGTTAATGCGGCCCTCCTGACCCTTGCGCAGGCCATTTCCATCATAATGGGTGCCAATATCGGCACCACCATGAGCGCCTGGATTATGTCGGCCGGTTTCTCCTTCAATATCGCCAATCTGGTCTGGCCCACTTTCCTGACGGGCATCATCTTGATTCAGTTTGGCAAGTACCGTTATGTGGGGGACTTCCTCTTCGGCCTCAGTTTCCTGCTCTTCGCGCTGGGCATGCTCAAGGCGACAGGCATAGAGATGGACCTGGCTGGAAAGCCGGGCGTGGTGGCGTTTTTCTCCAGTTTTCAGACCAATTACGGAACCATCCTGCTGTTCCTTCTGATCGGCACCATCCTGACGGCCATGGTACAAAGCTCGGCGGCCCTGATGGCCATTACGATGGTGCTCTGCGCCACCGGTGCCATTACCATTTTTCAGGGTATCGCCCTGGTGATGGGTGAGAACATCGGCACAACGGTTACCGCCAACCTGGCGGCCATGAGTGCCAACACGCAGGCCCGTCGCACCGCCATGGCCCACCTCGTCTTCAACGTTTTCGGCGTCATCTGGGTGCTCATTTTCTTCTTCCCCTTTGTCAGGATGGTGTGTGGTGTCGTGGGCCTGGATCCCACTGCCACCGAGCAGAATCCTACGCAGCTTTCTTTTGCCCTGGCCACATTCCATACTTTTTTCAATGTCATCAACACGGCCATCCTTGTCTGGTTTATCCCGCAGATAGAAAAGCTGGTCTGCCTACTTATCAAGCCCAAGAAGGCGGAGGTGGAGGACGAGTTCCGCCTTCGTTTCATCCACAGCGGCCTGATGAAGACCCCGGAAATTTCCGTGCTGCAGGCCCAGAAGGAGATTATCCTCTTCGGAGAGCAGATGCAGCGCCTTTTCTCCCTTGTGAAGGAACTGTATTGCACGCAGGACGAGCAGGAGTTTGACAAGCTTTTTGAGCGCATCAAAAAAGGGGAGGACAGTTCGGACCGGATGGAGAACGAGATTGGCAAGTACCTGGGAGACGTGGGGGCAGCCCACCTTTCCGACGAAACCAAGGTTCAGATCCGGGCGATGCTCCGTGAAATCAGCGAGCTGGAATCGGTGGGCGACGGCTGCTACAACCTGGCCCGCACCATCAAGCGCAAGCGGGAGCACAAGGTCTGGTTTGAAGACAATCTCAACGACGGCATCCTGAAGATGTTCGATTTTCTGGACGAAGCCCTTACCCGGATGAATGTCACCCTGAAGGGCCCGGTGAACGAGAATAGCCTGGAGGTCTCCTGGCAGGTGGAACGCCGGATCAATGCGCTCCGGGACAGCCTCAAGGAAGAGAATATCTCCAACTTGGACAAACAGACCTACAGCTACTATCTGGGTACCGTCCTCATCGATCTGATTTCCGAGTGTGAAAAGACCGGCGACTACATCATCAACGTGGTGGAAGCCCGCCTGGGAGCGGAGTAAGACGGATTCCGTTTATAGCAGCAGTTTGATGCGGAAGCCGCGCGAGGTGGGTTCCTCGAAGGGGGACAATGATTCGTTTTGTGATTCAGTCTCCTTTGCAAAAGCAAAAAAACTCATTATTATCGACTATCTCAAACAATTCCAGGGTGTATTGCTCCTGCGAATGACTATATGTCAAGCATCTTGAGGGGTATTCTGGCGAGATAGACCGCTGCTTTGGGTGTTGCGTGCGACGAGTAATAACTAACCCAGAGTTCGTCGTCCACGACCAGAAAAGCGGGATAACTGGTGTCACCACGGGAGGGCAGGACGGCAATCTGCTCAAAACGACCGTCCAGACCAGCTTTCAACAGCATCGTCTTGTAAGAACCGGGAATCAGATACGATCTGGAACCTGCTATTATCGTACTGTCGTTCAGAGCGATGAAGTTGGGCCCTCCCAGCTGGAATCCGACTTTGGTCAATGTCCAGTGGGTATAAGGGGCTTCGCTGACACCCCAGATGCCCTCTTTGTCCAATTGTTCCTGACGCAGGAGCATCAGCATACGGCCATCCGGCAGAAAATGTACCGCAGCCTCATTGGGGAAACCGGGGACATCGATTTTTGCGACATCCTCGTAATGCACCCCGTCGGCTGTCCTGACCAGAAAAACGATTGTCTTGTTTTCGGCAGGGTCGGTTGAATCTTCCAGAGCGGAATACACCACTCCGTATCCGGTATCACCGTTCCAGTCTACTTTCCATAGCCAATCCGCTCCTGTTGCGTTGGGAGATACGATTTCTATGGGCTCAGGATGGCTGAAACTGCGGCCGTCCATGCTTTCCGAATACATCGGATCCCTTCCGACCAGTTTCCTGTCAACGTATATGGATCCCCCCATCGACACCAGCAGGCGGCCGTCCGGGGTAACCGATAGCGACGGGTCGCGCAGGTCGTAGCCTTCCTTGGAAAGGCAGGCTACAGACTTCCATTTCCTGCCGTTGCGGGATTCAAGTATCCTGATTTGTCCCCGGGCCGATCCGTCCGCCTCGAAAATATGGCCTCCTGCCTCGCGGAATGCTACATAGTATCGGCCGTCGAAACGGGTCAGCGATGTAAAAGCGCAATGCTTTTCGCTTTCCCAGATACGATTCACTTTTATTACAACATCCTCGGAGTATGACTCCTTGCAGGAAATACATCCGGCCATAAAAACGGCCGCAGCCAGAATCAAATGTTTCAAATCAGTAGGGTTAAATCAGTTATTGCACAGGGGTTAATATCCATTCAGCATAATTGAGCGGAATACATCAACTGTCAAATTTACAAAAATGTCTGCAGGATTCAAAAAGTGTTCTGCCGACTGAAGTATGGTGAAGTTTCCATCGTCTTTTCCTATCAGTTTCCGGCGTTTCCCCTGAAAAGGAAAATGCGTATATTTACAAAATGTACAAATCGGCATAGATTTATGAGAGCAGGATTTCTGGGGATACTGATCGTTTTCCTGGCCACGGTGGGCTATGTGGCCTGGCATCTTTGGCGTCTGACGCCCGGTGGCTGGGCCGCCAAATGGGGGATAGCCCTCCTTTTTCTCCTTTGGATGGCAGCGGCCTTTGCCAGTATGGGCCTGGGCAGCAAAGCTTCCATTCCCACTATTACGGCGCTCTATGAAATCGGCCATCCGTGGATGATCGCCTATCTGTATCTGCTCATCGCTTTTGTGCTGGCCGATATGGGCGTCCTGCTTCGGATGATCCCCAAAACCTGGCTCACGGGAAACGGCTATACGATGGCTGTGCTGCTCGGCATCATTGCCTCGACCCTTTTGGCCGGCGGCATCCATTATCGGCACAAATATCGCGAGGAACTCACCATCCATAGCCAGAAGCCTCTGCAAAGGCCACTGACTGTGGTACTTGCCAGCGATCTGCATTTGGGCTACAGCAACCGGAAGGCGGAGCTCTCCCGCTGGATAGACCTCATCAATGCCGAGCGGCCGGACCTGGTGCTCTTTGCCGGGGACATTGTGGACATTTCCCTTCGGCCGCTCCTGGAAGGGGACTATGCCAGTGAATTCACCCGCATCCGGGCGCCCCTTTACGCCGTGCTGGGCAACCACGAATATATCGGCCGTGAAGCCGATGCCGAACAGTTCTTTGCCAGCGCCGGTATCACCCTCCTCAGGGACTCCACGGCCTGCGTCGAGGGGATAAGCATCATCGGCCGGGACGACAGGAGCAACCCCGGTCGGAAACCGCTGTCGGCGCTTTCCGTTCCTTCGGAAAACTTTACCATCCTGCTGGACCACCAGCCCTATCATCTGGAGGAGGCCGAGGAGGCCGGCATCGACTTCCAGTTCAGCGGACATACCCACCGGGGGCAGGTGTGGCCCCTCTCCTGGGTGACGGATGCCCTGTACGAGAAGTCCTGGGGACATCACCGGCGGGGGAGTACGCAGTATTACGTAAGCTCCGGCCTGGGCATCTGGGGTCCCAAGATCCGCATCGGCACCCGTTCCGAGTACCTGGTCCTGCATATCCGGTGAGCGGCTAGGGCTTGCTTGAAAGATTAATACACCTTACTGCACCCACTTCATATCACTCCTCCTCACATACTCCACCACCTGAGACCCATTTCCGCTTGGTGATATCGTACTCACAAACAGGATGAAAGGAATGGCAAGCTTTCGCTATTTCGCTAATTGTCAATTGGTTAAATTTCGTCTGCGCAAAAGTACTCATTTTCCGTGACAAACTCAAACTTACTGTCGCGCTCCGACCGACAGGCGGAACAAATCCGTCTGCCCTGCTATTAATGTCGTAGAAAATATGTAAATTTGCTTGGCTAAATTGAATACATTATGGCAAAAGACAGATTTGACATTCAAGAAAAGAATACGATGAATCTCCTTACGGAAACGATGGTCATCGTTGACAAAGTGACCGGTGTGAATTATCTCTATGTGGGACGTGGCTCCGGCGGAGGCCTTACCCCGCTTATCGACGCCGACGGCAAGCCCATTGTCACCAAAGACGGATATAAAAAGTAGTTCCTATGATAAAGATGTACGTCATGCACACCTGCCCCGACTGCGAATACGTGGAAAAGCAGGTGGAAGGAAATCCCAATTTCGAAGTGTTCGATATTGGAAAGCACGTGCGTAACCTGAAACAGTTCCTGGATCTCAGGGATTCCCATCCTGCGTTCGATGAAGCGAAGGCCGTCGGTGATGTGGGCATCCCATGCTATGTCCGGGAAGACGGTTCCGTAACTCTCTATTCGAAAGATGTGGGTCTGGAGCCGCGTCCTGAAACCATGGGCGCAGCTTGCAGCATTGACGGTCGTGGATGCTGACACTCATCCTCATAGCCATCACCTCGCTGGTGAGCATTCTTTGCTTCACCGGTACTTTGAATGGAAACAAGCTGCTGTTCAATGCATATTCCGTATGGCACAGGAAGGAATGGTTTAGGTTGTTTACACACGGGGTGGTCCACGGCGGCTGGGGGCACCTGCTGTTCAATATGCTCACCCTGTACTTCTTCGGAAGGGTGGTCGAGCAATATTTCGCCCTGGTATTCGGCAGCACTCTCGGCATTGTTCTGTATGTAGTGCTATATGTCAGCGCCATCGCGGTTTCCTCCATCTGGGACCTCGTGAAGTTCAAGGATGACTGGAACTACAATGCCATAGGCGCCTCCGGAGCCGTATCTGCCATCCTGTTTGCGTCCATTCTCTTCGAACCGAAGATGGGCATCTACATCTACCTGATCCCTATCCCGGTTCCTGGTTACATCTTCGCGCCGCTTTACCTCCTGTACTGCTGGTACATGGCCAAGCGCAACATGGATAACATCGGCCACAGCGCTCACTTCTGGGGCGCGGTTTACGGCCTCCTCTTCCCGCTGGTCTGCCGCCCCGACATTTTCCAACATTTCATTGCACAACTGGGACTCTGATGGTCGCTCCGATCAACTCCCCGCCAGCCCTTTCCTTTCAATGAGCCGCCGCCGGCCAAAATCAATATGCTTCATATCACTTCAATGTAAAAACTCACCGGCCTGAAGCCGTCGTTGCAGCTGATCATGGCGCTGTTCGGATTCTTCATCCAGCCGTCGTAAAAGTTTCCTTCACCACTGGCCAGAGCCTCGACAAACTCCCTCATGGAGCCCCAGGCCGAAGGACACATCCCTTCAGGACACCTGCCGTCAATAGAAATCCACTCCTGCCCCTCCAGCACATCGCAAGTGTGTTCGATAGGGTTCTCATATTTCGCCATCAAATCGGGATACGAAGCCTTCCTGATGGCAGTGATTCTGATTCTCATTTAAGTAAACAGTTCAGTGTATTCGATAATTATCAATTAACAGGCGTAAAAATACTGAAAATCTGTGAGATGAAAAAGCCCCAGAACGGAACGTCCGGCCATATCTTTGCCTTGATTTCGTGTAGAAATGGCACAACAACCAAGTTTGATTTCGTGTAGATTTTTGTAAAACCAGAGCTTGATACCTGAGCACCTACTTCACCACTACATCCCTGGAGAAATGTACTCAACACACCTGGCACAGGCCTATGTCGTCCACACCGGTGACGTAGAGAAAGACGGCGATTATCTGTACATTCCTCTGTATATGGTCCCGTGCCTATAATCAAGAATCGCGACCTCTCATCCCCGGCCCGTCCGGGGATTTCTTTTGTTCGGGCCGATAAAGGAACAGCACCAAGTCCGACGCCATGGCAAAAATCGCTGCGTCTTGGGAAGAGCCGATAATCTTGCAGAATTGAGTACAAATCCATATCTTTGCCTTGATTTCGTGTAAAATGGAACAACAATCAAGTTTGATTTCGTGTAGATTTTTGTAAAACCAAAGCTTGATTTCGTGATGAAAAGAAAGATATACGACCAGCTGCTCCTTTGGAAAAACAAACGCAAAGGCAAGTCAGCCATGATGATAGAAGGCGCCCGCCGCGTGGGCAAGAGCTACATCGTCAAGGAATTCGCCCAGAAAGAATACAAGAGCTACATCCTAATAGACTTCTTCAAAGTCGG
>ONOH01000030.1 GCA_900319405.1 uncultured Bacteroidales bacterium | reverse complement strand
ATCCTGCCCCACAATGACGATGACAACTTCTTCATCTCCTTTGTCACGGACGCGCTCCTGACCTCCATCGTGCGCTGGCTCTCCGACGGCTATGACCACGAGATGGATGCCCAGGAGTTCCTCTCCAAGATCAGGAACATCATCATCAGCCTGGCCAGCAACCTGTCCTTCTCGGTGGACATCCCCGCGGATGACGACATCACCCAGAAGACCGAGCAGGAGCTGCGGGAGAACGCGGCGGGAAAGCAGAAGGAAGACAACAGACTGTAACAAAAGAGGTTCCGGACCCCAGCGGTTCGGAACCTCTTTTTATGGCATTCTTTGGATCACGCACAGGGATAGGACGGCATGACCTCCGCGAGGGTGGCAGAGAGCGGCTTTTCCGGATCAAAGAGCGGTCCCTTTGTGCCGTCCTCGTTCAGGATGCATCCCTCCTCGTCGATCTCGAACAGATAGGGGTGCTCACAGATCGCTTTGCTGATCTTGCGGTCATCGCCGTAGAAGTCGATGCACACGGTGGGAACGGTCTGGGAGAGGCGGGATTTGTAGCACTGCTCCGTGACCTTCCCGACGAGGTCCCTCGGGGTGCCGTCCCGTGCGATCGCAAAGAGAAACGCGGACTCCGAGGCGATGGTGCTCTCCACAAGGCCAGGGAGCATGCTGCTGTCCACGGTCTCGTCGTAGAGGTAGTGGAGGGCAAAGAAGATCTTCTGGTCCCGGAGGAGCGAGGCAGTGAGCATCGACTCTGGATCGTCCACCGGGAGGGAGATCACGGTGTTCTTGCACAGTTTCAGGATCTCGATCTGGGCGGCGGTCAGGCACCCGGAGTGGGAGAAGGCGACAAAGGCACAGTCCCTGCAGCGCTCGAAGACCTCGAGCAGGGTGTGGCCGCCGGAGGCCCCCATCTCCCGGATGTAGTAGACATAGATGCCGAGTTTCTGCCCCTGTCCGATCAGGTCCTCGAGCTGCGCTGCGGTCAGTCCCTTCTTCCCGGCGGGATCATAGCGGAACGTGACCGCCCAGGGGATGCAGTGTCCGCACGCTTTTTCCTTCTCCCGGATCAGAGAGGCTCCATAGGTCCAGCCCATGTATCCGAAGTTGACGCCGAACTTCTGGATCGCCTTCTCGTCCGTGTTCTTGAGCAGGTTGTGGAGCATGTCGTAGTAGGAACTGCGGTCGTTGTCCAGCAGCTCCTGGATCACGGAGAAGATCATGTCCTGGAAGCGGTTGTGGGAGAACTGCTTTCCCAGGTCCACCATCCTCCTGGCAGCCCGCTCCGGGTCCTCCTTCATCTGCCGGATCCCCTGGGAAACCGCAGACTCGATCATGGCTTTTTTCATCAGGTAAGTGTTCAATTCCAACTCCTCGCAGCCAGCAGCGCAGGCTGTCCATCATTCTTATTATGAAAGAGTATCCCATAACCGGACAAAAAAGAATCAACAATTCGTGAAATCTGTCCTGCAAACCGCGATGGGAACCCGGGGACACGGATGTCGCTGAATTTCATGAAAGATATCAGATTTGGCGACAGGAACCCTGTTGACAGCTCTGCCCATCCGGTATACTCCCGGGAGTCCGGCAGAAGACCGGGGAAAAGGAGGATTGGAAAACGGAAAAAGAAACGACGTGGAACAGGCAGGGAACTGCAGGAAACTGGATTCTGGCAGGGGCACAGGATGCGGGGGCACAGAGGGAACTCCTTCTGGGACTTGCGCAGAAGTTCTCGGGGGAGAAGATCCCCGTGATCCTGGAGGACCCGGACGGGAGCCTTCTTGCGCGATTCGCAGGGGGACGGGTGGCGTGCGCCGTTCCGAAGGAGGACACAGCCGCAGAAGAAAGCGGGGAGAGCAAAGAGCGCACAGAGTTCCCCGCCGTAGTCTGGAGCGCCTTCGGGGGAGGGGGCATCCCCTTCCGGATGCGGGTCTCAGACCTTGGGCCGGCGCTTCTGTCCGGGATGCTGCAGCTGACAGAGCCCCAGGCGGAACTTCTTGAAGAGGCCTTTGCTGCGGCGGACCGGGAGGGCCTTCTCCTCGACGATGCGGCAGACCTTTCGGCATACCTTGCCTGGTATGCGGGAGACCGGAAGCAGAACAGCGCGGGAAAGCCAAATGCGGGGGTGGCTGCAAGAATCGGAAAGCGTTTGGAAGCCTTCTGCAGGGCCTGCGGCGGGGATCCCTTCGGGACGCCTTCGGTGTCGCCCTGGGACTTTCTGCTCTCCGGAAGGGACGGCAGGGGCGTTCTGCACTTCGTGGAGGGAAGGGAGAGCGGGCCCTGCCTTCTCTTCCTTCTTGCCGCCATGGCGCAGCGCTTTCCCGGACGGGAAGGGGAGAAAGCACCGGTGCTCGCTGCAGTGCTGCAGGAGAAGACCGCTAAGACTTCGGCGGAGACCATGCAGGAGCCTCTGAAAAAGAGGGGGATCCTCCTTCTTGCGCAAAGTGCAGGGGCAGGGGAAGCAGGTGCTTCCCTTTCCGCTGCCTTCCCGGAAAGGATCACCGGAGACATATCCGCCTGCCCTGCGCCGCAGGAGGGCGGGATGGCCGGGATCCTGGAGAGAACCCGGCGTCTGCCCCTTGCGGACAGGCTGCGGAACAGGGAAGAGATCCGCTCTGCCAGAGAGGTGCTTGCAGCACAGAGAGAAAGGAGCGGGAAGACGCAGGAGGCAGAGGACGGGGAGAAGGAAGAGAAGGACGAGAAGGACGAGAAGGAAACGCGAAGACGCGGAAATGCTGCCTGGCACGACGTCGGCAGGTCCGTCGCCGGCACCGTTGGGAGGCAGATCGGCGAGGATGTCGGGAAGAACTTCGGGGACTTCGGCAGGCGCCTCGGCGGGAACCTCGGGGCGAGCCTCGGCCGCGGGATACTCTCCACCCTTCTTCGACACTGACACCTTGTGCAAAGCGCGGACCCTGCGGTATGATGGGGACCGTATCCAAAACGGGGAGCGGAATGCCCCTGTGCGAAATGAAAAAGCAGAATGAGGAAGAGCATGCTCGAAGACTTTATGGAAAAGATGTGGTACCGGAGGCCCCATGCGGGGGATACGGAGACGGGACGGACCCTGAAGAAGGCCCAGGAGGCCGCGGCGGACGGCCTCGATGACTTCCGGTTCTCGTTCAACATCGCGCTGATTGCCGACGACGTGGAGCGAAATCCCGTGAATGCCGGGAACATTCTCCAATACTTTGAGAAGGAGGCGGCCCCGGCGTTTAAAAAGCTGGACGAGCGCACTTTCCTGGCCGTTTTCGGAGACGTTCCATCCTTTGACATCGCCCCGGAAGACCTCCCGTGCAACATTCTGGACCTGCTGGCCGTAAAGACGCAGATTCTTCCCTCCAAGGGGGAAGCCCGCAAGATGGTCCAGGGGAACGGAATCGCGATCAACAAGGACAAGGTGACCGATATCAATGCCGAAGTCACCGGGGCCGATATCGTGAACGGACATTATATCCTGGCCCAGAAAGGGAAGAAGAATTACTTTATCATCAATGTGAAATAGATTCTTCACTTCGTTCAGAATGACAGTGTATGGAAAAGCAAGCTAGTACAAGGCAGCTCAAAGTAGGGCGTGAAATCCAGAAAGCCCTGGCCGAGATCATCCGCGCCAAGGGGATGGCCACCTTCGGCGGCGCCCTGGTGACGGTGAGCGAGGTCCGCGTGAGCCCGGACCTGTCCGTTGCCAAGGTCTTCGTGAGTGTTTTCCCTTCCGACAAGCAGTCGGCCGTGATGCAGTGGCTGGAGGAAAACAACCGCGCACTCCGGGGAGAGCTGGGACACGTCGTGGCCAAACAGCTCAGGATTGTTCCGGAGCTCACTTTCCTCCCGGACAACACCCTGGATTACGCGGAGCATATTGAAGCGTTGCTGAAAAAGTAGATTCTTCGCTACGCTCAGAATGACAAAAGCGCTGGATTGACAAAAGTGCCGGAATGACCAAGCTGCCCTTAAAGATTGCCCTTCGTTACCTTTTTGCCCGAAAATCGTACAATGTCATTAATATGATTTCGGGCATCGGTGTGCTTGGAATGGCGGTGGGAACGGCAGCCCTGATTATCATTCTCTCCGTTTTCAACGGCTTCGACTCCATCGTGAGCCAATCCCTGGCCGATGCCAACCCCGACCTGGTCATCAAGCCCTCCGTCGGGAAGGTTTTCTCTCCGGAAGGGCTCGAAAGCATCCTGGAGTCCGAGGACATCATCCGGCTTTCCAGCGTGCTGGAAGAGCAGGTTTTCCTCTCTTACGAGAACCGCCAGAGCCTGGCAAGGGTGAAGGGAGTGGACGCTGTCTTAGAGGAGGAATCCCCGCTGAGCAGCCATCTGGTCGATGGCGCCTGGAGGCTCCATCGAGGAGACCTCCCCTGTGCCGTAGCGGGAGTCGGGCTGGCCGCCTCCCTGGGGATGAACCCCCGTTTTGTGGCACCCCTGGAGATTTATTATCCTTCCCGCACGCAGGCCGTTTCCCTGGCCAATCCCTCCGCATCCCTCCGCACGCAGAAAGTGACGCTCGCCGGGGTATTTTCCATCAACGCACAACTGGATGCCAAACTGGTGGTCGTTCCCATCGAAATCCTCCGCGAACTGCTGGAGTACCCCACTGAGGTTTCCTCGATGGAAATCTGGACCGCAGCCGGCAGGAGCCGGACCGTCCAACAGGACCTGGCCCGGAAGCTGGGGCCCTCGTACCGGGTCCTGGACCGTTACCAGCAGGAAGAGTCGGTCTATAAGATGATGCGTTACGAGAAACTGGCCATCTATCTGATTCTCGTTTTCATCGTGCTGGTGATTGCCTTCAATATCTACAGTTCGCTCCGGATGCTGGTCATCGAGAAACAGGGAGACATCGGCACCCTCCGCAGTATGGGGGCTCCGGAGGGGATGCTCCGACGCATTTTCCTTCTGGAAGGCTGGCTGGTTTCGCTGCTCGGGATGGTTGCAGGCCTGGTCGTGGGCATTGTCCTGGTGCTGTTGCAGGCACGCTTCGGCCTGGTTCCCATGCCCGGAGATTTCCTCGTATCGGCCTACCCCGTGGTCCTCAAAGCCTCGGACGTATTCTGGACCGTTGCAGGCGTGGCCGGTATCGGCTTCCTGATGGCCTACCTGCCCTCCCGACAGTTATAAAAAGTAAAATCCTTCTATTTGGCAAAGGCGTAAGAGAAGCCTTTGATGCGATCCCAGGCGCCGCGGGTGAAGTCGGGAACCTCCACCGGGGCGGAACCGTTTTCCAGCGAGATGCGGGAAAGTTCGGTGACACAGCACCATTCGGCCAGGTCATAAACATCCATATCCAGCGGCAGGCCGTTGTTCAGACAGTACACCAGGCGATAATCCATGATGAAATCCATGCCGCCGTGGCCACCGACTTCCTTGGCCAGTGCCTCCAGTTCGGGCGTCAGGATGGGATTGCGGTACCGGGCCATCAACTCCTGAAGGGCCTCTCCCCGGTACACTTTTTCGCGGCCCAGGTTCTGGTAGTCCACATTTTCGGCGCCTTCAGGACGCAGGCAAATCTCTCCGACAGGATATTTTCCAACGTAGCCGTCCGTACCCACCAGCTGATACATGCGGCTGTAAGGGCGCGGGGTCAGCACATCGTGTTCCAGCAGGATGGTCTTTCCCTTCGCCGTCCGCAGCATGGTCATCGTCACGTCACCGTTAGCAAAATCGGTACAGGCTTCCCCCGTGGCGGCCTCTACGTGCTTGGGACCGTTGAAAGGATCCGTATCCATCGCCACCAGGGTGGTGAGGCGGTCTCCGCGGTGAATGTTCAGGGCCTGGCATACCGGGCCGAAACCGTGGGTGGGATAAAGGTCTCCGCGGTGCTTTTGGTTGAAATCCAGCCTCCAGTTGTTCCAGTAGGCCTTCCAAAACGGATCCAGGTTGTGGTTGTAAGCCCCCTCGGCGTGAATAATCTCGCCAAAAACGCCGGCCTGGGCCATCGTGAGCGCGGTCATCTCGAAAAAGTCGTAGCAGCAGTTTTCCAGAATCATACAGTGCCTTCGCGTGCGCTCCGAGGTGTTCACCAGGTCCCAGCAGGCCTCAAGGGTTTCGGCCGAAGGGACTTCGATGGCCACGTGTTTGCCGTGCTCCATCGCATAAAGGGCCACCGGAACATGGTGGACCCAGTCGGTGCAGATATAGACCAAATCCACGGAAGGGTCTTCGCACAGGGCCTTGTAGGCCTCCTCGTCACCGCTATAGACCTTGGCTTCCAGCCCCTTGCCCTGCAGGTATTCCAGGCTCTTCTGCGCACGGGATTCCTCCACGTCGCAGACGGCGGCCACGTGGCAGCCGGGAACGAAAGTGAGCCGCTGCACGGCATCGCCGCCGCGCATCCCCAGTCCTACCACGCCGATGCCCACATTCTCAATGGGGTCGGCGGCAAATTGAAGCATGTCCGTCTGACCGGCCTCGCGCGGAGGGACCGGCAGTTTGATGACGGATGATTGATCGGCATTCTTGCAGCCGACAGCCAGCAATAAGATTGCGGCGAGAGTAATAACAGTATTACGCATAAATTTAGGTATAATTGATTATTGCATATCGTCGGTTGTAGGACGCAAGATGGTGAGCTGCAGGATGAGTGCCAGCGCCGTTACGCCGCCCAGAATGGCGAAAGAGAGCCCCAGATTGGGGATTTTTCCCAGCAATGTGGTACAGAGAGCGCCCATTGCCACTCCCACCATGTTCATGAAGCCATAAGCGGTAGCCCGCAGGCGGGATGGCACGAACTGGCAGAGGATGGGCATGTTGTTGGTGTCGAACATACCGTAACCCAGGCCGAAGATGAGGCCGGAAGCCACGGCGGGAACAAAGCCCTTCCCAAGACCCATCAGCACCAGGGCGGGAATCATCATCGAAAGGCCGATGGCACTGGTATAGATACGGCCCCTGAGGTTCTTCTTGACCCATCGGTCGGACAGGGGACCGCCCACCATCACGCCGATGAAAGAGGCCAGGGCGATGGTGATGGTGGCCACCGGACCCGCCACGGACATGCCGCCGTCGATGTGCTGGGCGAAAAGCGTAGGCAGCCAGTTCTTGGTGGCCCAGCCGGGCAGCGAAGTGGAGGCAAAGAAGAACAGAATCACCCAGAAGGCGATGTTGCTGAAAATCAGGCCGAAGGACTTCAGGATGGAGACAGAGTCCCGGTCAGCGCCGGGGATGTCGTCCTTTGCGCCATGAGCGGCCGTCTCCTGCCGTTTTTCCTTGAGGCAGAATACCAGCACCGCGGCATACAGCACGCCGATGATGCCGAACCACTGGAAGGTCATTCTCCAGCTCAGGGCGCTGGCAAAGATGGCGCCGAAACCGCCCACCGCCTGGCCCAGATAGAGGCCCGTCATGTGCAGGCCCACGGCCAGGGAACGGCTTTTGCCCGCGTGATAATCGGCAATGAGGGAAAGGCTGGAAGGGATGTACAAGGCTTCGCTCACCCCCATGAGGCCGCGCAGCCAGTACATCTGGGAAAAAGTGTTGCAGTGCCCCATCAGGAGCGTCACCAGCGACCATACAGCCAGCGAGCCCACGATGAGCCACTTGCGGCTCAGGCGGTCGGCGATGCTGCCGGCGAAAGGGCTTACAATGGCATAAACCCAAAGGAAAATGGCCATGAGCCGGCCGAAGTTCTGCGCCTGCTGCAGCTCGGTGATATCGGCTCCGATGGCCGTCTGCATGGTGGAGAGCATCTGGCGGTCCAGATAATTGAGGAAGGCCACAATGGAAAGCAGGCCTACCACTATCCAAGGATAGATTTTCTGCATTTTTTCGCTTGCCATACGCTAACGAATGTCTTTCAGTTTAACAGCTTGGAAAGTCATGTGTGCCTGGGAACTCTCATAGAGGATGCCCACGGTTTCTTCATCGATCATGGAAAGGCAGGAATAGCCCCATCCATGTCCTTCATCCAACAGGAGTTTACGGGGCCAGGTGACGCCGCCGTCCTCGCTGATCTGGATGGTCATGTTGCAACGCTCCCGCGGGTGGGAGGGGTTGGAGAAAAGCAGGAGATGGCCGGTCTTGATGAGACTGGCCATGCACACCGGCTCCGTGAGCTGCCCGTCGGAAGGGTGCGGCTCCCAGGTCCTGCCCAGGTCCTTAGTGATATAAACGGCACGGCCGGTCTTGCGGTTGTCGCGCATGTTGAGCATCAGCACGCCGGGCTCCACCTCCACCACCTGGGATTCGGTGGTGTTGATTTTGGCATATTCATGCACGTGCCAGGTGGCACCCCGGTCCTTGGAATACATGATGCCGGCGGCGGGAGTCCGGTCCGGTTCCTGATGCTGGAAGGGCACCACCAGGGTTCCGTCGGCCATGGTAATGGCGCGGCCGGGACCTTGGAAGGTGAAATGCCAGGGTTCCTGCTTCACCTGGCGGGTCAGGTTCACCGGGGCGCTCCAAGTGAGGCCGTCGTCCGTGGAACGGACCATCATGAGCTGGGGGGTCTGGGCGGGCTCAAAACCGCTTCCGGCCGTCCACCAGGCGGCTTTTCCGGCCGTTCCGCCATGGGTCCAGGCGGCAAACAGCAGGATGTCTCCCGTCACCTCGTCCAGCAGGATGCAAGGGTCTCCGATTCCGTTCACGTTCTGAGGCAGCCCGCCGTATTCGCCCATGTCCATGGCAACAATCATCGGCTCCCAGTTGAGGCCTCCGTCGGTGGAACGGCTGATGCCCACGTCAATATCGTCCTGGAGATCCCTGGAATGGTTATGGCGGATATCGTACGTGGCGATGAGGGTTCCTTTGCGCGATGTCACCAGACCGGGAATGCGGTAGGCCACCACCCCGTCATCTCCGGCATTGCGGACGCTGCGGGCCAGCCGGTACTCCGCGGCGCCCCGTTCCTCCACCGCCATCCCCTTGGCCTTGACCTTGAGTCTGAACGGTTTCGAGAGGTCTTTTACTTTGCGGCCGTCAATGTGCACAAAAAGCTGATTGTCTTTTACGTACGCATTTTTAAGCGCATGGCAAGGCAGGCCGGCGGCCTTGATTTTCCACTGGGGGGCGACGCCCTCGGGCACAGTCACCTCCGCCACGGGGACATCCCGGTCCGTCACCACGGGAATCTGTCGGTGATGAACCTGCACCGAGACGGTAAGCAGAAGGGATACAAGACTTGTTATCATCATTTCCTTTTTTTGAATTTACAATATGTCAAAGCGTGAGCCTGTCATACTTGAGGGGAGCCGCGCTGCGGCCGTCCGGGGTGGTGAAAGCACAGGTGAACATCCACTTTACCAGGCGGGTTTCCGGGGTGGAGAAGGCCCCTACGGGAAGTTTCACAAGAACAGTGTTCCATCCTTTCCGGAGCAAGACCGTCCCCGCGGGCGGAAGAAGTTCCTCTCCATTGAGCCAGATGCGGCTGTGGCGATAATCCCAGGCACCGTCCGGGTCGGGAGCGTCGTGCTCCGAGCGGCTGTGGTTCTGTGTTTCGAAGAGAAGGCCCACGGTTTGATCGGCATCGCTCCACACCCGGGCCCGGGCATAGACGGTACTGCCGGGCTGCGGATCCGGATAAACGCCCGCCACGATGGAAGGCCCCCATACATGACGGAGATAGAAGCCGGAACCGGTGAGGATACGTTCTGTCTCCCACTCCCCTTTTTCGGGCGGGAAAACGGCCTCCAAGTCTCCCCCGTTGTCATATACGGGAGACAGATCCCAGCGGGCCCGCCCCTGCCTCACATAGCGGGAAGGAAGTCCGGCCAGATGCGGGAGCATCCGCTCTTCAAAATCCAGGAAATCCTCACGGGCAGGACCGCTTTCCGGCAAAATGGTGCCAAAATCGTTGAAATACTGGTAGCCGCCTCCCCGCCAGGCCCGGTCGGCCAGGGCCAGAGCAGATGCATACAGGTTATTCTCAAGGATAATCGCGCGTTCGTCAGGAATATAGCGGTCGTTCCAGAGGGCGATAATGGAGCCTGCCAAATCCGGGGAGCCTTCATCGGCATCATAGATGCGGCTGGTATGCAGGCCGATGATATCTCCAAAGAGGTCGAAATGGTTGATGTAATGCAGCCGGCAGTCCACCGCGGGGATCCCCGCTTGCGCCTTGCCCCGGTAACTCCAGAGCTGGGTGGCGTCAATTTCTCCGGGCGCATAGTTCCAGCCCGGATTCCAGGAAACGGCCTTTCGGCCTTTCGAACGCACGAAAGCCACCACTTCCGGCACGAAGTCCGGCATGGTGAAACGCACTTCGTCGGTACCGATATGGATATACTCCGAGGAAAATACCTCCATCACCTCTTCCAGCAGGTCTTTCACCACGGCAAGGCCTTGGGCAGACTGCATGCCAAAGCCGAAGGCCCGCTCGAAAGCGGTGCTGTGGCCGGGCATGTCCAACTCCGGGACCAGCGTGACGCCCCGCTCCCGGCAGTATGCATCCAGTGCACGGAGCTCTTCCTGCGAGTAGAACTTTCCGCTCTGGCGCGTCATGGATTCCGGCGCATTGAGCTGCGGATATTTCCGGCTCTCCATACGCCAGGCCTCGTTTTCCGTAAGGTGCAGATGGAAAACATTGAGTTTGAACTGCGAAAAGGCGTCCACCTCCCGGTACAGTTCTTCCAGGGAAATATAGGTGCGTCCCACATCCATCATCCAGCCGCGTACGCGGAAAGAGGGCCAGTCGGTAATGGTACAGCAAGGGACATGGCCGTCCCGGTCCAGCTGTTTCAGCGTCTGCCGGGCATTCCACAGTCCCCGCTCCGTTACAGCCTGAATCCGGATGCCCTCCTTTCCTACGCTAAGCCGATAAGCCTCGTCTGCGTTCAGCCGTACTCCCGGAATGCTGTCCACCCACCGAACCTCGGGTTCCGCGGCCGGCACAGTCCCTTTTTCCCAACGGACCTCCTTGGGAAGCGGCAGCAGATTCACCTCCGGTACGCCGGGAGTACAGGAAAGCGCCAGATAAATCAGGCCAAAAAAGACAGCGGTCCGCATCATCTTCATTCAGTCTTGAGCAGGATTGTCCGGGGGCTGCGGACACCGGGCTTGAGTTCGCCGCCGGTCACCACAATGCCCTTTTCCAGAACCGCCACGCCCGGGCCGGCCAGTGCCGCCGGAGGGAACTCGCCCAAAGAATTCCAGGCATTGCCGTCAAAGACAAACACTTCGCTGCGGAATTTGTACCAGGAAGGATCCTGTGAGAGATAAGGAATGCGGTCTTCCGTGGTGTTGCGGAGGGCGCGTTCAAAAATGGCACGGTTCACGCCGCCCACCACCAGCAGACGGCCGTCCGACAAAGAAACTCCGGTGGCGCCCACGAAGGTGCCGCCGTCAGGGATGGCGGGAGCACTCCCCCATTCCAGCGTATTCAGATCCAGGCAATGGCCCTTGTCCGGAGCCAGCAGGGTTCCGGGATTAAAGCCGCCCCAGAGGAAAAGCTTTCCGCCGGAGGCATAGGCTACCGGCTGGACCAGCGGCTCGGGAATGTCGCAGAGCTTCTTCCATACATACTCCCCTTCCCGGCAGCAGAAAACGCCCTTCTGGCCAGCCAGGAACAGGGTTTTACCAGACTGCGTCCACCCGCACTGCTCCATGGGAACGGGCAGGGACGGAAGCGGTGTCACGGAAGCCTTCCCATCGGTCAGGGACAGTTTGTAAACTTTGTCCGTAGTGGTCCCGCAGACATTGCCTCCGGCAAAGACCAGAGCGCCGTCCACGCAGAAAGTGGCCCCGTAAGCCACGGAATCCGGCAGTACGCCGGCATGGTTCCAAGCACCGTCAGAACAGGCCCAGATGTCGGCATAAACCCGCTTGGCACCGCCTTCCAACAGCGGTTTGTCGGGGAAATTGGCACCTCCCGCCACCACCAGGGTTTCACCGATGGCACCACAGAAAGGGGCCGATACGCCCTTTGCGTATGCGGTGTCCGGTATGGGAGGAAGTTGAGTGGTTGAAATCTGCTTCATAGACTGGGAACAGGCGGCCGCCATCAGGATGACGACGGCCCGCCCGAATAATTTAGAGAACATTGCAACGGGAGAAGAATTTGATCTCCTCCAACTGGGCCTTCATGGCAGCCTCTTCCTCATCGGTAAGGTTGCGCCAGGGCACCCGGTTGGGGCCCAGGTCCAGGCCGATCAGCTTCATGATGCGCTTGCCGCCCACGATATTGCCCCGGAAATTGCAGATGACATTGATGACCTCCTGCGAGAAATTCTGCAGTTCGCGGGCTTTCTCCAGGTCTCCGGCCGCCCAGGCTTCGCCGATGGCCACCTGTTCGCGTCCGTTGTAGTTGGTGGTGCCGCAGATACCGCCCTGGGCGCCACCCTGGGCCAGGGAAGGCAGATAGGTCTCGTCCTGGCCGTGAAGCATGTCAAACTTGCCGTTCTTGTACAGGCGGCACTGGTTGTACTCGTACAGGCTCTCGAAGGTGTACTTGATGCCGGCGAAATTGGGAATGCGTCCGTCCACGGCTTTCAGGAAATCCAGCATGGGCAGGAAGCAGCCGTTGAAGGCCGGGATGTGGTAGAAATAGAACGGAAGCTCCGGTGCGGCGGCGGCGATGGTCTCGCAATACTTCACCAGTTCCTCGATGCGGCCGATCTTGGGGAAGGGCGGGGCCATGGCGCCGATACCCCAGACGCCCAGCCTGGCGGCATGGGAAGCCAGTTCCACACTTTCGCGCAGGCAGCAGCTGCCCACATGCACAATCACCTTGAAGCCGACGGGAACCGCCTTTACCCAGGCTTCGGCCAGGGCTTTTCGCTCCTCGGTGGTGAGCATATATCCCTCACCGGAAGAGCCGTTGATAAAAACGCCCTTGAGGCCGTTCTTGGCCAGCATGGCGGCATAGGCGGGAATGGGTTCCAGGTTGATGTCCCCATTGGGTTTCATGGGAGTAAAGGGGGCATCGATAAGGCCGATAATCTTTTCCATAAGTTATTGGTTTTTTGTCGTATAATAAGCTATCATCCGCTCAATGGCCCGGTAGCATACCGGGCAGAAGCGGTCACATTCATTGGTTTCATGCGGCCGTCCGGGCCGGCCACAGCGGAATACTTCTTGTCGGCGAGCTTCACCAGCACCTTTTCTCCGGCATCGGCCCGGCAGCCGGCCACTAGCAGGACAACGCCCATGAGAAAACCCGTACGCATCATAAGGAAGCGATTGTCAGTTTGAAAGTAGAAGCGGGGAGTCCCCGGAGATTGGTCAGATTGGCCCGGGTAAAAGGTTCCCAGCCGTAACGCACGGCCAGGGGTTCTTTCAGGGCACGCACGTCCAGACGCACGGAGCATCCCTCGATGGCGGCCGGAACCGGGACGTACAGCGCCGCGGCTCCGTCCAACACCTCAAAACCCCGCAGCGGGCCGTCGGAAGAAAGGGGCTGGCCGAAGCAGAGTACCAGGAAGCCATCTTCCGGGCAGACCTTTCTGACCAGCGGACCGTCGGCGCGCAACGGACGGCCGTAGTGCTTCTCCAAGGCCTGCAGGGCCAGGCGCTCCCCTACCGGCCTTTTCCGACGCGGATGTACGTCCAGGGAATCTCCCACATCGGAAGAAACCGCCATGCCCAGGCCCTTCCGGCTGGTCATCAGCCTGCGCTGGGAATCCCGGAAGGCGGGCCAGCAACTGCGGTTCAGCGAGGAAAGCTGCACATAATAGAAAGGGAGGTCCGGCGAGCGGAAATAGTCCCGCCAACAATCCAGCAGCAGCGGGAACAGGCGCTCGTGCACCTCCATCCGCTCGGCATTGGATTCTCCCTGGTACCAGATGACGCCCGTTATGGGGAAATGGTCCATCGGCTGGATGCCAGCCTCGAAAAGATAGCACGGCTCATAGGGATGTCGGGTAGGGACCGCTGCGTAACCCTCAGCCTTTTCAGGCCTTTGGGACAGGTTCTTTTCGGCCCGGCCGCGGGCCCATTCCATGATGAGGTCGTTACGCAACCAGTCGCGCAGGATGGCGGGATATTGCATCTCCAGGTATTCTCGGTCTATCCAGCTTTCAGCAGTAGAACCGCCCACGGCGTTGCAGATAAGGCCCACAGGCACCTGCAGGCTGTCCCGCAGCATGGCTCCGAAGGCATATCCCACGGCCGAAAAGCGCTCCAGGGAGGCCCCGGTGGCCGGAGACCACGAGGCCGGCTTGAAATATTGCAGGTGCGCCACCGAATCCAGGGCTTCCGCCGGCCAGGCCACGTTGTCCGTGCGCCAGCGACATTTCATATCGTACAGGCGCAGGCCCATGTCGGAGCGGGGGACGGCATCCGACGACTGCCTCACTTCAAACGCCATATTGGACTGGCCGGAGCACAGCCAGATGTCTCCGAAAGCCACATTCCGGAAAAAGAGCGTCTTCCGGGGAGAAAATACTTTCAGCTCCGTGCTTTCCTTGGCCGGGAAAGGTCCCACCTCCACGCTCCAGCGGCCGTCCGTACCCGTCAGGGCGTTGTAGGAGCAGCCGTCCAGGGTTACGGAAACAGCCTCACCGGCATCGGCCGTTCCACGAATGGAGAAAACCTTTTCCCGGGGCAGTACCATATTGTCGGAGTAGAGGGCCGGCATCCGGAGGCCACCAAAATCGCCGGTGATGGCCCGGTAAACGGTGCGGGCCAGGACGGCGGAACCCTCGGCGTCGGGATGGATCTCGTCGGGGAACAGCCAGGGATAGGCGTGCAGGGGCTCGAAGAAGTCGATGAGCCGGGCGCCTGTAGCGTGGGCCACAAGCTCAATCTCCTTCTGGATCTTGCCGTGCCAGTCCTTGGTGCCCGAAAGGAAACGGCTGTGGTTGCTGCCGATGGGAGTCATCCGGGCCAGGATGAAACGAGCCTTAGGATTCGCACAGCGGAGGCTGTCCATGAGGGCCAGGTAATCGGCCGCGAAACGGTCTCCCAAATGCGGCCAGTTGCGGGGGTCGGTGTCGTTCACCCCCAGGTGGATGACCACGATGTCACCGGCAAAATCCATGGCTTGCCGGAACTCTTCCTGCTCCAGGTAAGGCCGATGCCCCTGCCGAAGGAGCGTGGCGCCGCTCTTGCCGAAGTTTCCCACCAGATAACCGGGGCCAAGCATCTCCTGCAACTGCGCCGGGTAACACTCCCGCTCCCGGTTTTCCAGTTTCATTCCGTAGGTGATGCTGTTGCCAACGCACGCCACCTTCACGGGCGGTGCGGGATTAGGGCGCTTCCGGCGGGCCGGTGCCGGAGTTAAGATCAGTATAGCGGCCGCAACAAGGAGAATCCGTCTCATCGGGTCCGGGTTTTATTGTTCCGTATAATAGGCGATGGCCCGGAGGACGGCACGGGTACACACCGGGCAGAAGTGTTCACAATCGTTGGTCCTCATCCGGCAGTCCTCAGCGGGACGGAAAACGCCCTTGGACTGGTAACCGCCGCCTTCAAACAAACCCACCCCGGGAACATCCATCATATTCTCCCATTTGGCGCCGAAGTCCTTCAGGGTGGTCAGGTTGGGTTCCCAAGGCTCCGTGTCGGCCGGATAGGAGGTTTCAAACGCATCATCATAAAAGTACTCGTCCCCCAGGCCGGCGAAAGCGTGGCCGAACTCGTGGACCAGCACCGGCACGAAGGTCTTGTGATCGCTGTTCATAATGGTGATGCTGTTGTAGATGCCTCCCCCGCCGTAAATGGCGGTATTCGCCAGAACGATGACATGTTCGAAAGGAACGGTTCCAATCAGGTCCCACAACTGCCAGATGGACGGCGTAGTGAGGTAGCGCTCCATATAAAACGTATCGAAATGGCTGGAGGTGGCGGTGGAACGCCAGACTCCCTCGTGCGGGACGCTCACCCCGCTCTGGGCCGATGGTGCAAAGACGGCCCGCAGCGTGAAACGGTCGCTGAGGGCGGCGAAAGGCTCGTGCGAGAAAAGGGCATCGGCCACCCTTCCCGCATCCCCGAAAAACTTTTCTTCTTCGGAGAGGGTGTAGCCTTCGGAAACGATGACGATGTCTATGGTTTTGTCCAGCGCCCCGCCGCCGTGAACCGTGCGCTCCGCGAGGCCATTGCAGGAAAGCGGACGAATGAGGATATCGGAGGGGTCTATCCGGTGCCTCAGGCAAGCCGAAACCTTCCCGTGGGTATCCATAAGCGAGATTTCAACATCTACCGGACGAAGCGGAAAGGGTAACTGGAAACTGTTCTCGAAAGCCTTTTGTACGCGGGTGGCTTCCTCGGTCACCGTCCACTCCTGGAAAAGCGAGGAAAAACTGTTGGCATACAGGCAGTGTCCGCTATCCGGGTCCAGCACGCGGATTTGCCCGTTTCCCTGAAGCAGGGGCTCTTCCAGGGATGTCCTTCTCCCCGCCCAATTCGATGTTCGGTACAACTGCCTGAGATAGATGGCCTGGTGCGAAGCGTCACCGACAAAAGTGTAGTCCAGCCGCAGGGTCGCATCGGAAAAATGCTCGGAGTACTGCACCGACCGGGCATCCGCAACAAGGAAAGACAGACAGAAAGCCAAAAGGCTGGCAAAAAGAGATTTCATAGCGTGACACTTTTGTACAAAAATAAGGAAAATATGCACAAAAAGAAAGGCGTCCTCCGTTTTATCGAAGGACGCCTGGAGTACTCGGTAGGAGAATCGAACTCCTATTGCAAGATTGAGAATCTTGAGTACTAACCGTTATACGAACCGAGCAGTTTGGAATGCAAAGGTACAAAAATTATTTTATTCTGCAAATTTTTTGATGCCGATGCGCACGTTTTATTTAAGAAACACGAAAAAGACGGCCATAATCATACAGAAAAAAGCGGCCAGGTGGTTCCATTGGACCGGCTGGCCCTTGAACAGAAAAGTGACGATAACGGTGAAGATGGTAAGGGAAATCACCTCCTGAATCACTTTGAGCTGCATCAGGTTAAAAGGACCGCCATTTTCCGTGAAGCCGATCCGGTTGGCGGGGACGGTGAGACAGTACTCGAAAAAAGCGATGCCCCAGGAAAAGAGGATGATGAGGATGAGCGGCCAGCCCGTGGATATCTTCATCTCCTGGAGTTTGAGGTGGCCGTACCAGGCGAACGTCATAAACACGTTCGAGAACACGAGCATAACAATGGTCCAGAAGCCTTGCATAGGTGGGATTTGTAATTGGGCCGCAAATTTAATAACTTTGTAAGATTTAACGAAGAAAATCTTTCATTATATGACACTGATCAAATCCATTTCCGGAATTCGCGGTACCATCGGCGGCCAGCCCGGCAACGCCCTCACCCCCATTGACGTTGTAAAATTCACCGCGGCCTATGCGGCCACCCTCCCCTCCCGCAAGCCCCGTCCCAACGGGGAACGCTATAAAGTAGTGGTGGGAAAAGACGCCCGTATGTCCGGCGATATGGTGGAGCAGCTGGTAGTGGGAACGCTCGTCGGCTGCGGCATAGACGTGGTCAAATGCGGTTTCGCTTCCACCCCCACCACCGAGATGGCCGTCCTTTTTGCCAGGGCCGACGGCGGAATCATCCTCACCGCCAGCCACAACCCGCGCCAGTGGAACGCCCTCAAGCTCCTCAACGAAAAGGGAGAATTCCTCACCGCCCTGGAGGGACAGGCCGTCCTGGACCTGGCCGAAGCGGAGGATTTCAACTTTGCCGAGGTAGATAAGCTGGGAAGCATTGATGAGGAGGACTTCACGGACAAGCATCTGGACGCCGTCCTGGCCCTTCCGGCCGTGGACGTGGAGGCCATCAAGGCCGCTCATTTTACCGTGGTGGTAGATGCCGTCAATTCCGTGGGCGGCATCATTATGCCCCGTCTCCTCAAACGACTGGGTGTCAAATGCATAGAACTCAACTGCAACCCTACCGGAGACTTCGCCCACAACCCGGAACCGCTGCCCGCCAACCTGGTGGACCTGTGCGAGACGGTGAAGAAGGAAAAGGCCCATCTGGGCGTTTCCGTCGATCCGGATGTGGACCGCCTGGCATTCATCTGCGAAAACGGAGAACCTTTCGTGGAAGAATATACTCTGGTGAGCGTGGCCGATTATCTTTGTGAAATCGCCCGGAAAGAAGGCAAGCCCATCGCCACCGTTTCCAACCTCAGTTCCACGCGCGCCCTCAGGGATGTGACCGAAAAGCACGGCGGAAAGTACTACGCCGCCGCCGTGGGAGAGGTGAATGTGACCACCAAGATGCACGAGGTGGGCGCCCTTATCGGCGGGGAAGGCAATGGAGGCGTCATCTACCCTGCCATCCACGCCGGCCGTGACGCGATGGTGGGTGTGGCCCTGTTCCTGAGCAACCTGGCCCACAAGGGCTTGAAGGTGAGCGAGCTCAAGAAAACTTATCCGCAGTATTTCATCGCCAAGAACAAGATCCAGCTCAACGACAGCGCCCTCATCGACCGCATCCTTTCGGAACTCAAGAAGATTTACGCTAAGGAAAACATCAACGACATCGACGGTGTCAAGATTAACTTCGAGGCCGACAAGACCTGGGTGCATCTTCGCAAATCCAACACCGAGCCCATCATCCGCATCTATTCGGAGGCCTCCACGATGGAAGCTGCCGAGACCCTGGGCAATGAGGTCATCGCTCTTGCCCAAAAAATTATCAACGCCTAATGTTTTCATTCAGGACAACTCCGCTGGAGGACCAGCTGGACAAAGCCCTGCTGTATGGCAAGGTGGGCTGTTTCTGCACCCAGAACTGCTGGGATACGGGAAAAAGCCGATGGATGTACGACATTTTCTCATCGCGGGGAAACCTGGTTACCGTGTTCAACCCGCGCGAAGCGGAACTCACCCCGGGAACCAACCATATTGTTTTTGAAAGCGACCAGCTACGGGAACTGGATGCCGTGGTGGTGGAAATCCAGGACGTGGGAGTCCGGTATTTCAACTATACCAAGGACGTGATGCAGCTGATGGAGATACTCAAGCTCCTGGACCGGGAAGCCCCCTCTCTGTATATCATCGATCACATCAACCCGTCCGGACGCGTAGTGGAAGGCTCTATTCCTGCCGTGGCTGGGGAGATGTTCGTCCCCAAGGTAGCCCATCGGCACGGACTCACCCTGGGGGAACTGGTGAATCTGTACGCTTCGGAAATCAGCGCAAAATTTCCCATCCACGTGATATCGGCCATGGCGACAGACTCCAACCGGCAGTTGATGCCCTGGACCATCGCCCCGGCTTCGGACATTCCCGGACTTTTCAGCTCTTACCTGTACAGTGGCGGAGGGCTCTGGAACAACACCACCCTTACGCCCGGTATCGGCACGGCGCGTCCTTATGAATATATAGGGGCGCCGTTTGTGAAACCGCTTCGTCCGGAAGACCTGCCCCAGGCGCAGGGTGCGCTGCTTCGCCCCTGTTCTTTTACTCCTTCTGCCGGCCGGTATGAGGGTGAGCGCTGTTTCGGCTTCCAGATTATGCTCATACCGGGAGAGCCCTATCACAGTCTGCTGCACACTTTGCGCCTGATGCGCTGGTTCCGGGAGCATTATTCGGCCTTCGAATTCGAGAGCGCTTTCTGGACCAAATTGGCAGACCCTGTTCTGGAGGCCTATCTGCAGGAGGAGATTTCTTTCGACGTAGTGCAGGAGCACGTGAAAGTGGAAGAGCAAAAGTGGATTCGGAAAGCCAGGCGCTACCTGTTGTACGAAGATCAGCCATACAGGATGAAATAATTTGGAAATCCCGTAAACTATTCCTATCTTTGCGGTCCAAAATTGTTAACAATTTAGTTTTTACGTAAAATGAAGAAAGGAATTCATCCCGAAACCTACCGTCTTGTAGCTTTCAAGGATATGTCCAATGACACAATCTTCGTCACCCGCAGCTGCGCTCCCGCCAAGGAGACCATCACTGTGGAAGGCGTAGAGTACCCGCTGGTGAAACTGGAAATCTCCAACACTTCCCACCCGTTCTACACGGGCAAGGTGAAGCTGGTGGACACCGCCGGTCGTGTGGATATGTTCTATCAGAGATACAAGGCCCGCAAGAAATAAATTCTTCGGACAAAAGGTTAAGCAACCGGTTCCCTCTGGAGGGTGCCGGTTGTTTTTTATCCCCCATATCATTTTTTTCCTATTCTCCAAATTCTGGCAAGCCTTGCCAAAATATGGATTCTCACTCCGGGCAGCGTAACTTGCCGAAAATTTTAAATGACAAGTTTATGAAACGAGAGAAAAACCAACGCGAGAAAATCTGGGAAGAGGCCGGCGGCCACTGCATTTACTGCGGACATCCCGTAACCCTGGAGAATATGGAAATCGACCATATCGACCCTCTGTGTCTGGGCGGGGACAACCGTTTCGAGAACAAAGTGTGCTCCTGTCCCCACTGTAATGCGGAAAAGGGCGGAAAGACACTGGAAGAATTCCTGGAGCAGGCTATGAACGCCGGCAAGCGCAAACGCTTCAGCAACAGGGTAAACCACCTGGCGATCCAAAACAAGATTTCCTGGGCAAAGGCCTTTCGTCTGGACCCTTACACTTGCGATTCCTTTGACGAAGACTACGAAGATGATTACTTCGAAGGCTATGGAGAAGATGGCTTCAAAGGGTTCGGCCAGAATGACAAAGATGGCTTCCATCCGGTGAAAAGCCTCCATTTCAACGGAGCGCTTACCATCGAATTCCGCTAAAGACAACTGACAGAATGGCAGGAGGACGGCGCTGGCAGGCATTTTGAAGGAATGAGGGCCGAAAGCACAAAGAGATATGGCAGACAAAAAGAAAAAAAATACAGAAGAAGTCATTGATTCCAAGAAACTGGCCGCTCTGGAAGCCCGGCTGGAAGGCCTGAACGAAGAACTGGAAGAAGCCAAGAAAATTTCAGAAGAGGCAGAAAAGAAGGCCGAGGCCGCCAAGAGCGACTATCTTCGCCTGATGGCAGAATTCGACACCTTCCGCCGCCGCACCGCAGAGGAGAATCTTTCCCTTGTCACCTCCGCATCGGCAGATACCATCAAGGGCCTCCTTCCCATTCTGGACGACTGTGAAATCGCTCTCGCCTCTCTGGAAAAAAGCACGGACAGCGAAGCAGCCAAGGAAGGCACAATGATGATTTTCACCAAGCTCACCCACTTCCTTCAGGGCAAGGGACTGGAGCGCATCGAGGCCAAGGGAACAGATTTTGACACCGAACTGCACGAGGCTGTCACCACCTTCCCCGCCCCGTCGGAAGCACTCAAGGGCAAAGTCATTGACGTCGTTCAAACCGGATACACCCTGGGCGGGAAGGTTCTCCGCTATGCAAAAGTAGTTGTAGGAGCATAAGTTATGGCAAACAAGAGAGACTACTACGAGGTCCTTGGCGTCGCCAAAACCGCATCGGCCGATGATATCAAGAGCGCCTACCGCAAGCTGGCGCTCAAATGGCATCCTGACCGCTGGGTAAACGGCACGGACGCCGAAAAGAAAACCGCAGAGGAAAATTTCAAGGAAGCGGCCGAGGCCTATTCCATCCTGTCAGACCCTGACAAGCGTGCCAAATACGACCAGTTCGGCTTTGCCGCCGAGCAGATGGGAGGTGGCGCCGGAGGCTTCGATTTCGGCGGGATGGATATCAACGATTTCCTCCGCAACATCTTCGGAGGCGGATTCGGTTTCGATTTCGGCGGTGGTGGATTCGGCGGCTTCAGCGGATTCGGCGGCGGGGAAAGCCAGCCGCGCACCCTGCGAGGAAGAGACATCCGCACCAGCGTCAAACTCACCCTGGAAGAGATCGCGACCGGCTGCGAAAAAGAAATCTCCCTGGAGCGCGCCCGGCCCTGCCCGGACTGCGGCGGAAAAGGTGCCAAGAGCGAGGCCGATATCAAAACCTGCCCTACCTGTAACGGTCAGGGACGGGTTCGTCAGCAGACTCGCAGCCTGTTTGGAGTGGGATACACCATCGGCGTTTGTCCCCAATGCCAGGGGGAAGGAAAGATTATTTCCAATCCCTGCCGCCGTTGCAGCGGGACTGGCCTGGAGCGCCGTCGGGAGCTGGTAAAAGTCCGTATCCCCGCCGGTGTGGAAAACGGAATGCAGATTACCATCCACGGTGAAGGTCACTCCGCCCCTCACGGAGGAAGCAACGGAGACCTCCTTGTCGTCATCAACGAGGTTCAGCACCCACAGTTGCAGAGGGAGGGCAACAACCTGTTCCATACGCGCATCATTTCCGTAATGGACGCCATGCTGGGATGCGAGGTTTCAGTCCCCTGCCTGGACGGCAGCTACAAAGTGAAAGTTGAGCCCGGCACCCAAAGCGGAACGGTAGTAAAACTGCGCGGGAAAGGCCTCCCTGCCGTTCAGGGGTACGGCCGTGGAACAGGAGACTTGTACGTCAAGTTCCAGGTCTGGGTTCCCCACAAACTCACCCGCAGCGAAAAAGAAGCCTTGGAACAGATGCGTAGCAGTTCATCCTTCACACCGGACCTTACCCGGGAAGACAAAGCCACCTTTGACAAAGTCAAGAATATTTTCTAAAAAATCCCAGAAAAGTTTTGGAGGTTTACAAAAAGTTTGTACCTTTGCAGTCCCAAAACTAACGCAACCTCTTGTCAGGAGCCAAACCGCAACGTTGCATAAAGGATTTAGAAATTATGGATTTGATTAAAATTGCAGAGCAGGCTTTCAATAATGAGAAAGTCGCCTCTTATCCGGAATTCAAGGCCGGTGACACCATCACCGTTACCTACAGAATCAAGGAAGGTGATAAGGAAAGACTTCAGAAGTTCCGCGGAGTCGTGATCCAGATGAGTGGTATGGATCCGTTCACCAAAACTTTCACCGTCCGCAAAATGGCCAGTGGAAAGGATTTTCCCCTACCAGTCTCCGTTCATTGACAGCATCGAGGTTAACAAGTATGGCAAGGTTCGCCGCGCCCGTATCTTCTACCTCCGCAACCTCACCGGTAAGAAGGCCCGCATCCGCGAGAAAGTCTATACTGCCGAAAAATAAGGAAGCGGCCTGAAGGCCCTCCAAAATGGCTCCATAGCTCAATTGAATAGAGCATTTGACTACGGATCAAAAGGTTACAGGTTTGAGTCCTGTTGGAGTCACAAGAAAAACCCCTTTGAGAGCATCTCAGAGGGGGTTTTCTTATATAATTGTCCCAAAATTGCCCCAATGAATTAAAAAAGAATTCTTGGGCTGTCCGCAAATAGCGGTTTAGAAGAGAGTCGTTGAAATAACATCAATCGACAAATCGATTGCCTTGTACTCACTTAAGAATTCAGGTAGTGACATAGTTGTAATCCCTATCGACTTGCAAATCTCTGGAATCTTCTTGAACACTTTTCCGTCATTACTAAACCCAGTTTCTTCAGTAATGATAATAACTGGGTCTGTGTCTTTGTTGTTATAGGCAAACAGAATCATCCGTAAATCTGCAGAATTAAGAAATTCATCTTTTTTTATTTGATACTCTGCATCATTGAGGCGGTTCTTCTCTGATCTATTGACGAAGTTATTATCAACGAGTCTGTAGAACTTAGGTAAAGCCGTTAGAGTTGATGTATTAGTCTTATATTTAGCCTTCTTAAGGAACGGGAATGCATTCACCACTTGCCCCTTTCCCTGAAGTTCGCATTCTTCTATTACTTTATCAATCACCAGAATATTCTTAGCGAGGATTTGTCCTTCAAGAAAGCGAGTAAACTTCCCGCCTTTGTCAAAAGGTAAATAATAACGAACGAGCGATATAAGCGAGCTTGTATCAATAACGGCCTTCATAGAATATCTTGCTTATATCGTTTGGCTTGACATTCAATACAGAACAATACTCATGCTCTGTTACTACCCCCCGATTAAGAGCGTAATTATAAATGTCAGCTACAAGGTTAGACTGAATCGGTATAGGTGTTCTTCCCTTAGATTGAATACCAGATGCCTTTTCTTGCTCTCTCTTCAACCTGTCAGCTTCCTTCCGCTCCATCCACTGCTGACGCAAATCGTCTCGAACATTAGTATAGTCAGCAAAGGACATTTTATGCTGAAGAAAGAGATTAGTAAAGATTGCTAAGCGGCTAAGATTTGTATCTTTTGAAATAGCATCTATCATCTCGTGTCCGTAATCGACATGGAAGTCATATACGGCTATTGAATCGAGCTTAGCAGCATTAGCAGCACCGAGAAGAAGGTTATATGCAAAAGAGTTACACCAATTCTCAACATCTGATAGAGAAGCGGTGCTCTCTGTTATTTTTTCGAAATCAATCTCATCAACGTCTTCTCGTTGAAGAAGATAATGCCCGACCTCATGTGCCAAAGTAAAAATCTCGCGACTAAAAGAATCTTGATTTCTCTTTAATACGATTGCATTGGGCTCAATATAGAAACCATCTATATTTGCTTTTTCTTTCTTATTAGGAGTATCGACAAATTCAAAGACTAAGACATTATTATCTCCCAGCTTGTTGATAAAGCCCTTAAGATAATCCCTTTTATTGGAAGTAAATGTCGGTAAAAGAGTTGTCCGAAGCGAAAAAGCAATTGCCTTGGGATCATCATCGACGGTAAAGGTTGGAAGTTTCCTCGTGATGTTAAATCGAGAAAGTTTGCAGACTGCACTAATTTGAGTCTTTAAATCTTCGAACTCACGAACTCTTTTTCTTGCTCCAATGTTAAGCTCAGTGGTAAACCCTTCCTTCCGAAAAAACACACTAATCCCCTTATCTTTGCGAGGAGTGGATGGGTCAGAATAATACAATAATCCCTTATTGAAGACTTTATCAATCCGTTTTAGGTGATTGATTTCAATCTCATCCTGATCAATGTCTGCCCACGTAATCGGAGTCTTCAGGTCATGATTAATTGAGGACAATAGTTCGGCCTCCGTCATCTTATATAATGACAGTAAATAAGTTACGCGATTCTTATTGTACTCAATTTTCATTGCTACAAAGTTATAGATTATTAGTCAATTTGGCAATAGTGCTCACACTGGGCAAACAGTCCCTACGCTACTTTTCTGCAGCGTGGGGACTGTTAACGCTTGAACAATAGCTTAATAGCGTATTATTCAAGTCTGGCCTGGGCCAGCACTTCTCCGGACTTCTCACCGGTGGCGGTGTTCACGTAGAAGTATTTGAAGAAGACCTTGGGGCTACCGGCGGACGGAGCACCGCACTTGGCGTCGTACTTGGCCTTGATGTCGATGGCCGTGGTCACAGGAGTGTACGGGTCATCGAAGGCCGAAGCCTTGCTGCAAAAAAATGCTTGATGACGATGTCCTCACTGCGGCGAAGAGCGTCTAAGACTACAAGAGGTTTTATCACCTGTCAGTGGTGGTCGGAGCAATTCCGGCCGTGGCTTTGGTCGCTTATGTGCTCATCCGAATCCACACACAATCGGCCCCCGATGACAATATGATGTTACCTACGGCCATTTATATCTTTGCTTGTTTGGCCAGCATTTTGCTGTCTGTCAAAACTTATAGGAAAAAGATGGAAGCCTGCGATAATCTGATTGACTCACTGGAGAGCGAATAGAATTACGAACATGAGAAAAAAACTGATACTCATCTGGATGTTGCTGGGCGCTGTATTCAGCGCCAGCGCCCAGACCGGAACCTGGTCCGGAAAGTTGGATGTCCAGGGCAGCAAACTGTCACTGGTGTTCCATCTTGACGGGGAGAATCCCACGATGGATTCGCCGGACCAGGGCGCAAAGGGAATTCCCATCGATGTTACAAGGTCGGCTTCCGGAAGTATTACCATCAAGGTGCCATCCATCGGAGCTACGTATGAAGGTCTGTGGTTGATAAAGCAGATTGCAGGCACCTTCAAGCAAATGGGTGCTTCTATGCCCCTGACGCTTATGCCGGGCGAAGAAAAGCTCAATCGGCCACAGACACCGAGAGGGCCGTTCCCTTATGCTCAGGAGGAGGTTTCTTTCACCAATGGTGAGGCTATCCTGAAAGGCACGCTGGTCTTGCCGGAAGGTTGTACCCGTAATACGCCTGTTCTGATCATGGTTACAGGCAGCGGCCTCCAGAACAGGGATGAGGAAATCTATGAGCACAAGCCCTTTGCTGTCATTGCCGATGCGCTTGCCCGCGCAGGCATCGCCACGCTCCGCTATGATGACCGCGGCTTTGGCGAGTCCACCGGGGACGTCATTAACTGCACCACGGAGGACCTGAAGAACGATGCCCTTGCCGGTATCAGGCTGCTTCGGGAGCGCTTTGACAAAGTGGGGGCCGTCGGCCATAGTGAAGGCGGCACCATCGCGCTGATGCTGGCCGCGGAGAAGAAGGCCGATTTTATCGTATCGCTGGCAGGAATGGTGGTTTCCGGCAAGGAAACATTGTTATGGCAGAACCGCATTGCGCTTATGGCAAAAGGTGTTCCCGCAGAGACGGTAGATAATTATTGCCAGGCGCTGGGCGAAACCTTCGACGCCTGTATCGCCGGAACCCCTATACCCTCGGCCAGTAAATATGACCTTCCCACGGCGTTGGCGCAGAATCTCTCTGCCATCTCCCTTCAGCTCCAGACCCCTTATTTAAAGTATTTCGTCGCTCTGGACGCCCGTCCGCTCCTAGGAAGCATAACCTGCCCCGTCATGGCCCTTAACGGCACCAAGGACACGCAGGTGGATCCCGAGAGTAACCTTGGGGCGTTGCGTAATGGCCTCCCGGTCAATGCCAAGAACCAAGTGGAAACGATTGAAGGCGTGAATCATATGTTCCAGCATTGCCAGACAGGCGCCACTACCGAATACCGCGACATCGAAGAAACCATCTCTCCGGAGGTATTGGAGAAGATGGTACAGTGGCTATCTGGACTATGAGCATTGACCTTCATAAGTGGACTTCTGCTGACCGGGAAGCACTGATAGCGCTCTGTAATGCCGTTGACAGGACTTTCTTGTCGGACCGTCTGCCGTACACCGACCGAGGCGGATGCCGATGAGAAGCGCACCGCCGGGTCGATTGGCTATATGATCCTGACCCCCTTCTGGTCCCAGGGCATCGGCACGGAAGCCGTGCGGCAATTCTACCGGATAGCAATAACGTTAGGAACAATGCGCTGACCGCGGTGGTCGAAGCGGCCGTTGTCGCTTGGGTGGTTCAGTACTCCGGCACTCCGGGTCCAGAGCGTGGACGAGCCGCCGCCGTCGAGATTGAGCGCATCGGTGAGCCCCATCATCCCCGAAAGCTCCGTAAGTTCGGCGATGGTCATTCCCCCGGCATTGCCTTCGGACCGCCCGTCCACCACAACGAGCCAGATATAGCCCTCGCCATCCATTCCGATAAGGGTACGGGGGTGACGGAAGTTGTAGAAATTCTCCCACCCCGGGACATCTTCCGAGTAGGTGTACACCTCTCCATCATCGATAAGGAGAGGACCGCTGGCCATGGCCTCCCAGGCACCGTCCTCCAGCAGCGTGGTATCGCAGGCCTCAATGGAAACCCCGCTCGTCCGGGACAGAAGCACCCCGTTGGCCCGGAAGGCATCCCCGATGGACGTGCTTCCGACAGGGAAGCCATCATCCTTGACATAAGTGACAGGCGTAAGTTCCTTCATATTGAAGTAACTTCCGTTGACTCCGCCCAGGACTCCGAAGCGAGAACAGAGGGCGCTGGTGCTGTCGGCCATCTCTCCCTCTGCGCAGAGGATATCGAGAGAGTATGCCTCCGGGCTTACCCGGATGAAGCTGACGGACTGCGGGGAGCCGAAAAGCTCCGTCCGCCACGCTCCGTAAATGCCGGGGGCCTGCACGGCCTTCCCCGGGGACAGGACGCTGCCTGTCGCCAGGTCGTGGATCTCAGGAATCTGGGAAAGGAAAGGATGCTCCCGGGTGCAGGAGACTCCGAGGGCAACGATCAGGATAAGAAAACACTTTTTCATAGGACCATTGGTTTTTCGCGAGAACAAGGCTATTTCCCCGCATGGGTTACGATGGCGGTCATTCCCGGCATCAGGTGGGGATGGGGTTGGAGCGTAGCCTCCAGGTGGACCATTCCGTTCCTCTCCACCACGGGGCTGATGGCAGACACCGCCGCCTCATGCACCTCGGAAGGATACGCTACGGAAATCACCTGGATCTTCGTTCCCGTCTGGAACTTGTGAAGCTCGTTCTCCAGTACGTCAAAGCAGACTTTCAAGTGATCGGTATCCACGATATAGAACAGGGGAACTCCCGGGGTGGCAGCGCTGTACAGGGTGGCTTCCAGTCGGCTTACGGCACCGCTGACAGGGGCTGTAATGGTACAATAAGTGAGCTCGTGCTCCAGTTGACGGAGCGAAGCGAGCGCCGTGTTGTAACCGCTGTTGATGCGGGCCTGGCGCTTGATTTCCTCCGGGGCGTTCTCCAACTCTGCACGCTTGTACCCCTGGCCCATCAGGATGGCCTGGTACTGATACTCGGCCTTTTCCAGCTCGGCCTTGTTACGGGCAATGCGGTCGTTGAGGACGGCCTGGCTGAGCCGGGCGACCACCTGTCCCTTCTTCACCCGCTGGCCCAGCTTCATGTCAAAGGCCACGATCTGCTCGCTGATGCGACTATACACGGGCACTTCGGTAACGGCCTCGATGGTTCCCTTGCTGGAGAAGCCCTCAGCCTCGATGGTGCGCTGAAGACTCTGGTTCTGCACGACGGCAGGCGACGGCTCCGGCTCCACGGGAGCGGGGGCGGCTTCCGGAGCCGAGGATGAGCGGAAATGGCAGGCGGTCAGGACCGCCAGGATTGTCAGGGCGGAAAACCTATTCATACTGTGTGAGGGTTAACAAATGGTAGTAGGTGGTCCAGTACCTGGCCAGCGCCGTCAGGTGCTGGTTGTAGGCGTTGTCCCGCCGGCTCTGGGCCAGGGAGTAGGTGTTGATGTCACAAAGACCGTTGGCGTAATTCTCGGCCGTCAGGGCGAAGACCTCGTCGGCCATGGCCACGGCTTCTTCCGTGTGGACAAGCAGTTTCTGATGGGAGCGGAGATTTTCCAGGGTGGCGTGCACATCCTCGGCAAGGGAGCGCTCGGCCTCCCGGAGGGCCTGCTCTTCCCTGTCCTTCCAGGCCTTTGCGGCGGCATGATTCCGCCGGGCCGCACCATGGTCCATGAGCGGGACGCTGAGGGAAACGGCGCCCAACACATAGAGTTGCGGGTTTTGGTAGGCCCCCGCGAAACGGCTGCTCATCTGCTGCATGCCCAGATTGAGATCCACCCCAACCTTGACACCGGACTCCCGCCGGGCTTTCTCCTGCAGTCCGCGGGCTTCCGTGAGAGCCACCTGGCCCTGCAAAACGTCCGGGCTGCTGGAAAGGGCGAGCGCCAACGCATCTTCATCCGTCATCGGGACCCCTTTCGTAAGGGTGGGTACCGGGAGACGCTTCCCCAGCGGGAAGGATGCTTCATCCACCCTCAAATAGGCCAGAAGGGACTCCCGGGCAAGCCTTTCCTCATTGCGCGCGTTGAGCAGGGCATTGGCCGCGTTGAGCCGCTGCAGCTCCAGGGAGCGGAGTTCGGCCAGGCTTACCATCGCGATACCGGCTTTTTCCCTGGCAATGGCGAAAAGGGTATCGGCCGTCTGCTTGTTTCGCTCGCACATGTCCAGCATCCCCTGCGCGCACACCAGGCGGAAGAAACGGACGGTGGCCTCCTCCGCTATCCGGAAAAGCTGGGCGCCGTACTGCCTGCGGGCGGCTTCCAGGCGCTGGTCCTCGGCCGCCTTTTCCCAACGGTAGGGATTGTAACCCAGCAGGGACTGCTGATAACCCAGCACCAGGGGAAGTGCCACGAAATCCCGCGGACGGTCCTGGTTGTCGCGGACAAAATACTCGCTCCAGAGCGCCTGGGAGCCAACATGGGCATCTCCGCCCCAAGGAAGAACCTTTTGGGTCAGCAGGAGCTGGGCCGATGTAGAGAAACGGTCGAAATTGCGGATGTACACGTAATCCCGGGAGGTCTCGGTGATCATCCTATAGTAGTTGGGCTTTAGCTGAAGCGTGAGCTGGGGCTTTCTCAGCGCCTCGAAACGGGCGTTCTGCTCCAGACGGGCCTGAAATTCGTAGCGGCTCCTGAAAGCGGT
>ONOH01000054.1 GCA_900319405.1 uncultured Bacteroidales bacterium | reverse complement strand
ATCGGTGACGAAAATCTGGTTTCCCGCGGCGCCGGCCACCGAGCAAACGTTCATGCGCAGCACCCAGCTGTCCAGAGAATCCTCCCGGGACACCGCGCCGGCGATGTGGGCGATCTCCCAGGCGCTGCGATCCATGTTTTTGCTGTTCTCACTGATCACATACTGCCGGCCCACGCCCACGAAGGACAGAGCCACCAACAAAAAGCAGATGGCAACCAGGGCAGCGATGGCAACAAAGTTGCGCAGATAGATGCTTTTCATCCGTTTTCTCCGGTGAGGAGCTCAAACTTGTAGCCCACGCCCCAGACGGTCTTCAGGCTCCACTTGTCCGAAACACCCTCCAGCTTCTCCCGCAGACGCTTGATGTGCACATCCACAGTCCTGGAGTCGCCGAAATAGTCAAAGCCCCAGACCTCATCCAGCAGCTGGTTGCGGGTAAAGACCCGGTTGGGGCTGGAGGCCAGGTGATAGAGCAGTTCCATCTCCTTGGGGGGCGTGTCCACTTTTTTGCCGTCCACGATCAGCTCATAGGAATCCAGATTGATGATGAGCTTATCGAAGTTAAGACTACAGATAATACAAGAGATGTATTCCTTGTTACAAAGAACGGTATGTGCATCCGTTTCAAGGGTGACGATGCCTATGTCGCCAGCCGTAATGATTCCAAGATTTATAAATTCACCGGCGGCCCGACGGGTACGAAATCAGAGTTCTTCGATTTCTCCACGCTGGATCATGGAGATGATACCAACTGGCCTATCGCTTTGGTCTTCGATGGGGATGGTAACGCCATTGTCACTGTGGGTAGTTCAAAAGGCACATCTGGCTCTGCTTATAAGATTTATGTCATTGCACCGGACGGTAGCGTTGTTACCACTATCGGAAAGGCTGTCAAGGCTACATCTTGGGCTGTCACCTATGACGGCGCCCCTGCCAATGCAACGTTCTCTTCCAATATGAACGGTATCGTGCTGGGCCCTGACGGCGCTCTTTATATGGTTGACAGTTATGCCGTCCGCCGTATCACCAAGGGGTCCTCCGGATGGTCAGATGCCACGGTGACGACTATTCTTGGTGGTGGATCTTCTTATACAACAGCCTTAGGTCCTACTTGTCAAATAACAAATACGCCGCAGGATATCATCTTCGATCCGGAGAACAGCAAGATGTTCTATTTCTTTGACTGGCGTTATACTCTTCGTAAAGTCACCATTGAATAATCTTGTTGGTTGATTATTCGTGTTCGGGGCCGGTCTGGGTTAGTGGGCCGGCCCCTTTTTAAATAGTTCAGATATGAAACGACTGATTCTTGCCGGGCTGGCCCTGACCTTTGTCTGGAGTTTATCGGCCCAGGAGTATAAATATGTGGAGGCGTCGGATCTGACCCTTACCGGGCAGGTGTTTCCGGATACCCCCAACCCCTATCACCGGATGGATACGGCCCGTTACAAAGGTTTTACGACCGAGGAAGTGCGCCTCCTGCTGGAGCCTTCCGGCACGGCTGTGGCTTTCCGTACGGATTCCCCTTCCATCCGGGTGCTGCCTGTTTATGTGCGTCCGTACTTCGGTGGCGGGACCACCGGTTTTGCCGGACGTGGCTTTGATCTCTATATCAAGGAAGACGGGAAGTGGCTGTGGGCTGCAGCCGGCCTGCAGAATGACAATGCCCTTGACAAACCTGTGAAACTCATCCAGGATATGGAAGAGGGGGTTAAGGAGTGCCTCCTGTATCTGCCTCTCAGAAGCGAATTGTCCTCGGTGAAGGTGGGTGTGGAAGAGGGCCGTCTCCTGGAGCCTCTCCAGCAGCCTTTCCGTCACAGAGTGGCCGTTTTCGGCTCCAGTTTCACCCAGGGAGCCTCCACTTCCAAGGCAGGAATGGCTTACGCCTCCATCCTTTCGCGCGAAACCGGTATCCAGTTCCTGAACTTGGGGGTTAGCGGCCGTTGCCGCCTGCAGGACTATTTTGCTGCAGCTTTGGCCGATGCCCCCGATGTGGACGCTTTCCTCTTCGACACCTTTTCCAACCCTACTCCTGACGAGATCCGTGAACGTCTGTTTCCTTTCATTGAAGCCATGCAGGCTGCCCATCCTGGCAAACCGCTGATTTTCCAGCAAACCATCTATCGGGAGCGCCGCAACTTCAATAAAAAGGCCGATGCATACGAGCGTGAGCGTATGGAGCTGGCGTCTAAACTGATGAAAGAAGCCTGCCGGAAATACAAGGACGTATACTATATCACTACCACCAATGCCACTTCGCCCGATCACTACACGTCCGTGGACGGTACGCATCCCGGCGACTATGGCTATACCCTCTGGGCACGGAGTGTCCGTAAGCCCGTTCTCAAGATTCTGAAAAAATACGGTATCCGATGAAAAAATGGATTCTTTTCGCACTGTTCACAGCAGCGGTGCTTCCTGTCTTTGCCCAGGAGATT
>ONOH01000028.1:30971-46454 GCA_900319405.1 uncultured Bacteroidales bacterium | reverse complement strand
GCCATAGAGTGAACGGGACTGGGTACGTCCATCCACGCCGGCGGTATCCAAAGCTCCTCTAAGGATGTGGTAACGAACACCCGGAAGGTCCTTTACACGACCGCCGCGGACCAGCACGATGCTGTGCTCCTGGAGGTTGTGGCCTTCGCCCGGGATGTAGGCGTTGACCTCTTTAGCGTTGGAAAGGCGAACACGGGCTACCTTACGCATAGCGGAGTTCGGCTTTTTCGGAGTCGTCGTGTAAACACGAAGACATACGCCACGCTTCTGAGGGCAAGCATCCAACGCACGAGACTTGCTCTTTACCTCGAGCTGCTCGCGTCCTTTACGGACAAGTTGTTGAATTGTAGGCATAAATGTTTGTTAATAAATAAATTATAGTTACAGCCCACTTTACGGCTCTTATGTTTCCGCAAAATGGGCTGCAAAGATAAGAAAAATAATTTAATTAACAAAGTTATCCACAGGCATTACCACCTGTTGTAGTGGATGTTTTCGGGCTTCCACTTGTCCTTGGCAGGCTCGTCCACGGCGGGGTGGCCGATGGGAACGATGCAGTAAGGAGTGATGCCTTCCGGCAGATTCAGGGCTTCGATGGTGGGGTTCATCCTGTCCGGGTAAGGATAGCACGCCGTCCAGACGGCGCCCAGGTCCAGGGCCTCCACCGCCAGCAGCAGGTTCTCGGTGGCGGCGGCGCAATCGGCCGTCCAGTTGCCGTTTTCGACGGCTACCGGTTCCGCATCCTCGGCCGCACCGCGGGGACGGCGCATCACGGTGGTTTCACCGCACACCACAATCACCACGGGGGCCTGGCCGATCATCTTGTTGAAAGAGTCCTTGCACAGGGCGTCCTTCACGGACTGGTCCGTGACCACCACGAAGCGCCAGGGCTGCACGTTCATCCCGGAAGGAGCCGCCATAGCCGCCTTCAGGATGGTTTCCACCTGGGCCTCCGTCACGGACTCTTCCGTATAGGCCCGGACGCTCTTGCGGTTCATAATGGTTTCCAGGGCGCCTTTGGGGGCCGGCGCCTGGCCGCAGGCTACGGCTGCCGAGGCCGCAGCCGCCAATGCTAAATGTTTCATTTTCATCATAATGTGCAAAGATATGCTTTTTTTACAAAAGCCGCAAAGAACCGCCCTGCAGGCCGATGGTATCGGACTTCAGCCCCTTTCCCTTTACGGTGACGCTCACCGGGCCGGGACCGGTGCGCCGGATAATGGCCGATGCCTTGCCGTGGAAGGCTGGAAGCGAAGGGCTCTGGAAAGAGACGAAGGAAGTGGGGTCTCCGGCATCGGTGGCCAGCAGCACGGCCGGTCCTTTTACGCTGAAAGTCAGCTCGTGGGCGGCATCAGGCACCAGGGTTCCCTTACGGTCCACGATATCGGCCGTCACATAAACGAGGTCCTCCCCGTCATAATCCACCGAGGCTTCCAGCCGGGCTGCCTTGCCGGCGGTAACCACCTTGTCGCGGGCCCATTCGCGCCCGTTCCGGTAGGCAACCACCTCTATCGTACCAGGCTCGTAAACGACATCGTCCCACACGATGCGGTAGCCGTCCTTGACCTTCCGGCCCCGGGATACGCCGTTCACAAAGAGTTCAGCCTCATCGCCGGAAGTGTATACGTGTACCGGAGTCACCTGTCCTTCGCGGCCGGGCCAGGTCCAATGCGGAAGGATGTGCGCCATCGGCAGATTCGGCCGCCAGCGGGACTGATACAGCCAGAAACGGTCTTTTGGGAACCCGGCCAGGTCCATAATGCCAAAATAGGAGCTGCGGGACGGTAGCGGAACATCGCTGATCACCTGCCCCCATCCCGCTACCATCTTGCGATAGGCCTCTTTCTCTTCCTCCGTATGGAAATTGGTGAAAACGGAAGGATCCATATTGAACGGGGTGGGTTCTCCCAAATAATCATAGCCGGTCCATACAAACTCGCCGGCACATTCGGGGACCTCGTCTTCGTATTTCCACTCGTAGTCCGGCTTGGAGGCCCAGCCGGGGGCGTAAAGATCGTAGGAGCTCACCTGGAAGGGCGGATTCATATCCCAGCCCTTGCCCTTCTCCTGCTCTACCGGGAAACGGTAATATCCACGCGTAGAGATACAGGAGGCCGTTTCCGAGCCATAGAAAGGCTGACCGGGATGGGCGTCGCGGAACTCCGCATACAGATGCGGCTTGTAGTTGAAACCATACACGTCCAGGGTGGCAGCATAGGGCTGCGAAGCCGCCCAGGGGTTGTCGTTACCGGCCGTTGTGGGCCGGGTAGGGTCTTCGCGGTGACAGATATCGGTGAGCATCTGGGGAATCCACCAGCGGGTGCTGTCACCCTGCTCGCCGCACTCGTTGCCGATGCTCCAGGCAATCACGGAAGGATGGTTCCGGTCCCGGCGGATCATCGCCACGAGGTCTTTCTCGGCCCAATCCCGGAACAGGGTGGCATAGCCGTTCTCCTTCTTGGGCCAGGTCCAGGTGTCGGTGAGTTCGTCCAGCACCAGGAAACCCATCCGGTCGCACAGGTCCAGCAGCTCCGGTGCCGGAGGATTGTGACTGGTGCGGATGGCGTTGCAGCCCATCTCCCTGAGCTTTATCAGGCGGCGCTCCCAGGCGTCGTCGTTCCATACGGCCCCCAATGCACCGGCGTCGTGGTGCAGGCAGACGCCTTTGAGGAAGGTCTTGACCCCGTTCAGGTAATAACCGTCGGCCCGCCACTCGCTGGTGCGGATGCCAAAAACGGTCTCGTAGGTATCTGTAACGCCGTTTTCGTCCTCAATGACAGTACGGGCCACATAGAGGTTGGGGGTCTCCGGAGACCAGAGCCGGGGCCGGCGGATTTCGAAGTCCTGGTCCACCCTCCGGCCGTCGTAGAGCTGCACCAGGCTGCGGGTTTCAGCCACCACGTGTTCGATGATTTTGTTCTGCAGGGACTCTTTATACAGGATACGGGTGGTGATTTTGGCGATTTGCGGGGCGGGCGTATTCACCGTCGTGCGCAGGAAGACGCGGGCGCCGCTGCCCTCGGCCCGGGTGATGACATAGGTACCCCAATGGGCGACGGAGGTTTTTTCGGTGGTAGTGAGCCAGACATTGCGGTAGAGCCCGCCGCCGGGGTACCAGCGGGAGCTCTCGGGCTTGTTGTCCAGGGTTATTTCTATGATGTTGTTACCCGCCTGTACGTACGGGTTCAGCTCCACTTTCCAGGAAGCGTAGCCGTAGGGCCAGCCGCCGGCTTCCTGGCCGTTTACGTAAACAACGGCGTTGGAAAAAGCGCCGTCCACCTCCAGGCGGATGTTCTTGTCCAGGCTCTCTACCCGAAGTTCCTTGCTGTAGCCGGCTTTTCCCCACCAGGCCAGCTTGCCGGTTTCACCGGGATTTTCCTGCACGAACGGCTGTTCTACGCCCCAGTCGTGCGGAAGGTTCAGGACACGGGTCTCCCCGTCCTTGGAAAAGGTCCAGCCATCGTTCCATTTTACGCGCCCGGCCGGTTGGGCGGCGACATTCAGGGAAAAAGCCGCCAGGGCGGCCAGCAGGGAAAGTTTTCTCATCGGCATAAAGTTTAAGCGCACTAATTTCCGTTGTATCTCATAATCTTCTTGCGAAGGTAAGTATTTTTTGGGAGGAATTTTGTATATTCGCACCAATAAGGACATTAACCCAAATGAAAAAAATTATTTGCCTCCTCGCCGCCGCCGTCGGCATCGCTTTCGCCACACAGGCCCAGAATCCGAAGGAACCCCGGAAAGTAACCAAGGCCAATTACGCGCAGGCCGAGCGTTTCTCCACCAAGAAAATCGGCCAGATGGTGCATTCCACCCGCATCCGCCCCAACTGGTTCGAGAAGTCGGACCGCTTCTGGTACAGCTGGAAAACGGCCGAAGGAACCCGCTACTATATCGTGGACCCCGCCACCGGCAGCAAAAAGGAAATCTTTGATATGGACCTTCTGGCCCGACAGATAACGGAAATCACCCGGGACCCGTATGATGCCGCCCACCTTCCCCTGAGGCTGAAACTCAAGGACGACAAAACCTTCCAGTGGGATATGAAATCCAAGCGGGAGAAGCGGGACAGCGCAGGAAACACCACCGGCAAGTTCGTGGAATACCGCTTCTACTACGACATCGCCAGCGGAAAGCTCACTTACGACACCGAAGAGCACAAGGAGGAATACCCTTCCTGGGCCAACGTGAGCCCCGACGGTGAATGGGGCATCTATGTCAAGAAGCACAACCTCTGGATCATGGACCGGGAAAACCTGAAGAAGGCCGCCAAGGACGCCAAGGACTCCACCCTGGTGGAGCGCGCCCTTACCACCAACGGAACCAAGGTCTTCTCCTACACCGGAAACAATTACAACGGAGACACCGAAACGGACAGCACCGCCCGCCATTTCCCCATGCTCAGTTGGGCCCCCGACGGAAAGCATTTTGCGATGCTGCGCTGGGATATGGAAAAGATCAAGGAGTTCTGGGTCATCAATTCTGTGGCAAAGCCCCGCCCCAAGCTGGAAACCTACCACTACCAGATGCCCGGAGAGCCCGGTCCCAAGGGCCAGCTGCTGATTATGGATCTTCAGGGCGGCGTCAGGGATATTCCCTGGTATGCTTTCAAGGACCAGGACGGTGACATCCTGCGGGCCGAGCAGACCGCCAAAGACCTCTACAAGGAATTCCGCGGCGTCACCTGGCTGGGAGGAAACGACCATTTCTACCTCACCCGCGCCAGCCGGGACCTCAAGCGCTGGGACCTGTGCCGGGTGGACCTGGACGCCGACAGCACCAGGACCCTGCTGTCCGAGCGGATGAACACCTACGTGGAAACCCGCGCCCCCAAGTTCCTCCCCTCCGGAGACTTTGTCTGGTGGAGCGAGCGTAACGGCTGGGCCAACCTCTATCTCTACGGGGCCGACGGCAGCCTGAAGAAAAACCTCACCGAGGGCGCCTTCCACGTGGAAGACGTCCTGGCGGTGGGTCCGGGCTACCTGGTGGTCAGCGCCTGCGGAGTGAATCCCAAGGAAAATCCCTACCAGATGCACAACTACCGCGTTCCGCTTGCGGGCGGCGCCATGGTACCGCTGGACATGGAGGACATGGACGTGCTGGGCACGGCTTCCTTCAACGGCAAATACCTGGTAGCCAATTACTCCAGGGTAGATTACAAGCCCGCCGTGATGCTGGTGAACACCGCTACCGGCAAACGCACCCACCTGGAAGAGGCAGACTTCTCCCAGCTTTTCGCGGCCGGATACAAGTTCCCGGAGCGCTTCACCGTCAAGGCGGCCGACGGCGTGACCGACCTCTGGGGAGAGCTCCACAAGCCTTTCGACTTTGACTCCACCAAGGTTTACGCCATTGCCGATTACGTGTATCCCGGTCCGCAGGTAGAGGCCAACGACGTCTCCTGGCGCTTCAACCTGCGCAAAGACCAGTTGGCCCAGCTGGGGATGATTGTCATCTCCGTGGGCAACCGCGGCGGCCATCCCAACCGCTCCAAGTGGTACCACAACTACGGCTACGGCAACCTCCGCGACTACGGCCTGGAAGACCAGAAGACAGCCATCCAGCAGTTGGGCGCCCGCCACAAATGGATAGATCTGGACCGCGTGGGTATCCACGGCCATTCCGGCGGCGGCTTTATGTCCACCGCCGCCCTCCTGAAGTACAACGACTTCTTCAAGGCGGCCGTCTCCTGCGCCGGCAACCACGACAACAGCATCTACAACCGCTGGTGGAGCGAGCAGCACCACGGCATCCAGGAGAAGATTTCCAAGGGAGACACCTCCTTTGTGTACAAGATTGACACCAACCAGGAAATCGCCTCCCGCCTCAAGGGACACCTGATGCTGGTCACCGGAGATATGGACAACAACGTGAATCCCGCCGGCACCATCCGCGTGGTAGACGCCCTCATCCGCGCCAACAAGCGTTTCGACCTGGTGATCCTGCCCGGCCAGCGTCACGGCTTCGGAGATATGAACACATATTTCTTCTGGAAAATGGCAGACCACTACTCCCGCTACCTGATAGGAGACAAACGGGAGCGTCCCATCGACATCCCTGAATTAAACAATGACTGATAAACTATGAAAAGAATTTTCCCCCTGATGGCGGCGCTTCTGGCGCTGCAAGCCTGCGACGGCTTCAAGACCGACATTTATGAAGACGACCTGGCCCTTCCCCGGGCCGAGGAATCGGCCGATACCCTTTTCCTGTCCATCAACCTGGAATACGTGGCCCAAGGGCCGTCCCGGGAAGCGACGGAACGGATGAACCAGGCCATCCTCGTCCAGGCTTTCGACCTGGAAGAAGGAGAAGGCTCCGTGGAAGAAACGGCGGCCCGCTACCGGGAAGGACTCATCGACCAGTACCTCAATGAGGGCGATTTCAGCTGGGAAGACCACCTTCAGGGCAGTTTCACCCAAAAGTACAAAGGCTACCGGAACTACACCTTCAGCTACTACAACTTCCGCGGCGGCGCCCACGGCATCCAGACCGTAAGCCAGATCGTCTTCGACGGAAAAAGCGGAGAGGTCCTCTCCGAAGGGGATTTCCTGGCCGATGGCTACGAGAAGCCCGTGGCGGAGCTCCTCCGCGAGGCCGTGCGCCGGTCGATGACAGCCGAGGCTCCCGAGCTGGTGGAACTGGTGATGATGGACGCCATCGTCCCCAACGGCAACTTCTCCGTGGGGAAAAACGGAATGGAATGGTTCTTCCAGCCCTACGAGGCCGGGCCTTACGCCCTGGGCATCGTGTCGGCTACCCTGGGCTGGGACCAGTTAAAGCCTTATCTAAAGTAATCGATTATGGAATGGATTGTGACTGAGGTGGACGGGAAGGTCGCATCCATAGCGACCGACTACCGTCATCTCCCCCACATCGCGGCGGAGATTGCCAAACTCCCCGCCGAGGAGACCTTCTCCCTGGGAACCCGCAAAATCTCTACCGGAGAACTGCTGGAATTTGCCCAGTACCTTCGCTGGGAAGACCTCCGGCTCTTTGGCACACCTTTCCAGATGAAAGTCTGGGAAACCCTGTTCCACCTGCCCCGCCGCCTGTACAGCTACACCGAACTGGCCGCGCTGGCGGGGACCCCGCAGGGCGTTCGGCCCGTAGCCCACGTGGTGGCCATCAACCCTGTCGCCTTCGTCATCCCCTGCCACCTGATTGTGCCCAAGGAATCCCTGGACAAGGTGGAAGAAATCCATACCCGGGCCCAGGGCACCCTGTTCAAGGGGAAAGACCTCTACCTGCTGGACACCCTGGATGTAGGGGCCTATGCCTATGGACCGGAACTCAAACGTGCCTTCATCAAAACCCAACTCTCGGAATGAAGAACCTACTGGAAGTGTGCTGCGGCAACCTGGACAGCGTGCGCGCCGCCGTGGAAGGCGGGGCTCCGCGCGTGGAGCTGTGCCGCGCCCTGGAACTGGACGGGCTTACGCCGGACTGGGAGGATTTGCGGGAGGCCAGGCGGCTTTTCCCGCAGCTCACCATCCACGTGCTCATCCGCCCGAGGGCCGGGGATTTCTGCTACACCCCCCGGGAGGTCGAGGCCATGTCGGGGGATATTGAAGCCGCCCTGGACTGCGGGGCCGACGGCATCGTCATCGGCTGCCTCACCCCCTCCGGGGACGTGGACGTTCCCGCGATGCGGGTGCTGATGGAGGCTGCGGACGGACGGCCCGTCACCTTCCACCGGGCATTCGACCTGTGCCGGGAGCCGTTTTCGGCCCTGGAGGACATCATCGGCCTGGGATGCCGGCGCATCCTCACCTCCGGCCAGGCGCCGACGGTGGCGGAAGGGACGGAGCTCATCCGCGAGCTTCGGCATCGTGCCGGCGGGCGCATCGGCCTGCTCCCCGGCTGCGGGGTGACGCCGGAAAACGCCCGGCGCATCCTGCAGCTTACCGCTTGCGACGAGATCCACGCATCGGCCTCCGCCGCAGGACCCGACGGGCGGAAGGTGACATCGGCCCGCTCCGTATCCGCCATTATTCAAGCCATCAATTCTACTGTCATGTATACCTTCACCCCTGTTAAAGACCAGGCCGGAAAGTTTGTCCTGAGCCTGGACAACCGCGTCAGCATTGTGGAGGCCATCACGGCCTTCTGTCTGGAAAAAGGCATCCTCGCCGGGGAAATCACCGGTCTGGGCGCCGTCAACCTGGCCACCTTCCGCTTCCTGGATCCCGTTACCCTGAAGTATGTGGACAAGACCTTCGAGGAGCAGATGGAAATTACCAACCTGACAGGGAATATCTCCCAGAAGGACGGAAAGCCCTACCTGCACCTCCACATCACCGCCAGCCGCAGTGACTACAGTTGCATCGGCGGCCACCTGCTTGACGCCCGCATCAACGGTGCCTGCGAACTTTTCGTGACGTCCTTCCCCGGGACCTTCGTCGGCCGCCGACCCGACCCCGAAACCGGCGTCAACCTCTACAGCTTCTGAGATGGGCCGGCGGCAACCCTTCTTCTGGACCCTGTACCGGGACGGCTTCAGGAATATGACCTGGGGGCGGCCCCTGGTCTGGCTCATCCTCCTGAAGATCATCATCCTGTTCGGCATCCTGCGGGTGTTCTTCTTCAAGCCGGCGATGTCGGGGCTCACAGACGAGCAGAAGAGCGAACGGGTGGGCCGCCACCTGACTCAAAAGGATACATTAACTTTAAATTTATAGTATTATGGATGTAGTAATCTGGTCCCGCATCCAGTTTGCCATGACGGCAGCTTACCACTGGCTGTTTGTCCCGCTCACCCTGGGCCTTGCCCTGGTGATGGCTGTGATGGAGACCCTTTATGTCGTCAAAAAGGACGAGTTCTGGAAAAAGACGGCGCAGTTCTGGATAAAACTGTTCGCCATCAACTTTGCAGTGGGCATTGCCACCGGGATTATCCTGGAATTCGAATTCGGAACCAACTGGAGCAACTACTCCTGGTTCGTGGGAGACATGTTCGGCGCTCCGCTGGCCATCGAAGGCATCCTGGCCTTCTTCATGGAGGCCACCTTCTTCGCCGTGATGTTCTTCGGCTGGGACAAGGTTTCCAAGAGGTTCCACCTGGCCTCCACCTGGCTCACCGGCATCGGCGCCACCGTATCGGCCTATTGGATCCTGGTGGCCAACGGCTGGATGCAGAATCCCGTGGGCACCACCTTCAACCCCGACACGGTGCGCAGCGAGATGGCATCGGCCGCCGCTTTTTGGGAGGTGGTCACCAATCCCGTGGCCGTTTCCAAGTTCTTCCACTCCGTCACTAGCGGCTGGGTAACCGGCGGCGTTTTCGTGGTGGGCGTCAGCGCCTGGTACCTGCTCAAGGGCCGGGAGAAGAAGTTTGCGCTCAGGAGCATCCTCATCGGCGGAATCGTAGGCCTGGTGGGCAGCGCCGCCGTTATGATTTCCGGCGACGCCTCCGGCGTGCATGCGGCCGAATTCCAGCCGATGAAACTGGCCGCGGCCGAGGGGCTGGAAGAGGGCGGCAAGGGAGCGGCCTTCACCATCGTCCCGGGTGTCAAAGTGCCGCACATGCTGTCCCTGCTGGCCACCCACGACTGGAACGGCTACGTCCCCGGCATCAACGACATCCTGCGCGGCTACACCGACAACGAAGGCAGGGTCATCCCTTCCGTGGCCGATAAAATGGCGATGGGCCGCACCGCCCTGGATGCCCTGGAAACCTACCGGGGCAGCGAGGATCCCGCCGTCAAGGCCGAAGCCCTCGCCCTCCTGAACGCCAATGTGCAGTATATGGGGTACGGGCATCTGGAAAAACCCGAAGACGTAATTCCTCCAGTAGGGGTGGTATTCTGGGCCTTCCGCCTGATGGTGGGTCTGGGAATGCTGCTGGCCCTGGTGCTTCTGCTTTGTGTCTGGTTTGCCTGGAAAGGAAAGCTGGAAAATTGCCGCTGGCTGCTTTGGACGGCACTCTGGTGTATTCCACTGGTGTATATCTGCGGCCAGGCCGGCTGGGTGGTGGCCGAGGTGGGGCGACAGCCCTGGACCATCCAGGGCCTTCTGCCGGTCAACGTGGCCATATCCAGCCTCAGTGCCGCCGCCGTAAAGACCACCTTCTTTATTTTCCTGGCCGTATTTGCCCTTTTCCTCATTATCGAAATCCGGATTCTGCTCCGTGCCATCCGGAAAGGGCCCGAAGTTGAACCTGGTAATGCTTAAACGATGACTTACGAATTCTTACAACAATACTGGTGGTGCCTGGTGGCCCTTCTGGGCGGGCTGCTGGTGGCCCTGATGTTTGTGCAGGGCGCCAACGGACATCTGGGAAACCGCGTCCTGAACGAATCCCAGAAACGGATGATCCTCAATTCCACGGGACGCAAATGGGAATTCACCTTCACCACCCTGGTTACCTTCGGCGGAGCTTTCTTCGCCTCCTTCCCCCTGTTCTACAGCACCAGTTTCGGCGGGGCCTACTGGGTATGGATTCTCCTGCTGCTCAGCTTTGTCTTCCAGGCCGTGGCCTACGAATTCCAGAACAAGAAGGGCAACCTTCTGGGTGTGAAGGGATTCCGTGTGGCCCTGATGGTCAATGGCGTGCTGGCTCCCTTCCTGGTAGGGACGGCCGTGGGCACCTTCTTCACCGGATCCGATTTCACGGTGAACAAGCTGGCCATCACCGATCCCTCCTCCCCGGTCATCAGCAGCTGGGGCAACGGCTGGCACGGGCTGGAAGCCCTGGGGAACTACCATGCCGTCCTGCTGGGCGCTGCGCTGGCATTTCTGGCCATCATCCTGGGGGCGCTGTACATCCTGAACAATGTGGAAGACGCGGGAATCGAGGCACAGATGCGCCGCTGTATCAAGAAAGCCATCGGCCCCTTCCTTCTCTCCTTCCTGATGTGGACGATTATTCTGATGCTGCGGAGTGGCTTTGCCGTTTCGCCGGAGCAGGTCATCTATATGGAGCCCTTCAAGTACTGGCACAACCTGCTGGCCATGCCCGGCGTGCTGGTGATGCTGCTTGCGGGTGTCGTGCTGCTGCTCTGCAGCCTGTACCTGGGGGGCTTCACCGCATCCCGCAAAGGCATCTGGTTCGCCATGCCGGGAACGGTGCTGGTGGTGATGGCGGTTTTCTTCCTGGCCGGCTTCAATGGCACGGCCTACTACCCGTCCTGCACCGACCTGCAGAGTTCCCTTACCCTGCAGAACAGCTCCTCCAGCCAGTTCACCCTTACCGTGATGTTCTGGGTGTCCCTGCTCATCCCCTTCGTGCTCGCCTACATTGTGTATGCCTGGCGCGCCATGGACCGCAAGTCCATCACCCGTGAGGAAATTGAGACCACCGAGCACAAATACTAGCATGTCGCACCCGAAATTCATCCTCGTATCCAGGCCTGAGACTCCGCTCATCGGCACCTTCGTCTATGGGATGGTGGGACAGCATAAGGAGCTGGTGGAAGGCTATGTCAAGGTGCATGGCGGAGGCTGGTACCAGAAGGACGACGTGCACAAGACCATCACCCTCTACGGCAGTTCCGGGGACTATGGAGAGCCGCGGCTGGCCTTCCTCAACCGAATCCCCCGCGCGCTGAAAGACTACTCTTTCCTCTACACCCCCATCTTGAACCTTCCCGGCAACCCGCTGGACCTCTCCGATATAGAGTGGTTCTGACGCCGACGCGGGCGATTTGCACGGCCTCTCCCACGCATCGGGTGTACCTGACTCTCAATATTTTCAAAGAACTTTTACGGATTTTTACCGGACACTAAGAAGCTGTTTTGAAATAATTGCTCTTGTTATTTACACGACCTTTCCGCCATCCCACACCGGGGTGGCGGTTTTGCTGAACTGGCATACCCAGGTGGGCAAAAAGGGCCGTTTTTGCATGGATGGGTATGCGATCGCCTACCCAGGATTACAAATAGGCCCCTTTTTGCCCAGATGGGTATGCTCTGCACAAGCGAAGCGCCAGTGCAGGGTGCTATTCCTTTCTGCGGAATGGAGTGAACATCAATTACTGTCTTTTCCGGAACAGTGTTTTCAGGTCAATACTGAAGAAATCCTCCAAGGGAAGACCTTCGGGGCCCACGATAAAAGCGCTGGTGATATGTTCAGCATAGCGTTCTTTGAACTTCTCGAAGCCATCCGTATTATCGGCGCTGCTGCTTTTGACTTCTATGGCTACCAGGGCCTGGCCCTTTTTGAGGATGTAATCACACTCCTTCTTCTTATCATTGCGCCAGTAAAGGATTTCGAACCCATCCAGGAGCGAACGGTTTGCGAGGTGGGCTCCCACTGCGGATTCCACCTGACGTCCCCACTCCGTTGTATTGGTCATGGCTTCTTCGAAGGTGAAGGTGCCATAACGGTTACGGAAGGCACTGCAATACACCTGCATCTTGGGAATGGAATTCTTTTCCTTGATCGGAGAGGGCGAATACTTCTGCAGTGGCTTTACCAACATGGTCTTGTCCAGAGCCTCCAAATAGGACTTGATGGTAGGGACCGTGCCGCTGTTCATCGTGCCCTGCATCTTGGTTAGAGACAGTTCGCGGGCAGACTCAATGCAGGCCAGTTCGAAGACCTGGCGCAGCAGTGCCGGATTGCGGATTTCGTCGATTTCCAGGATATCACGGGTAAGGATGGGTGATATGATCGTGTCTTCCATCAAGTCACGCCAGCGGTCTTCATCCTTTATGTCAGGAGCCAGGCCGGGGAAGCCGCCAAAGTAGATGTACTGCTGCATGGTGAATCCGAAAGCATCACGCATCTCGTGCCACTCCCAATAACCCATTTTGATGGATTCGAACCGTCCCTCCAGGGATTCTTCCAGACCTTTCTGCAGAAGAACGCGGGAAGAGCCCAGGAGAATGACCTTGAGGTTGCGTTTTTCTCGGGTATCCCTGTCCCACTCCTTTTTTACCTGTTCGCTCCAGGTCCGGATTTTCTGGACCTCGTCAATGATGAGGATGCGCTCCTGTTCTGAGTGGAGATCCATTTTCATTCTGGCCTCCTGCCAACGGGCTGGAATCCAGGTGGTATCTTCGCGGTTGACGCCATCGGCCGCAATAAAGTCAAAGGGAATGTCGATGCCTTCCGTATACTGCCCTACAAGGGTGGATTTACCCACTTGACGAGGGCCCATGATGATTTGCATGCGTCTCCTGGGCTCGGTCATACGGCTCTTTAACAGGGCTAAATGGTGTCTTTCGTATAACATGTTTATAAAATCTGTTTTACAAATTTATAAAATATATTTTACAAAATTGCAAGTTTCGCAAATCTTTTTCTTGCAGCGAATCCTGAGGTCTTACCTGATCATTGCAGATGATGCTGGAACAATGGTAATGGAAAAACGCGCGCGCGTGACCCCCGTGCCCATCGCGTCATGACCCCTTTGCCTGATAATCGATAATTTAGAGAAAACCGAAAAGACATCAGGTGAAACATAGGTGAAACTTTCGTGGCTTTTCAGGACGTATAGGGAAAGCGACTTGAACGGCCATCTTTAATTATTAAGACGACTTCTGCGGACTTCAAATACAAGCCCCGTTCATGGCCGGAACGGGATTATTTAATTTTGGATTATTTAATCTTGCATAATTTAATCCTAAATATTATCTTTGCCCAAAACGAGAAACGATGCTGCAGCCGAATCCATTCATCATTACCGCCGATTACTACGGCCCTGAGTATTTCTGTGACAGGCAGGCCGAGACGGAAGCCTTGGAAAGCAATATCGCAAACGGGCGGAACACGGTGCTGATTTCGTCCCGGCGTATGGGGAAGACCGGACTCATAGCCCATGTGTTCAACAGAGCGTTCGTGAAGTCGAGCTTCAAAACATTCTCCATCGACCTGTATCCGACTTCTTCTTTGGCGGAATTGATTCTGCTGCTTGCCAAAGAAATCACCGGTCCGTTGAAAAGCAAGGGGCAATCGCTATTGGAGTCTTTCCTGGGCATCGTCAAGTCCCTGCGGCCTGGATTCAAGGTGGATCCGGTAACCGGCCAGTTCGTTTTCGATCTCTCGCTCGGAGAAATCGTCAAGCCGGTCGATTCCCTGAAGGAAATCTTCCAATACCTGGAAGACAGCGAGGTCCCCTGTCTTGTGTCGATGGATGAGTTCCAGCAGATCGCGGAGTATCCGGATAATAACGTGTTGGAATTGCTGCGTACCTATGTCCAGAAATGCAAGCACACCTGGTTCATCTTTGCCGGCAGTGACAGGCGCATGATGGAAAAACTTTTCAACAATCCATCGGAGCCGTTTTATATGAGTTGCTCTCCCTTGTACCTGGATGCCATTCAGTATGAAAACTATCTGGCTTTTGCCCGACATCACTTTGAGGCGGCAGGGAAAAGCCTTCAGGAAGAGAGTTTCAAACAAGTGTACGAACTCTTTGATGGTCACACCTGGTATGTGCAGCGCTTGATGAATGAGATGTTCGCATGGACCAAACCCGGAGAAGTGGCCGATGCTCAGATGGCGTCCAATGCGCTTACTTTTGTAATCAAGACATATGCCCGCACATTCCAAGAGCAGATGAGCTCATATCCGGAAGCGCAAAAGCAACTTTTGATTGCCATTGCCAAAGATGGACAGGCGCAGCAGGTTACATCCGTAGCCTTCTGCAAGAAACATTCAATGAAAAGCCCAAGCACCGTGCAAAGCGCCTTGAGGGTTCTTCACGACAAGGGAATCGTCAGGAAGGACGGGAACAGTTACTCTGTCACGAACCGGCTGCTGGGGATTTGGCTGGCGAAGGAATACTAATCTTCCCGTCGGCCAAGAATGAAATCGGCGCTCCTTCATCAATGTGCTGCACAAGCCCATCTATGTCAACATCATCGAATCTGATTCCCGACAGGATTACAGTGTTCATCCAGAGGAGACCGTTCTGCTGGAACCCGGTAAATACTTCGTAGCGATACAGATTGTGGCCACCGATGACGAAGCGGTCCACAGAATCTTGGAAACCCCCGAATCGGAACGTCACCCCAGGGCTCTTCACATGTCCACCGCACTTTATTTCAAGAGCAGTTATGAGCGCTATTCCGCCATGGGGAAAATGATGAAGATTCCCGTCAACATCGGTGTTGCCGTTAAAGGGTTGGAGTATCAATGATACCGCCGAAGTGACAACCTGGCTCTCGCCCCGCTATCTTGGCACGGCGGAGCGGCTTGATTATTTGGGATGGTGGAAGAGACCGGTAAATTCGAATCGTTTCAGTTCGTCGAGTGTCTCGTTGGGAACAAAAACCTCGAAAACGTCCCCGCCGGCGTGCTCGAGTTTCTCGCAGGGAACAAAAATGGCTGTTATTGTTCCCGCTCAGAGACTTCGAAGCAAGTTTGGCGAACCCGACATGAACGGCCACAAAGTTGGGGTCTTGTCAAAACAAAGCAGCAACCACAAGGGCTGCTGCTTTGTTTTGGAGCGGAAAACGAGACTCGAGCCCGCTGCGCGGGCAATTCGCGAATTCCACGTTACCCCCTCGCCGCTCAGCGGCGGTCCCCTCGGGGGA